>JAOPXM010000002.1 GCA_025965125.1 Nocardioides sp.
CAGGCTGGCCCGCGGCAGGTTTGGCGGCGGACTTCTTGGCCGGCTGACGGGTGGCGACGCTGGCCGGGGTCTTGCGTGCCGTCGTCTTCTTGGCGGGCTTGGCGGGGGTCTTCTTGGCAGGCCGGGGCGTCGCCTGACGGGTGGCGTCCGTCGTGATCGCCGACTTCGGCGGCGATTGGCTCATCTCCCGACTCCCTTGGACACGGCCCTCCCCGGCCCTCCCGGATCCATTGTCCAGACGAAGGCCCTGTTCGGATACCCGTAACCCGCAAGGTGACTAGTCATGCCGGTGAGACGGAAAGGCGGCTCAGGTAGTTGCGTAGAGCGCGGCGCCGACCACTCCCGCCTGGTTGCGCAGCTGTGCGGGCACGATCTCGGTGTCGATGTCGAGCAGCGGGAGGAACTCGTCGGCCCGCTTCGAGATGCCACCACCGACCACGAACAGGTCGGGGGAGAACAACCTCTCCACGGTCCGGTAGTACGTCGTCAGCCGGTGCGCCCACTTCTCCATCGACAGCTCCTCGGACTCCCGGGCGCTGTTGGCGGCGCGCGACTCGGCGTCGTGACCGTCGATCTCGAGATGCCCGAGCTCGGAGTTGGGCACCAGGACGCCGTCGTACAGCAGCGCCGAGCCGATGCCGGTGCCCAGTGTCGTGAGGATGACCAGGCCACCCCGCCCCTTGGCCGCCCCGAACGTCACCTCGGCCAAGCCCGCCGCGTCGGCGTCGTTGACGACGTGCACGTCGCGACCGAGGGCCCGGGTGAAGAGGCGGTCTGCGTCGGTGCCGATCCACGCCGGGTCGATGTTGGCGGCGGAACTGACCACCCCGTGGCGTACGACGCCGGGCACCGTGATCCCGATCGGAGCCGACGACTCCCCGAACTGGCCGACGAGCTCGGCAAGGACCTCGGCGACGTTCTCGGGGGTCGACCGGTCGGGTGTCTTGACCCGCACCCGCTCCTGGGCGAACTCGCCGGTGGCCAGGTCGACCGGCGCCCCCTTGATGCCGGTGCCGCCGAAGTCGATCCCGATCGGCAGGTCAGGGGAATCTCCAGTCATGGCCCCAATCTCGCCGGATCGGGGCGATGAGGCAACCGTGCGACCGGCGATCTCCCCGGCTGTCCGTCCCTAGACTCGGCGCATGACCGCCCACACCACCCGGCTGCTGCTGCTGGGTGCGGTCGCGCTCTTCGAACCAGTCAATGGCTACCAGATCCGGCGTGAGCTGGTCTCCTGGCAGGTCGACAAGTGGGCGCACGTGAACCCCGGCTCGATCTATCACGGCCTCGCGACGCTGACCCGGCAGCAGCACCTGGTTCGTCACGACCTGCTCGACGGTGCACGCGAGGTCGCCGTCTACGAGCTCACTGAAGAGGGACGGGCCGAGCTGGACCGGCTGATGCGTTCGTCGCTGGAGACGGTGGACCCCTACGACAGGGTGGCGTTCCACGCGGCGTTCAGCATGCTGCCGCTGTTCGGCAAGAAGGCGGCCCTCGAGTGCCTGGAGGCCCGGCGCCTGGCCCTCGAGGAGACCGTCGACCAGTTCCCGGACGCCGAGACTGCGAAGGGCGACCTCGGCCCCCCGCACGCGGTCCGCTCGTTGATGCTCTGGCGTGACACGGCTGTCACCGAGCTGGCCTGGTTGCGTCAGACCCTGCACGACATCCGGGACGGGAGCCTGCGCTTCGAGCCCGACGAGGACTGGGGTTGGCGTCCGCCGGACGACGACCCCGGCTGGCAGATGAACATCGATCGCGAGAAATATCGCGCGCTTCTGGACCGCTGAGGTGCGAGGCTCGGGGCCGCGCCGAGGGTTCACGGCACCGCACCCCGAAGATCCGGCCCGACACCGATGAGTTCTCGTCGGCCCCCGGGTCTCTTGGTGTGCGGGGCACCCGCGGACGGCTTGACGCCGGCTCTTCAATGTTGAACACTACTGTTCAAACTTGAACATGAGGGAGAATCGATGATCCACGCACGCGGGCTGGTGCAGACGTTCCACACCGGCAAGGGCAAGAACAGGAAGGCCGTGCAGGCCGTCAACGGCGTCGACCTCGACGTCGAAGAGGGCGAGGTCGTCGGCTTCCTGGGCCCGAACGGCGCCGGCAAGACCACGACGCTGCGGATGCTCACCACCCTGCTCACCCCGACTGCGGGCACCGCCACGGTGGCGGGCTACGACGTGGTCACCCAGTCGGTGCAGGTCCGGCGGAGCATCGGCTACGTCTCGCAGGTGGGCTCGACCTTCTCCGGCGCCTACGCCGGCGACGAGGTCGTCGACCACGGGATGCTCTACGGCATGCGGCGTCCCGCCGCCATCGCCCGCGGCCATGAGCTGTTCGAGCAGCTCCAGCTGGACGGGCTGTGGAAGCGGATGCCCAAGAACATGTCCGGTGGGCAGAAGCGCCGCCTCGACATCGCGATGGGCCTCATCCACGACCCGACGCTGGTCTTCCTCGACGAGCCGACGACCGGGCTGGACCCGCAGGCGCGAGCCAACCTGTGGGAGCACATCGAGGGCCTGCGGTCCCGCAAGGGGGCGACGGTCTTCCTGACCACGCACTACCTCGACGAGGCGGATGTCCTCGCAGATCGGATCATCATCATCGACAAGGGCGACATCGTCGCGAGCGACACCTCCGACAACCTCAAGGCCCAGGTGTCCGGCGACCTCGTCGACCTGGAGGTGGCCGGGGACAACCAGGTCGCGATCGCGCGGGACAAGCTCGCCAGCATCAGCGACTCGGTCGAGGTCGAGGGCCACCACGTCCGCGGCCGTGTCGCACGCGCCGGGCGGGTCGTGCCCGGTCTGCTTCGCGACCTCGACGCCGCGGGAGTCTCGCTGGACTCCATCGAGGTCGCCCGCCCCACGCTCGACGACGTCTTCCTGACCCTGACCGGCCGATCGCTGCGCGACGCCGAGGCCGACGCCACGCCCGAGGGACCCGCCGACCCCGGCGACCCGCCGTACGACGAAGCAGGGCCCGATTCCGGCACCACCTCCCCTGCCCTCGAAGGAGCCGACCGATGAACACCTACCTCCGCGAGTGCTCGGTGGTCTTCCGCCGCCAGATCCGGATGAACCTGCGCAACCCGGCGTGGGTGCTGATCGGCATCATGCAGCCGGTCCTCTACCTCGTCCTGTTCGGACCGCTCCTCAAGCCGCTCGTCGGGTCGTTCGACAGCGGGACCACGAACGCCTACACGTTCCTGGTGCCCGGGCTGCTCGTGCAGCTGGGCATGTTCGGCGCCTTCTTCGCGGGCTTCAGCCTGATCGGTGAGTGGCGTGAGGGTGTGGTTGAGGCCGAGCGGGTCACGCCGGCGAGCCGCTCCGCCCTGCTCGTGGGGCGCCTGACGCGCGACATCCTGCAGCTGTTGGTGCAGGCACTGATCCTGGTGGGCCTCGGCTACGCGATGGGCATGCGCGGCTCGATGTCGGGGGTGCTGCTCGGCATCCTGCTCACGCTGCTCGTGGGCGGCGCCTGCGCGGCCGCCTCCAACGCCCTCGCGCTGACGACCAAGAGCGAGGACGTCATGGCGCCGGTCATCAACATCGTGATGATGCCGATCCTCCTGCTCAGCGGGATCCTGCTGCCGATGACCATCGGCGCCGGCTGGCTGCAGCGGACCAGCGACTTCATGCCGTTCCGCTGGATCGTCGACGGGGTCCGCGACGCGTTCGTGGGCAACCTGGACACCAGCGGGGTGATGTGGGGGACCACCTGGGCGCTCGTGCTGTTCGGCCTGGCCTTCTGGTGGGGCACGTCGGTCTTCCGCAAGGAGAACGCCTGACGGTGCCGAGCCGGTCAACAGAAGGTGACGGCCGACACTTTACAGACACCTTCCTCTTGTCAAGCAGGGTTTACATCCTCTACGGTCTTGTAAACCAGCAACCGCAGGAGGAACTCCGATGGACGCGATCGCCAACACCACGGTCCCCACCGGCTCGACAGAGCAGTGGAGGGACAAGAAGCGCTACCTGTGGCTGATCGGTCTCGTGGTCCCGTCCCTGGCGTTCATCGCGTACGGCGCCTGGGCGGCCACGGGCATCGGTGCCTTCTTCTGGATCGGCCCGATCGTGATCCTCGTGATCGTCCCGGCAATCGATCTGTTTGTCGGGCTGGACCGCGCCAACCCGCCCGACGACATGATCGAGGCGTTGGAGAGCGACAAATACTACCGCTGGATCACCTACCTGTTCCTGCCGATCCAGTACGTCGGGTTCATCGGGGCGTTCTACCTCCTCGCCAAGGGTGATCCGCTTGGGTTCCAGGGCGGCCTGACCCTGTTCGAGAAGGTCGGACTGGCCGTCTCCATCGGCTGCATCGGCGGGATCGGCATCAACACCGCCCACGAGCTCGGCCACAAGAAGGAGAGTCACGAGCGCTGGCTGTCCAAGATCGCCCTGATGCAGAGCTTCTACGGGCACTTCTACATCGAGCACAACCGTGGCCACCACGTCCGGGTCGCGACGCCCGAGGACCCCGCCAGCAGCCGGTTCGGCGAGAACTTCTACCAGTTCTGGCCGCGCACCGTCGGGGGCTCGGTCGTGAGTGCCTGGAACATCGAGAAGCGCCGCTACGCCCGCAAGAAGCAGCACCCGTTCCGGATCGGCAACGACGTACTGAATGCCTGGGTGATGTCCCTGGTGCTGTGGGGCCTGATGATCGCGTGGCTCGGCGTCGGGATCCTGCCGTACCTCGTGATCCAGGCCGTGGTCGGCTTCTCCCTGCTCGAGGTCGTCAACTTCATGGAGCACTACGGGATGCTGCGCCAGAAGGTCGGCGTCGCTGAACGCCAGCGCTACGAGCGGGTCGACCCGTCGCACTCGTGGAACTCCAACAACGTCGCCACGAACGTGCTGCTCTACCACCTGCAGCGCCACAGCGACCACCACGCCAACCCGACCCGTCGCTACCAGACGCTGCGTGACTTCGAGGAGTCCCCGGTGCTGCCGACCGGGTACGCCGGGATGATCGTGCTCGCGGCCTTCCCGTTCGTCTGGCGCCGCGTGATGGACCCGCGGGTGCTCGCCCACTTCGACGGCGACCTGACGCTGGCCAACGTGAGTCCTCGCAAGCGCGACAGGATCCTGGCGACGTACCCGCCGCCGGTCCACGAGCGCGAGCTCAGCGCCGACGAGGTCTCGGCCGCGGCTGCCGCCGCAGTCGAGGTGCTGGCCGCGAGGTGTCCCGGCTGCGGCTACGTCTACGACGTGAACACCGGCGACGAGCACGAGGGGTTCGCTGCCGGGACGGCCTGGAAGGACATCCCCGAGTCGTGGTGCTGCCCCGACTGCGGGGTCCGCGAGAAGCTCGACTTCGTCCCGCTGACCGACGCCATGACCGGACAGGCCGGCTGATGCGCATCGTGGTGGACCGCGACAAGTGCGAGGGCCTCGGCATGTGCGAGGCGATGGCGCACGAGTTCTTCGAGCTCGACGACGACGAGGTCATGCACGTGCTCGACGAGTCGCCGGCCGAGGAGCACCGCGGGCACCTGCACGCGGCGACGCAGGCCTGCCCGGTGCTCGCGTTGAGCCTGCAGGGCTGAATCACTTGGAGGTCACCCGTGGTTCCTAGACTGGGTCTCGTGACCAGTGCTGCGGACCGTGCTCTCGCTCCGGTTCCGTCGATGCGTGAGCGGATCGTCGGGACAGCGGTCCGGCTGACCGCCGAGCTGGGCTGGTCGCAGGTCACGATGGCCAAGCTCGCGGACGAGGTCGGGGTCAGCCGGCAGACCGTCTACAACGAGCTCGGCACGAAGTCCGGCCTCGCCGAGGCGATGATCCTGCAGGAGCTCGACCGCTTCCTGGGAGTGGTGTCGGATGCCTTCGACGAGCACGCGACCGACATCGTGGCGGCGATTCGATCCGCGTCCCGTTCGGTCCTCGAGCTCGCCCAGGACAATCCGCTGATGCACGCGGTCGTGTCGGCCACGCACGGCGCCGACACCGAGCTGCTGCCGCTGCTGACCACACACTCCGAGTCGTTGCTGGTGGCCGCCAAGCTCGTCATCGCCGAACGGATCGAGCCCTACGACATCGACCTGGACGCGGCACACCTCGACGCGGCGCTCGACATGGTGGTGCGGGTGGTGCTCAGCCACGTCATGCAACCGACCGCCTCACCGTCCGAAACCTCGGAGTCGATCGCCTGGATCTCCGCTCGCGTGCTCCGCGGCTGAGGCAGGGCTGGCGTTGGCCAGGACCAGCAAGATTTCGTGCCCTGTGCGTGCTTGTCGGGTCCCTGGAGGCGCGTGCCTGAACCGTCCGTGGTCACCGCCAGAAGAATTCTCGGATTTGTTCGAAAGCCCTGTGGAACAAGGGGATCGCGGCCTCTGAGTGTCGGTGCTCGATGCTGGAATTGACCCATGATCGAGACGGACAGAGGCTGCTTCCCCCACGAGGTCGACAACCTCGACGCCGACACCCTGCTCGCCCACGCTCAGGATGCCTCCATCCAACAACGGCTCGCCGAGCGGCGCCTGCTCAACTACGCAGCACGCTGGTGCGTGCTGCACCCCACCAAGGCCGAGACCGGGCACGCGACCTGGTCGGACCTCGGCGAGGCTGACGTCCTCGACCGCGACGAACCCATCGGCGGCGACGGCACCCCCCTGGTCGCGGCGTTCACCGCCGAGCCCCTCGCCGCAGCCCTGGGGATCTCGACGCGAGCCGGGATCCAGCTGATGGCCGACGCGTTGAACCGGGAGCACCGCCTCCCCAAGACCCACAAGGGCGTGCAGTCTCTCGACATCGCGCCCTGGCGCGGCCGCCGCCTGGCCCGGGCCACCGCGTCGCTGTCGCTGGAGGCTGCCCGCTACGTCGATGAGCAGCTGGTGTCTCGGCTGGACTCGTGTGGCCCGGTCACCATCGACCGTGCCGTGGCCGAGGCGAAGGCGAAGTTCGACACCTAACCCGTCGCCGAGGCTGAGGACGAAGCCCGCAAGAGCTGGGACGCCCGACTGTCCCACGGACTGGCTGGTGCCTGGACCGGGACGTCGTGGCTGGAGATCACCGGCGACACCGTCGACCTCACCCGGTTCTACGACCTGCTGTGCCAGACCGCCCGACAGCTCGGCGTCGACGGGGACACCGAGAGCATCGAGATCCGCAAGGCCAAGGCCATCGGGAAGCTCGTCGGCCAGCTCCCGAGCGAGGCGAGCGCCACAACCGGCAGAGGCGCCCGGGCGACGCTGTACCTACACCTCGACGCGGTCCAGGTCGACGAGGACTCCCGTGTCGGTGCGGTCGAGAAGCTCGGCCCCGCCACCATCGCCAAGATCCGCGACTGGCTCACCGGGTCCAACGTGACGATCCTGCCGGTCCTCGACCTGGCCCGCACCGACGTCGTGGACCAGCACGACCCACCACCATGGATGGACGACCTCGTCCGGCTCCGCGACAGACACTGTGTGTTCCCCTGGTGCGAACGCGACTCCAGGTCCTGCGACCTCGACCACATCAACCGATACGACCCCGGCACCGCAGACGACCCCGGCCCACCGGGCCAGACCCGACCAGAGAACCTCGCACCGCTGTGCCGACGACACCACCGCACCAAGACCGCTCGCCGATGGTCCTACCTCCGCGACCCCGACGGCACCTACACCTGGACCTCACCCCACGGCCACACCTACCAAGTCACCCCGACCGGCTCCCACGAGGTCCGCTGAGCCACGTCCAGGGCGATCGCCATCGGGTGGCCGGCGGCGACCATCACGTCCGCGCCTCGGTCTAACCTGCCAGCGTGAGCGAGACGGGGAGCAGCGGCGGGGTCCGGCTGGGCACGGCCACCGGACGGGCGGTGATCGCGGCTGCCACCCTCGGCTCCGGGATGACGTTCCTGGACGGCACCGTCGTCAACGTCGCCCTGAAGACCATCGGCGAGGACCTCAACGCCACGCTGGCCGAGCTGCAATGGGTGACCAACGGTTACCTGCTCTCGCTGGCCAGCCTGATCCTGATCGGTGGCTCGCTCGGGGACCGGTTCGGCCGCCGGCGGATCTTCGTGCTCGGCACCGTGTGGTTCGCCGCGGCGTCGATGCTCTGCGGCCTGGCGCCCAACCCCGAGATCCTGATCGCGGCCCGGGTCCTGCAAGGGGTGGGGGCCGCGCTTCTCACCCCGGGCAGCCTGGCGATGATCCAGGGCGCGTTCGTCCGCGATGACCGGGCGCAGGCGATCGGCACGTGGTCCGGTCTCGGCGGGATTGCGGCCGCGATCGGGCCGTTCGTGGGCGGCTCCCTGATCCAGTACGCAAGCTGGCGCTGGATCTTCCTGATCAACCTGCCGCTAGCCGTGCTCACGATCGTGATCGCGCAGAAAGCCGTCCCCGAGACCCTCGACCCGCACGCATCCAGGCACTTCGACGTGTCCGGCGCCCTCCTGGCAACGCTCGCGCTGGGGGGCACGACGTACGCGCTGATCGAGTGGGGTGGCGCCCTGGCGCCGTACGCCGGAGTCCTTGCCGTCCTTGCGGCGGTCGGGTTCCTGGTCGTCGAGCGCCGCGGGACGATGCCGATGCTGCAGCTGTCGATCTTCCGGGACCTGACGTTCAGCGCCGCCAACGTGATGACCCTGCTCGTCTACGCGGCCCTCGGAGCGGTGACGTTCTTCCTCGTCCTCCAGCTGCAGACCGTCAGCGGCTACGGCGCCCTCGAGGCCGGCATCGCGACCCTGCCCATCACGATCTGCATGCTCCTGCTCGCGTCCCGCGGCGGCCGGCTCGCCACCCGGATCGGTCCGCGGATCCCAATGACCGTGGGGCCGATCATCATCGGCGTCGGCACCCTGATGCTGCTTGCGATCGGCTCCCACGTTGACTACTGGCGAGACGTGTTCCCCGGCGTCACCGTCTTCGGGCTCGGGCTGGCCCTGATGGTCGCGCCGCTCACCGCGACGGTGCTCGCGGCAGCCCCGGAGGAGCACGCCGGCATCGCCAGTGGCGTCAACAACGCGGTCGCTCGCGCCGGTTCCCTGCTGGCGGTCGCCGCGCTCCCCGTCGCCGTGGGCCTGAGCGGCGAGCAGTACGCCGACCCAGTCGCGCTCAACGAAGCCTTCCGGTCCGCGACGGAGATCTGCGCAGGCCTGCTCTTCGTGGGCGGTGTGGTCTCCTGGTTCACGATCCGCAACCATGTGCTCGCCGCCGACCCGGAGGCCCTAGGCCCGTAGACGCCGGAGCATCTCGGTGCGCCAGGCCTCGGTCTCGGCGATCTGGTTGAACGTGAAGACGTGCAGGCCCTCGACGCCCGCGTCCGGCATGGCCAGGGCAGGCCCGCACTTCTCGAGGAACCGCTCACCGGTGAAGCCGCCGGGCGCGGCGAGCCGCGCGAACGTGCCCTTGTGCTTGTTCAGGAACCGGGTGGACTCGCCGACCCCGATCTTGGTTGCCATCCCGAGCAGCTTGGCCCGGTCCACCGGTCCGGGCATCCCCAGCAGCACGGGCATGGTCACGCCGCGGTCGCGCATCCGACGGAGCCAGCTACGAATCAGCGCCGGGTCGAACGTGAGGTTGCTGACGACGTGGGTCGCGTGGCGGCGCTTGTCCCACATCGCCTGCACGGTCAGGTCGTCGGCGATCTTGGGGTGCGACTCCGGATAGCCGGTGATCCCGATGTGGGTGAACGGGCGCCCCAGGGCCGCAAGGTCCTCCAGCAGAGAGAGGGCGTCGGGGTAGTCGCCGACGGGGTCGGCGTCACCGCCGGGCACGAACACCCGGGTGATGCCCTTGCCGATCAGGCGGTCGCAGATCTCGGCGAGCTCGGTGCGATCGCTGACCATGCGAGCCGCGACATGTGGCACCACCGCGTAACCGTGTCCGGTGAGGCGCTCGGCCAGGTCGAAGGTGGCCTCGAGCCCCTTGCTCGGCGACGCGGTCACCGTCACCACGCGGTCGCGCGGCACATGTTCCAGGAGCTTGTCCTCGGTCGACGGAGTCGGCAGCACCTCGTAGCGCGCGTGCTCCAGGACCCGGACGATCGCCTCGGTCGCCTGCTTGCTGGCCATCAGGCGCCCGGCTTCGTGACCAGAGCGGCGAGCGCGTCCTCGAGTCCGGACTCACCCGTCTCGACGACCGTCAGGGGCAGACCAATCCGCGCTGACGCCTCCTCCGCGAGGGCCCGGAGCTCGTCGTCCGGAGCCTGCGCCAGCCAGACGACCCGGGTGTACTCACGAAAGTAGTCGTCACGCAGCTCCGGCCACCGGTCGAGGCCGAGCTCGCGCAGCACCGAGCGGGCGAACGACCGCACCAGGAAGTCCGTGAGCAGGTAGGTCCCGGGCTGTTCCTCGAAGAACTTCTCCAGCCGCGACGGTCCGGCGTACAGGTCGTAGCAGTGCAGGCCCGGCAACCGCTGCACGCCGAGCTCGGCGCACAGGTCGTCGAGGGCGCCGTAGGTGCCGCAGTCGGCATACCCCACGACCACCTCGGCGTACGACGGCGCCAGCTCGCCGAACAGGCGGCGCACCTCGCCGGCGATGAGCTGGGGCTGGTTGTGCAGCAACGGTGGCAGCGGGTGTACGTCGAGTGGCCACTCGCGTCGGGCGGCGATCGCGGCCGCGGGCTGGGCGATCGCACCGCAGGCGATCAGGGCCAAGCGGTGCTCAGCCGTGGAACCCGAGCTGGTCGACGAAACGGTCGTTGAAGTCGGTGCGGTCAGAGAGCTCGACATAGGTCACCTCCCTCAGGAGGGCGTCGGCCCCGGCGCGCTCGCGGATCGACAGCAACGCCATCTTCGCGCCTTCGCCGGCGACGTTTCCGGCGGAGACGATCCGCAGCACCGGCAGCTTCGGCACCAGGCCGATGCGGACGGCGGATGCGGGCGAGATGTAGCTGCCGAACGAGCCCGCCATCAGCACCTGCTGCACGTCGCGGTGCTCGAGACCGAGCTCCTCGAGCAGGAGCGTCCAGCCGGTGGAGATGGCGGCCTTCGCGAACTGGAGCTCGCGCACGTCGCGCTGCGACAGCACCACGCAGTCCTCGGGTTCGGCATCGGGGTGCGGGCGGTGCAGGACGAACACGCGCTCCTGGCCGATCATCGTGAGCCGGTCGGCGAGCTTGGGCGCGACATCGGGTGCCTGCTCGTCGGGGATGAACCGTCCGGAGCTGTCCAGAAGTCCGACGCGCACCAGCTCGGCAACGGCGTCGACCAGTCCGGAGCCGCACAGGCCCTTCGGTTCGACCTCGCCGATGACCGTCAGGTCGACGGTGTCGGTGAGGCGGATGACCTCGATCGCGCCGTCGGCGGCCCGCATGCCGCAGCGGATCGCGCCGCCCTCGAACGCCGGGCCGGCCGGGGCCGCGGTCGCCAGGATCCGGTCGCCGTTGCTGACGACGATCTCGCAGTTCGTGCCCACGTCGATGAACAGCCGGGTGCGTTTGTCGCGGTCCATCCCCGTCGCGAGCATGCCCGCGACGATGTCGCCGCCGACGTACGCACCGAGGGCGGGGAAGAACATCGCCCGCGCCCGAGGGTGCAGCGTCAGGCCGAGATCGGAGGCGAGCACGGTCGGCGGCTGGGCCGACGACATGATGAACGGCGCGACGCCGAGCGGCTCGGGGTCGATACCCAGCACCAGTGCGGTCATCGTGGCGTTGCCGGCCACGGCGACCTCGTAGACGTGCTCGGGATCGACGCCGCCTTCGCGGCAGACCTGGGTGGCGAGCTGGGCCAAGGTGTCCGCGGCCGCCTGCTGCAGCCGAGGCAGCGCCTCGGGGTCCATCATCGTCGCGCTGATGCGCGTGATCACGTCACCGCCGAACGGCTGCTGCTTGTTGAGCATGGACGCGACGGCGACCGGGGTGCCGGTGCCGACGTCCATCAGCGTGGCGACGACCGTGGTGGTGCCGAGGTCGAACGCGATCGCGTAGCGCTGGCCCGTGGTGTCACCGGGCTCCACGTCGATGAGGTCCTCGTCGACGATCACCGCCGTGACCTTGAAGTCCGCGGCGCGGAGCACCGTCGGCAGCCGTCGCAGCACGTGCAGGTCCGCGGTCGGGGCGAGGTCGTCGATGGCGCCCAGGAGGCGGGGGAGGTCGGGTCGCTGGTCGGCGAGGCTCGGCTCGTCCAGCTCGACGTACCGCTTCTGCACGGCCGGCCGCAGGATGACCTGACGGCCGACGCCCACGGTCGCGGCCTTGGGCCGTGTGGTCAGTGGGGGTACGTCGACCGCGAGGTCACGGGTCGCCTGGACCAGGCACGCCAGCCGCCAGCCGTCGTCGAGCTGCTGCCGGGTGAACGTGCGGACGTCGTGCTTCGAGGTGGGGGTCGGCCCGTCGATCCGGACCTTGCACTTGTGGCACGTGCCGTGTCCTCCGCAGGTGGAGTCGATCGCAATGCCGTTCCAGGACGCGGAGTCGAAGACCGTCACGCCCGGCGGCACCCGGACGCTGCGCTGGGCAGCCGGTGCCCCGTCGGCGTCCTCGATGGTGAACGCGAGCTCCACCCGCCCGGTGCCGTCGTGCGGCGCGGACTCCGCGCCTCGCGCCGGCAACAGCCCCTCGCGACGGACGTCGTCGAGCGAGAAGTCGTCGCCCGGGAGGTCGGCGGGGTCGGTCGTCACGCTGAGGCTGCCTGCCTTGCGCGGTGTGCCGCGATCCAGGCGCCGCCCCACTCGTCGTGGCCCAGCAGCAGGTCGGCTGCCTTCACGGCCTCCACGATGTGGGGGGTGCGGGTGTCCATGATCGCGCTGGTGAGTCCCGCGGTCATCGCCATCGGCAGGAACGCGGCGCCGAGCGCATGCCGGCTCGGCATCCCGAAGGAGACGTTGGACGCGCCGCAGGTCATGTTGACGCCGAACTCGTCGCGGATGCGGCGCATCGTCTCGAGCGTGGTGTTGACGACCTCCTGGTCGGCGCCGATCGGCATCGCCAGTGGGTCGATCACGATGTCGGCGGCGGCGATGCCGTACTCCTTGGTCGCGACCTCGATGATCTTGCGGGTCAGCGTGATCCGCTTCTCCACCTCCATCGGGATCTCGTCCTCGTCGTTGGGCAGGGCGATGATCGCTGCGTCGTACTTCTTGACGAGCGGGAGGATCTGCGCCATCCGCTCGTCCTCGGCGGTGATGGAGTTGACCAGGGCCCGGCCCTGGTAGGCCGAGAGCCCGGCCTCGAGCGCCTCGACGACCGAGGAGTCGATGCAGATCGGCTTGTCACTGATCTTCTGCACGAGCGTGATCGCCTTGGCCAGGAGCTCGGCCTCGTCGGTCAGCGGCACTCCCATGTTGATGTCGAGCACGTCGGCGCCGCCCTCGACCTGGGCCTGGACGTCTCGCTCGATGGCAGAGAGGTCGCCGGCCCGCAGCTGGTCCTGGAAGATCCGTCGGCCGGTCGGGTTGATCCGCTCACCGATCAGGCAGAAGCGCGTGGTGTGCCCGATGACGACCTGCTGGGTGGCCGAGCGGAGCACGGTCTCGAGGGGTTCGGCCCGCATGGGGGTGCTCATGCGGGGACCTTGGCGCGCTTCTCGTGGAGCAGGGACTTGGCGCGCTTGACCGTCTGCGACGCGTCGGCGGCGTACCCGTCGGCGCCGACTGCGTCGGCGTACTCCTGGGTGACCGGGGCACCGCCGACCATCACGATGACCGAGTTTCGGATGCCGGCCTTCTCCAGGGCGTTCATGTTCGCCTTGAACATCGGCATCGTGGTGGTGAGGAACGCCGAGAAGCCGACGATGTCGGGCTGGTGCTCCTCGATGGCGGCGACGAACTTCTCGGGCGCGACCTACACTCCGAGGTCGATCACCTCGAAGCCGGCTCCCTCGAGCATGATGTTGACGAGGTTCTTGCCGATGTCATGGACGTCGCCCTTGACCGTGCCCATCAGGAACTTGCCGATGGTCTGCACCCCGGTCTCGGCCAGGAGCGGACGCAGCCGCTCCATGGCACCGGCCATGGCCCGACCGGCGATCAACATCTCGGGCACGAAGAAGTCGCCGCGCTCGAAGCGGGCGCCGACCTCCTCGAGCGAGGGAATGAGCGCGTCGAACAGCAGGGTCTGCGGCTCCATGCCGAGAGCAAGCCCCTCATTGGTCAGCTCGAGCACGCGCGGTGCGTTGCCGACCAGGGTCTCGTCGTAGAGCCCCTGCAGGATTTCCTCGGGAGTCGTCATGCCACGCCTTCCTTGCGGGTTCGCCGACGAAGCAGTCCGGACAGCTGCTCCGCTCGGTCGTTCAACAGTCGGCCGATCTCGTCGAGCCGTCTCTCCAGCCGCGGGCTGGGTCCCGAGACGCCCACCGCCGCGATGACTTCTCCGCCGCTGCCACGCACCGGCGCACCGATACCGGTGAGGCCGATCTCGAGCTCGTCGACAGTGCTGGCGTAGCCGCGCCGGACGACCTGGGCGAGCTGGCGCTCAAGAGCGGCGTGGTCGGTGATCGTGCTCGGCGTGACCTGCTCGAGCTCGCCGGGGGGGACGGCCAGGCCGCCGTACGCCAGGAGCACCTTGCCGAGTGCGGAGCAGTGGGCGGGCACGTCGACCTCGGTCCAGTCGCGGGTGCCGAGAAGGTAGGTCGAGTCCACCTGCGCGACCTGGACGACGCGGTCGCCGCGGGTGACCGAGAGGTTGACGGTCTCGCCGGTGTCGGCGCCGATCCGCTCCAGGGTCGGCCGGGCCAGGCGCACCAGCTCGTCCCACTGGTCGTGGCGGGTGGCGTAGAGCCAGAACAGCGGGCCGGCGACGTAGGAGCCCGCAGCGTTGCGCTCGAGCAGCTCGGTGCGCTCGAGCGCGGTGAGCAGCCGTGACGTCGTGGACTTGGGCAGGCCGCACTCGTCGTGGAGGTCGAGGAAGGAAAGCGGCTCGTCGGCGCGCACCACCGTCGCGACCAGCAAGGCGGCGCGGTCGATCGCCTGCGTGCCGGTGCTCGCGGTCAGGCTGCTGCTCACTTGCGGATCCATCCTTGCCATGGCGCTGCGTCTGGTTCCATGATGTGGAACTCGACTTCCATATCGTGAGGCTAGGATGCCGAACGAGGTGGGGTCAAGCCCCACCGTTGCCACCGTCGCCCGGGTTGTTGCCCGCAGGAGGATCGATGTTCGAGAACCGGATGCCGCGTTACGAGATCCTCTCGGAGGACGCGATGGCCACCCTGGACCGCGGCTGGCGCAAGCTGATGACCGAGATCGGCATCGAGTTCATGGACGAGCGGGCGCTCGAGCTCTTCCGCAAGGCGGGGCAGCGGGTCGAGGAGAACACCGTGTTCCTCGACCCCGACTTCGTGCTGGCGCAGGTGGCGAAGGCTCCGCGGGAGTTCGACGTGCAGGCACGCAACCCCGCGAACAACATCCACATCGGCGGCAACTCGATGGCGTTCGGGGCGGTCTACGGGCCGCCGTTCGTCCGCCAGGGCGAGGTCCGCCGGGACGCGACGATGGATGACTTCCGCAACTTCACCAAGCTCGCCCAGTCGTTCGCGGCCCTGGACTCCGCCGGCGGGATCATCTGCGAACCCAACGACACCCCGCTCGACAGCCGCCACCTCGACATGACCTATGCGCTCCAGTCGCTGACCGACAAGGTCTACATGGGCAACGTGGTCTCGGGCGTCAACGCCCGGGACACGTTGGCGATGACCGACATCGTCTTCGGCTCCCGCGAGTCGATCGAGACGACACCGGCCACGATCTCGCTGATCAACTGCAACTCGCCGCTGCGCTGGGACGACCGGATGCTGGAGGCCCAGTTCGAGTATTCCGCCGCCGGGCAGCCCGTCGTCCTCACGCCGTTCATCCTGATGGGCGCGATGTCACCGGTGACGATCCCGGCGGCGCTGGTGCAGCAGATCGTCGAGGCCCTGTCCGGGATCGCGCTGTCCCAGCTGATCCGGCCGGGGACGCCGGTGATCTTCGGGTCGTTCCTCTCCAACATCGACATGCAGTCGGGCTCGCCGACGTTCGGGACGCCGGAGTCCGGCATCGGCCTGCTCTGCACCGGGCAGATCGCGCGGCACTTCGGGCTGCCGTTCCGCACCGGCGGGGGACTGACGTCCTCGCAGGTCGCCGACGCGCAGGCCGGCTACGAGGCGCTGATGACGATGATGCCGACGTTCCTCGCCGGCGCGAACTGGGTGATGCACTCCGCCGGCTGGCTCGAGGGCGGGCTCGTCGCGGGCTACGAGAAGTTCATCGTCGACGTCGAGATCCTGCAGATGATGCAGGCGGAGTTCACGCCGCTCGAGATCGACGAGGACTCGATGGCGTTCGGTGCGCACGAGGAGGTCGGCCACGGCGGCCACTTCCTGGGAGCCGCCCACACCATGGAGCGCTTCCGCACCTGCTTCTACCGCCCGCTTCTCTCGTCGTCGGAGAACTACGAGCGCTGGATGCGCAACGGTGGCAAGGACGCCAACGACCGCGCCGCAGGCATCTACGCCAAGAAGCTCGACGAGTACGTCGCCCCCGAGCTCGACGACGCGATCCGCCTCGAGCTCGAGGAGTACGTCGTCCGTCGGCGCGCCGAGCTCGGCGACTGAGCACCCACCCGCTGGTGGACTGGATGGCCTGCCACAGGCTGATCGCCGCGGTGGGCGCGGAGTCACCAGGGCTGGCCAGGACCAGCAGGATTTCGTGCCCTGTGCGTGGTTGTCAGGTTCTTGGAGGCGCATCGGGGCCGAACAATCACGCACTGGGCGCGTTGCCTGCGTCTGAGCGAAACCCCGAGATCATCCGTTGCCCTCAAAGCGAGGCATCCACGGGAGCGCACTCCGCGTCCGACGAGACGACCTCAGGACCCCTTGGCGACCTATACGACCGTCCTGGCGAGAAGGAGCAGGGCGTCCGGCGACCGAGCTACCGGAAGACGACGGTCCGGTTGCCGTTGAGCAGGACCCGGGACTGCGAGTGCCAGCGGACGGCACGGGAGAGGACCTGGGACTCGACGTCGCGGCCGGCGGAGACCAGCTGCTCCTGGTCGTAGCCGTGGTCGACCCGCATCACGTCCTGCTCGATGATCGGTCCCTCGTCGAGGTCGCCGGTGACGTAGTGGGCGGTTGCGCCGACCAGCTTCACGCCGCGGTCGAAGGCCTGGTGGTAGGGCTTGGCGCCCTTGAAGCTCGGCAGGAACGAGTGGTGGATGTTGATGGCCCGTCCCGACAACCCGCGGCACAGGTCGTCGGAGAGCACCTGCATGTAACGGGCCAGCACGACCAGGTGGATGCCGAGGTCGTCGACCAGCCGCATCAGTTCCGCCTCCGCCTGCGGCTTGGTGTCCGGGGTGACCGGCACGTGGTGGAAGTCCAGGCCGTACGAACGCACCAGCGCCTCGGCGTCCGGATGGTTCGAGACGACGGCGGGGATCTCGATCTGGAGCGAACCGGTGCTCGCGCGGAAGAGCAGGTCGTTGAGGCAGTGCAGGTGCTTGGAGACCATGATCAGCGTGCGGTAGGGCGCGGCCGCCTCCCAGAGCTCGAAGTCCAGGGCGAACTCCTCGGCGACCGGCGCGAAGTCGGCCCGCAACGTCGGGGCGTCGACGACCTCCACGACCTCGAAGTCGATCCGCATGAAGAACCGGCCGACCCGGCGGTCACCGAACTGCTGGCTCTCGATGATGTTGCCGCCGTGGCGGACCAGGAAGCCGGACACCGCATGCACGATCCCGGGGCGGTCCGGCCCGGAGAGGATCAGCACGAAGTCGCCCGACGGTGCGGTGACGTCGCTCGACTGGGAGGACCGGGGAAGCACCATGGGGCAACCTTGCGTGGAGTGGGCGGAATCGGGTGGCCAAGCAGTTGCGCCTGCCGAAACGCAGTCTGCGATACGCAACAACTCCTGCGCTAGTGTCGCGCCATGAAGAGCGCCGCCGACGCGGGGTCGGGCGAGCCCGCAGGGGCTACGACCGGAGTGCAGTCGGTGGACCGGGCCCTGACCATTCTGGAGGTTCTGGCCCGCGGCGGCGAGGCGGGGGTCACCGAGATCGCCGCCGAGCTCGGCGTGCACAAGAGCACGGCGTTCCGGCTGGTGGCGACGCTGGAGGCGCACCGACTCGTCGAGCAGACCGGCGAGCGCGGCAAGTACCGCCTCGGCTTCGGCATCCTGCGCCTCGCCGGTGCCACCAGCGCCCGCCTGGACGTGGTTCAGGAGGCCCGCCCGCTGTGCCGACAGCTCGCCGCCGACACCGGCGAGACCGTCAACATCGCGGTGCTGTCCGAGCACTCGGCGCTCTACCTCGACCAGGTCGCCGGCTCCTCTGCCCTCCAATCGCACAACTGGGTCGGCCAGCACATCCCCCTGCACGCCACCTCGAACGGCAAGGTCCTGCTCAGCGGACTGGACCAGCCACGGCTCGACGAGCTGCTCGGCAAGCTGTCGGCGTACACCCCAATGACCATCACGAAGAAGTCCGAGCTGCGCGCCGAGCTCGAGCGGGTCCGGACCCAGGGGTACGCCCTTGCTGTCGACGAGCTCGAGGTCGGGCTGACCGCCGCCGCGGCACCGATCCGCAACGCGCACGGCGACGTGGTGGCGTCGATGAGCGTCTCGGGCCCGACGTTCCGGCTGACGCCGGAGCGGGTCGAGGAGGCCGTCCGGCTGCTCGTCGGGGCCGCCCTGGAGGTCTCGCACCGGCTCGGCTGGGGTCAACGTTAGGTTACGGCGGCGCCTGAATCCTTGACGCGAGCCGCCGTCCGCAGCATTCTCAAACCCACAATCAGTTGCGAGGGGAGCAATTGGTTGCGGGATACGCAACACCTGCGTTGCGGAGAGTGAGTCGCTGTGACGGATCTCTACGTCGACGGGCAGTGGGAAAGTGCCCGCGCCGGTCGACGACGCCAGATCCGCAACCCCGCCGACGGCGAGCCCGTCGCCGAGGTCGACGAGGCCGGACCCGAGGACACCGCCGCCGCGATCGAGGCCGCCCACCGGGCGTTCCACACCGGTCCCTGGCCGCAGACCTCCGCCCGCGAGCGTGGTGACCTGCTGCTGCGGCTCGCGGACCTGCTGGAGCGCGACGCCGACATCGTGGCCCGCCTGGAGTCACTCGACACCGGCAAGCGCCTGGTCGAGAGCGAGTACGACGTGGCCGACGTGGTCTCGGTCTTCCGGCACTACGGCCGGGTCGCCGCCGAGGAGTCGGGTCGCGTCATCGACACCGGCAACCCCGACGTGGTCAGCAGGGTCGTCCACGAGCCTGTGGGCGTCTGCGGCCTGATCACCCCGTGGAACTACCCGCTGCTCCAGGTCTCCTGGAAGGTCGCGCCGTGCCTGGCCGCCGGCAACACGTTCGTGCTCAAGCCCAGCGAGCTGACGCCGCACACGGCCATCCACCTGATGAAGCTCCTCGAGGAGTCCGGTCTCCCAGCAGGGGTGGGCAACCTGGTCCTCGGTGACGGCCCCGGCGCCGGTGCCCCACTCTCCGTGGACCCCCGCGTCGACCTGGTCTCGTTCACCGGTGGCCTCGCCACCGGCAAGGCGATCATGGCCGCCGCGTCCGGCACGGTGAAGCGTGTGGCGCTCGAGCTCGGCGGCAAGAACCCCAACATCGTCTTCGCCGACGCCGACCGCGAGGTGGCCCTGGACTTCGCGCTGACCGCGGTCTTCCTGCACTCGGGCCAGGTCTGCTCGGCCGGCGCCCGGCTCCTGGTGGAGGAGTCGATCCACGATGAGTTCGTGGACGCCCTCGTGGAGCGGGCCGGCCGGATCCGCCTGGGTGGGCCCTTCGACGAGAAGGCCGAGACCGGGCCGCTGACCAGCGAGCGGCACCGCGACAAGGTCGAGGCGTACGTCGCAGCCGGCATCGCCGAGGGCGCCGCACTGCGCTGCGGCGGCACTCGGCCGGACGACCCGGCCCTCGCGGACGGCTTCTACTTCCTGCCCACGGTGCTCGACCGCTGCACCAGCGACATGTCGGTCACCCAGGACGAGTCGTTCGGCCCGGTGCTGACCGTCGAGACGTTCCGCACCGAGGACGAGGCCGTCGCGATCGCCAACGACAGCATCTACGGTCTGGCCGGCGCGGTCTGGACCCAGGACGCCGGCAAGGGCCAGCGGGTCGCGGCCAGGCTGCGGATGGGCACGGTCTGGATCAACGACTACCACCCCTACGTCCCGCAGGCCGAGTGGGGCGGCTACAAGCAGTCGGGGATCGGCCGCGAGCTGGGGCGGGCCGGCCTCGACGAGTACCGCGAGACCAAGCACGTCTGGCACAACATCCGCCCGGCCGAGCAGCGCTGGTTCGCGGGATAGGGCGGCGGGCATGGGTGCAGACAGGTACGACATCGTGATCGTCGGAGGTGGCTCGGCGGGCTGCGCCCTCGCCAACCGACTGTCCGCCGACCCCGGCACCAGCGTCCTGGTCCTCGAGGCCGGTCGTTCCGACTTTCGCATCGACCCCTTCATCCACATGCCTGCTGCGCTTCCGTTCCCGATCGGCAACCGGCTCTACGACTGGAAGTACGAGACGGATCCCGAGCCCTACATGGGCGGAAGGCGCATCTTCCACGCCCGCGGCAAGGTCCTCGGTGGGTCCAGCAGCATCAACGGGATGATCTTCCAGCGCGGCAACCCGCTTGACTACCAGCGCTGGGCCGCGGACCCGGGCATGGCGGACTGGGACTACCTGCACTGCCTGCCGTACTTCAAGAAGATGGAGACCTGCCTCGCCGGCGCCGACGACTGGCGTGGCGGCGACGGGCCGCTGAAGCTCGAGCGCGGCCCGGCGACGAACCCGCTCTTCGGCGCGTTCTTCGAGGCGGCCCAGCAGGCCGGCTACCCGTTGACCGACGACGTCAACGGCTACCGCCAGGAAGGCTTCGCGAAGTTCGACCGCAACGTCCATCGCGGTCGCCGGCTCTCGGCGGCTCGGGCCTACCTCCACCCGGTGATGAACCGCAAGAACCTCGACGTCGAGACGCTCGCGCTGGTGACCGGCGTCCGGTTCGAGGGCAAGCGTGCGGTCGGCGTCGACTACCGCCGGGCCGGCCGGCGTCGCAGCGTGGCTGCCGGTGAGGTGATCCTCTGCGGCGGCGCGATCAACACCCCGCAGCTGCTGCAGCTCTCCGGGATCGGCAACCAGGACCTGCTCGAGGAGCAGGGCGTCGACCTCGTGCACCACCTGCCCGGCGTCGGCGAGAACCTCCAGGACCACCTCGAGGTCTACATCCAGTACGCCTCGAAGCTGCCGGTCTCGATCGCACCCGGCCTGCGCTGGCGCTCGCGGCCCAACATCGCCTACCAGTGGCTGTTCCACCGCCGCGGGCTCGGCGCGACCAACCACTTCGAGGGCGGAGGATTCGCCCGCAGCAACGACGAGGTCGACTACCCCAACCTGATGTTCCACTTCCTGCCGGTCGCGATCCGCTACGACGGGTCGGCGCCGACGCAGGGCCACGGCTACCAGGTCCACATCGGCCCGATGTACGCCGACACCCGTGGCTGGGTGCGGATCAAGTCGCGGGACCCACGGGTGCACCCGTCGATGCAGTTCAACTACCTCTCGACCGAGAACGACAAGAAGGAGTGGCTCGAGGCGATCCGCGTTGCGCGCGACATCCTCAACCAGCCGGCCTTCGCGGCGTACAACGACGGCGAGCTGTCGCCCGGACCGTCGGTCGCGACCGACGAGGAGATCCTCGCCTGGGTGGCCAAGGACGCCGAGACCGCGCTGCACCCGTCGTGCACGGCGAAGATGGGCATCGACGAGATGTCCGTGGTCGACCCGGCCTCGATGAAGGTCCACGGAGTCGAGGGCCTGCGCGTCGTGGACGCCTCGGTGTTCCCCTACGTCACCAACGGCAACATCTACGCCCCCGTGATGATGGTCGCGGAGAAGGCTGCCGACCTGATCGCCGGAAACACTCCTCTCGCCGCGGCCGATGTGCCCTACTACCGCTATCGGGACCACACCCCGTTGCACCCACCAGGCGACAGCCGCAACCGTGAGGAGCATGCATGAGTGTCGCGACCGAGAAGGGCGTCGAGCCGCAGCTCTCGCCGACCGACAGCGCGTTGTCGGTGCACAATCTCTGGAAGATCTTCGGCAAGGGCGCCGACAAGATCATCGGTACGCCGGACGCGGACCTGTCTCGCGCCGACCTCAAGGAGAAGACCGGCTGTGTCGTCGGCGTGAAGGACGTGTCCTTCGACGTCGCGCCCGGCGAGGTGTTCGTCGTGATGGGTCTGTCGGGCTCCGGGAAGTCGACGCTGGTGCGCTGCCTGACGCGGCTGATCGAGCCCACCTCCGGCTCGATCCAGCTGGCCGGGTTCGACGTGACCAACGCGAATGAGAGCCAGCTGCGCGACCTGCGCCGCAACCACGTGTCAATGGTCTTCCAGCACTTCGGGCTGCTCCCGCACCGGCAGGTGATCGACAACGTGGCCTACGGCCTGGAGATCCGGGGCATGAAGGCCAAGGCCCGCCGGGAGAAGGCCGCGGAGGTCGTCAGCCTGGTGGGGTTGGACGGCTACGAGTCGTCGTATCCCGACCAGCTCTCCGGCGGCATGCAGCAACGGGTCGGCCTGGCCCGGGCGCTCGCGGGCGACCCTGACATCCTGCTGTTCGACGAGCCGTTCTCCGCACTGGACCCGCTGATCCGCCGGGACATGCAGAACGAGGTCATCCGCCTGCACCGTGAGCTCGGCAAGACGATGGTCTTCATCACCCACGACCTGTCCGAGGCCCTCAAGCTGGGCGATCGGATCCTGATCATGCGCGACGGGGAGCTGGTCCAGATCGGCGCACCGGACGAGGTGGTGGGCGCCCCCGCCGACGACTACGTCCGCGACTTCACCTCCGAGGTGCCCCGTTCCCACGTGCTCACGTTGAAGTGGGTGATGCGCGAGCCGCGCCCCGACGACTCCATGGAGGGGCCCGAGATGACCTCGGACACAATCGTGCGCAAGGCAGCCCAGGCCGCGCTCGCCTCGGAGCATCCCGTCCGGGTGATCGACGACGGCAAGCTGGTCGGGATCGTGGACGACGACGCGATCCTCCGCGTCGTCGTCGCCGAGGCAGATGCGCCGAGCGAAAACGGTGCCAAGCCATGAGCACCCCAGCCGCATGCTCGCTGCGCTCCGCTTGGCCCGGGGACCCCGCATGACGGCGGTGACGACCACAGCGAGCACCCGGGCCAGGCCCGCAGTCCTGGAGATGATCCGCAACCGCGGCCGTCTCTGGGCGCTGCTGCTGGTGGTCGTCCTCTGGCTGGTGATCTGGGCGATGACCAAGGGCCAGCACACCCTCGCGCTGGACACGTCAACCCGGACGGGCGTCCATGGCTGGTTCCAGGCCCGCAGCGACTGGGTCGAGCAGGCTCAGGACAACTTCTTCATCAACCTCGCGAACTCCTTCGCCGACGCAATGAACAGTATCTTCGAGTACCTCCAGCATCTGTTCACGGTCGCCGAGTATCCGCGCCCACTGCCGCAGATCGGGTGGCTCGGCACGATCGCGATCGCGGCCTGGGGCACCTTCGCCGCAGCGGGCTGGCGCAGCCTGCTCCTCGTGGTCCCGTCCTTCCTCGCGTTCGGCTTCCTCGGCTACTGGACCGACTCGATCGACCTGCTGCTCGTGGCCTTCCTGGCCGTGGCCATCTCGGCGGTGGTGGGGATCCCCCTCGGAATCTGGATGGCGCACAGCAAGATCGTGAGCGCCCTCGTCACTCCGGTCCTCGACGTCATGCAGACGATGCCGTCTCTCGTCTACCTGTTGCCCCTGGCAATCCTGTTCGGCATCGGGCCCGCGGCGGCGATCATCATCACGCTGATCTATTCGGCGCCCCCGGTCATCCGGATCTCGGCCGACGGCATCCGGCGGGTCTCGCCCACGGTGATGGAAGCGACAACCTCGATGGGGCAGACGGGTCTGCAGAAGCTGACCAAGGTCGAGCTACCCCTCGCCAAGCGCACGATCATCGTCGGCGTCAACCAGACCATGATGGCCGCGCTGTCGATGGCCACGATCGCGGCCTTCGTGGACGGGCCGGGACTGGGTCAGCCGGTGCTCGACGGACTGAAGCGCGGCCAGCTCGGGACGTCGTTCGTGTCCGGCATGGCGATCGTGATCATGGCGATCATGCTCGACCGCACGACGACCGCGGCCAGCGTCCGCTCCGAGCAGGCCACCCGGGCCGGCACCGCAGGAAGCTTGCTCCGGAAGGTCTCCCTGGCCGTCGGCGCCATTGCCGCGATCATTGCCGTGGTGCTGTCCAACCGCTACACCTGGGCCAACGAGTTCCCCAGCAGTCCCGACCTCGGCACCCCGATCCGGGACCAGGTCGACCGGTTCGGCAACTGGCTGCGAAGCGACCTGGCGACCCTGACGTCCTCGATCCAGGAGAACTTCACCAACCACTTCCTCAACCCCGTGCAGAGCCTGATCGCCGACTCGCCCTGGTTCCTCTCGGGTGCCGCGATCCTGGCCATCGCCGCGATCGTCGGCGGTAGCCGCGCCTTCACCGCGGCCATGGTCTGCCTCGCCGGTATCTACTACCTCGACCTCTGGAACAACGCGATGGTCACGCTGACGGCAACCCTGGTCGCCACCGCGGTCGTGGTGCTGCTGGCCGTCGTCGTCGGCGTATGGATGGGGCGGAGCGGCACGGTGGACCGGGTGATCCGGCCCTTCCTCGACGCCGGCCAGACGATGCCACCGTTTGTGTACCTCGTCCCGATCCTGATCCTGTTCAGCGCCAACCGATTCACCGCGATGGTGGCCGGCGTCGTGTACGCCGCGCCGGTCGCGATCAAGCTGGTGGCGGACGGCATCCGCGGCGTCTCGAAGGAGACGGTCGAGGCGGCCGAGTCCTCGGGTTCGAGCACCTGGCAGATCATCACCAAGGTGCAGCTGCCGATGGCCCGCGGGTCCATCCTGCTGGCAGCCAACCAGGGCCTGCTCTACGTGCTGTCGATGGTCGTCATCGGCGGCATGGTCGGCGCCGGCGCGCTGGGCTTCGACATCGTGAAGGGCTTCCGCCAGTCCGAGTACATCGGACGAGGTCTAGCGGCCGGCATCACGGTGGTGCTGCTCGGCATCATGCTCGACCGGATCACGGCGTACGGCGCCCAGCGCGCGACGCGCGCCGACAAGCCCGATCACGGCTTCTTGGGCGGTCTGCGCAACCTGCTGCCGACCGGCCAGATCATCACCCCACTAAGAAAGGGCTACTAAATGAGAGTCAATCGCACGCAAGCAGTGCTTGCCGCTCTGGCAACGACATCAGCACTCACGCTCACCGCGTGCGGTGGCGGCGGATCGATCGAGAATGCCTCGCCGTCCACGGGAACCAAGGACTGCGGCGACCTCAACATGGCGATCAACCCGTGGGTGGGCTACGAGGCCGACGCTCACGTGGTGGGGGTCCTCGCCGAGACCAAGCTCGGGTGCACGGTCAACTACAAGGATCTCGACGAGCAGGTGTCCTGGAAGGGCTTCGGCAACGGGACCGTCGACGTCGTCATCGAGAACTGGGGACACCCGGAGCTGCAGAAGAAGTACATGACGGACAAGGGTGGCGACGGGACGGCGGTCGACGCCGGGCTGACCGGCAACGACGGGGTGATCGGCTGGTACGTCCCGCCGTGGATGGCCGAGCAGTACCCGGACATCACCGACTGGAGCAACCTGAACAAGTACGCCGACCTGTTCAAGACGACCGAGTCGGGCGACCTCGGGACGCTCTACGACGGTGACCCCGGCTTCGTCACCAACGACGAGGCACTGGTCAAGAACCTCAACCTCAACTTCAAGGTCGTCTACGCCGGCAGCGAGACCGCGCTCATCGAGCAGTTCCGCAGCGCGGAGCAGAACAAGACCCCGATGATCGGCTACTTCTACGAGCCGCAGTGGTTCCTCGCCGAGGTGCCACTGGTCAAGGTCGACCTCCCGAAGTACACGGACGGCTGCGACGCCGATCCCGAGACGGTGGCTTGCGACTACCCGCCGTACCCACTGAACAAGGTCGTCTCGAAGACGTTCATGGACTCCGGCAGCCCGGCCGTCGACCTGGTGAAGAACTTCACCTGGACCAATGACGACCAGAACCTGGTGGCCAAGTACATCGCCCAGGACCAGATGGACCCGGATGAGGCCGCCCAGAAGTGGATCGACGACAACCCGGACAAGGTCGCCGCCTGGCTGAGCTGATCCGGCTCAGCACCACGAGCGACTGCACCGCCAGCCGCGCCCGGTCGGGGGATTGACACCCGGCCGGGTGCGGGGCGATCCTAGAACTGTCTCGCATCGCGCATTCCGTTGCGTATCACGCAACACCCGTTCGACCATCGAAAGAGGGCCCATGGCCAACGTCCCCGCCACCGCACGCGTCGTGGTCATCGGTGCCGGCATCGTCGGCAACAGCCTGGTGCACCACCTGGCCCGGCTCGGGTGGCGCGACATCGTGCAGCTCGACAAGGGCGCGCTGCCCAACCCGGGCGGCTCGACGGGACACGCCTCCAACTTCATCTTCACCGTCGACCACTCCCGTGAGATCACTGACCTGACCCTCGACTCGGTGCGGCAGTACCGGGAGATGGGGGTCTTCACACAGTCCGGTGGCTTCGAGCTCGCCCGCACCGAGGAGCGGATGGAGGAGCTGCGGCGGCGCATGTCCAGCGCG
>JAOPXM010000067.1 GCA_025965125.1 Nocardioides sp.
GGCTCACGGGCCCGGGCACGTCTGCACCCGGGAGTCCTCTGGCGACGGCCCGACAGACACCGAACCAGATCGACCTGTTCTTCATCGACGCCGCTGGTGGCCTCGACGTGATGTGGGTCGTCGACGCGAACGCCTGGGAAGGGCCGGTTCCCATTTGAGAGACTTCGCAGTTCAACACCGCGCTAGCGACGGAACTGACGCCTGGCGCGTTGGTCGAGGAACAGAACCGCCTGGCACTCCGGACGGCCACCAGCGACCAGACGGCGTGACCTCCGGTGGCGCACGCTCGTTGAGCCACACGTAGGCGCCGCGCTGCCCGAGCCAGGGGAGTGCGGGCTACCGGCGAACATGGAGATGCCTCGTGGCCACATCAGCAATGCGGAGCCGGATCCTGGCATTGGCGGTCGCGCTCTCGCTGGTGCTCCTCGGGGCGAACGCGACGGCCACCCCGAGTGCCCGGGCGGCAGACGGGTTCACCGCACACGGCAGCGCCCGTCAGGTGTACGTCGTCGGACTGCCCCCCGGCGCGAAGGCCACGCTCCTCGACGCCGCGGGCGACACGGTCGAAGCGCAGCGCGCCGACACGCTGGGCGGCCTGCTCTTCCGCGACGTGAAACCGGGCACCCACTACAAGGTGCGCCAGGACGCGACCGGCGCGACGTCCGGACCGCTGACCGTCCACTCCGAAGCAGCAGCGCAGTGGAATCGGAGCATCTACGACCAGTCCATCCCCGACGACGGGTACTCCTACCTGACCACCCGCGACGGCACCCGGCTGGCGCTCACGGTGCACCCGCCGTTGCACCCTGCCGGCATCGGCGGCCTGCCGGAGGGCTTCCCGGTGCCGAACGGCCCCGACTACCTGCCGCCGTACCCGACGCTCATCGAGTACTCCGGATACGGGTACGCCGACCCGGCCGGCCCGGTCAGCGGAATCGCCGCGATCGCCAACCTGATGGGCTTCGCGGTCGTCGACGTGAGCATGCGCGGAACCGGCTGCTCGGGAGGCGCCTTCGACTTCTTCGAGCCGCTGCAGGGCCTCGACGGCTATGACGTCATCGAGACCATTGCCCGTCAGCCCTGGGTGAAGGGCCACAAGGTCGGCATGATGGGCATCTCCTACGGCGGCATCAGCCAGCTCTTCACCGCGCAGCTCCAGCCGCCGCACCTTGCCGCGATCTCGCCGCTGTCGGTGCTCGACGCCACCGCGACCACGCTCTACCCCGGCGGGGTCCTGAACACCGGCTTTGCGGTCGCGTGGGCCAAGGAGCGCCAGGAGCAGGCCCAGCCCGCGGGCGTCGGCGCGACCGGCACCCAGCCGTACGCCGAGCAGCGCGTCACCGAGGGCGATGCGACGTGCATCGCCAACCAGGCGCTGCACGGCGAGGCCGCCCACCTGATGAGCAAGATCCGGCAGAACAGCCACTACCTCCCGGCAGTGGCCGACCCGCTCGACCCGATCACATTCGTCCACAGGATCAAGGTGCCCACCTTCATGGCCTGCCAGTGGGAGGACGAGCAGACCGGCGGCCACTGCCCGGCGTTGGTCTCCCATTTCACCGGGACCGACAAGAAGTGGTTCACCTTCACCAACGGTGCGCACGTGGACTCACTCGACCCAGCGACCCTGAACCGCTGGTACGACTTCCTCGAGCTGTACGTCGCCGGCCAGGCCCCCCTGATCAACCAGGCCGTCCTGAGGGTGGCCGCGCCATTGATCTACCAGACCGCCACCGGCGTACCTGCGACAGACCTGCTCACGTTGCCCGTCGACCCGATCCAGCTGCAGCCGACCTACGCCACCGCCTTGGCGGCGTTCGAGAAGCTGCCGTCCGTGCGCGTGCTCTTCGACAACGGCGCCGGGACCTCGCCCACCCTCGGCCGGATCGCCGGAGATCCCTACCCGGCGTACGAACGCTCCTTCGCCACCCTTCCGGTGCCCGGCGTGCGGGCGCGGTCGTGGTACCTGGGCGGGCACGGGGCCCTGACGCAGAGCGCTCCAACGAAGTCGCACGTCAACTGGTACACCTCCGACGCGCACGCCCTGCCGAAGACCGACTACACCGGCGGCACCGCCACCGGCGGTCTCTGGGGCAACGCCTCACAGTGGAGCTGGCACTGGAAGCAGAACAAGCCCGGCACAGCGGTCTCCTATCTCTCGGCTCCGCTGGCCAAGGACGTGACCGCCGTCGGAGCGGGGGCGGTGCGGCTGTGGGTGCGGTCCTCGACGGCCGACGTCGACCTGCAAGCCACGGTCAGTGAGGTCCGCAGCGGCCACGAGACCTTCGTGCAGAACGGATGGCTCCGCGGCAGCGAACGCAAGCTCGCCACGACCGCCGACAACATCTTCAAGCAGCCGAGCACGCTGCTCCAGCCGATCCCCACCATGCTGGCCAGCGACGTGCGGCCGATGCCGAGGAACCACTACACCCGCGTAGCGATCCCGCTGTACTTCCAGGGCCACGCCTACCGCGCCGGTTCACGGATCCGGGTGACGATCACTGCGCCGAACGGAAGCCAGCCGATCTGGTCCTTCAAGGAGACTCAGCCACGGGGGACGACCTCGAAGGTCTACGTCGCCTCCTCGCCGAAGCTGCCCTCGCGCCTCGTGCTGCCCGTCGTCCCCGGAGTGACCATCGGTTCGGCACAACCCCCCTGCCCCAGCCTGCGCAACGAGCCCTGCCGGGCCTTCGTGCCGTTCACCAACCAGACGTCCCCGCAGCCGTAACGTGTTGTGGGCGTGGGCCGACGGAATGCGGCGTACCTTCCCCCTGTGGATGTCTCAGGCAAACAAGCCATCGCAGTGGCGGGCGGGGTGATCGGCACTTCCCGATCCACCGGCAACAGATCGACGTGGCGAGTACTGGTCGCTGTCCTTGCCAGTGTGGTGTCGGCGGCGGGGGTCCCGGCGGCCCTGTTGTCCCAACATCTGTCGCCGGGCTACGCAGACGTCGTCTTGTTCGTGGGGCTGGCGCTGGTGCCACTTCTCGCGGTGCCCACCTGGACGGATGGCGCCTCACCGGTCCTGGGGTGGGTCCAGGTGGCGTATCCACTGTTCTTCTCGTTCGGGTTCTTGTGGGCTCAGCCTGCGTACTCGGTGACCTGGCTGTGGCCGCTCCTGGTGTTCGCCGGCAACCTGTCGTTCGTTGCGATCTGGTGGCTGGCAACCATTGATGACGACGGGAGCCTGCGGAACCCGCTTGCACGTCTGATCGTCACGCTCGGCACGGCACTGTGGGTGGGCGTCGGATTCGTGATCATCCTCTGCTGGGTGCCGCGCGCAGGCTGGACCGCCCACGACGCCTACGCGTTCTTCCCGTCACCCGCGGCGATGCGCTACCTCGACGAGGACTGGAACGCGGTCACCTGGATCTACACCGTCCTCCTGGTCGCCACCGCGGCGCTGACCTGCTGGCTCGCGGCCACCAGCGTCGCCTCAGACCGTCGAATCCGGTGGTTGATCGCCGTCACGACGACCGTCGACGCCGGCTGGACCATCTGGGTCCAAGCCAACGGACCCAGCGCTGAGACGGGCTGGAGCGGCGTCGTCACCACCGTCGAGCAGTTCGGCGCCATCGTTGCGATCCCCTACTTCGCCGTGCTGCTGACACGTCGTGCCGCCGCGATGGCTCGCCTGGCTTGACGCGAGTTCCGAATTTCGGATGTTCGGGCTCTCAGTCGTCGAGAAGGGCGAGCACTGCGAGGACACGTCGGTTCATGGTCGCGTCTGCGGGGAGCTGCAGCTTCTTCTTCCCCCTGTCGCGCGGCGCCCCAGAGTCCGCTCACGGCCGATGAGGGTGTGGATCGGGCTACCGTGTCAGCCATGGCTGACGCCTGGCTGTCCGATACCCGGTCGTCGTACGACACCGACGCCACCGGCTACGCCGAAAAGGTACGTGGACTGCTCGGCGGAAAGCCCTACCTGTCCGCGAGCCTGGCGTTGTTCGCCCAGTTGGTTCACGGTGCCGGAGGCGGGCCAGTCGCCGATGTGGGCTGCGGGCCGGGGTATGTCACCAGCTACCTTCACGACTCCGGAGTGGACGCGTTCGGCATCGATCTCTCGCCCGAGATGATCGCCATCGCGCAGCGTGACTATCCAGACCTACGCTTCGACGTCGGGACGATGACTGACCTCGATCTGGCGGACGACTCGGTCGTCGGCCTGGTCGCGTTCTGGTCCGTGATTCACGTGCCCGACCACGCCATGCCCGGCGTGTTCGAGGAGTTCCGTCGCGTATTGCGACCGCAGGGTCTGTTGCTGGTCGGCTTTCACGTCGGTGACGAGACACGACACACGTCCGAGGGCTACACGGGTCGTCCCATCAACGTCGACAGTCACCATCGCCGGGCGAGCAAGATCATGGGTTGGCTTCGTGACGCGGGGTTCACGATTGAGGCCGAGCTGGTCATCGGGCCGGACGAAGATGTCCCGGGAGCCATCATCTTTGCGCGCAGCGGCGCCTGACCGCGCCTTGGTGTCGTGGCATGTACGAGGTGCCCCGGCGGTGCTGTTCTCTGGATGCCCGTCGATGTCAGGGCGATGGTGTGCGATCAGTGGGAGGCGTGGACTCCAGCCCAACGCGCTGGCCTGCCGGGATCAGGCGGGACACCGCGACGGCCACGGCGGCCGCGACTACAAGGGCCACCGAATCGCGGAACGGGAGTCGCGACTCCAGGAACGGTTGACCAACGGTCGCCATCACTGCACTGCAGGCGACCGCAACTGCTAGCGCGAGCGCTGCGAAGCGCCCCATCAGGGCGGAGGATGCCAGGGCAGCCGCGAACGGCAGCGAGTACGTCAGTGCCCCCGCCGCCAAGTCGCGCCCGTCGCTCCAGGCGCCTGCCATCAGCCGCGGCACAGCGACGGCGACAACGAGGGCAACAGGGAAGGCGAGCGCGGCGACCCAACCCTGCCAAACCGGGAACCGCCTCCACAGAACGACGATGCATGCCACTGCACTGACCGCACAAGCCAGCGCCATCGCCACCGCCAACATGCGGACGCGACTCTGCTCGGTCACAGCCCCCGGGGAGCAGCAGCCCCAGTAGAGAGGCCAGCGCCGATAACCGACGAGCCCGGCTCCCGCAAGCTGAGCAGCGCACATCCCGGTCGTGCCGAGCAGGGCCGCAACAGCCTCACGTTGGCGTAACACCAGCAGCAGAAGTCCTCCCACCGCCAAGGCAATCGAGAGGGCAGCGTGCGCGGGACCATAGATGGTCAGCTGATCTCGCGCGAATGCACCGCCAATGTCACCGTTGCCGGCCACAGCCACCGCGCCCGCGCTCACCGCCCCCGACAGCAGAGCAGAGACAGCGACCAACCAGACAATGCGGTCACGCGCCTTCAGGAAGACCACCCGTCCCTTCCTGCGCTGACGGCACGATGCTGATCCTTCCAGCGACAACCTGGTCCTCACAGGTTAGGAGCCAACTGAACGCTGGGCACTCCTGACCTGCCGATCTGTCGCTGCGTTGGCTAGGCCGTCGGCGGCGGATCGTCAGCGGCGGCGACGGGGACGCCGGTGAGGCGCAGATTGGCAATGGCTGGCGTGGCCAGGGCGGCCGCCGTGACCACCACTGCCAGGACAGCACTGCCGAGTTCGACGGTTCTAATGCTGGAGAGCAGGACGAGCGGGCCGACCAGGAGCTGACCGATCGGCATGGCGACGAACGAGAAGAACCCGTCGATCGCCATGATTCGCGACAGCATCTCCTCGGGCACCTTCTCCTGCACCGTCAGGCTCCAGGCGAGGTTGAGCACGGCCAAGCCGACCCCGGCGATCAGGAACGCCCCGGCCAGCGCGACGGTGTTGACCACGGTGCCCAGCACCGTCATCGGCACCGCAGTGGAGCAGAAACCCAGCATGATCGCGTGCATCGGGCGCCGGATGGTGAACCGGACCAGAACGAATCCGGTGACGAACAGCCCGACCGCCTCGCCCGATTGGGCGACACCCCAGCCCTGGCTCCCGATGGTGTCCTGGGCAATGACAGGGCCGAGGACGCCGATGGAGCCGCTGAAGAGCGCGTTGAAGACCAGGGCGCAGCATGACGCCGGTATCACCCAGCCGAGGGCGCGGGCGAAGGTCCAGCCGACCTTGAAGTCACCGATGACGCTGGACTGCCGCTCCGGTCGCTCGCCGAACGGGATCCGGACCAGGACGAGGAACCCTGCGGCGACGAAGTACGTCGCTGCATCGGCTGCCAACGCCCATCCGGGACTGACCGTGGCGACCAGGATCCCCGCAGCGGCTGGCCCGGCAATGCGCAGGAGGCTCTCGGTCTGCCCGATCAGGACGTAAGCCGATTTGCGTTCCTCGACGGGCACCAAGATCGGCACCATGCCGTGGAATGCCGGATACGTGACCGCGACGACCGCGCCGCTGATGAGGTTGAGGAGCACAAGGTGCCAGATCTCGGCGGCGTTGGTCAGCACCAGCACCGCCACGACCGATTGCACGGCGCCTTGCACGACGTTGCCACCGCGCAGGACCAGCGCCCGTGGCAACCGGTCGGCCAGCGCCCCACCGATCAGCATGAATCCGACCATCGGGACCGTCCACGCCGCGATCACCAGGCCGAGCGCTCCGGCGGAATCGCTGATGGCGAGTGTCGCGAACGCCAGCGCGATTCCCGACATCGACGACCCGGCAGTGTTGACCATCTCGCCGATGAAGAACCATCGGAAGTTGCTGACACGCAGCGGAGAGGTCACACCGCCCGCAGCCATGGCAAGACGCTAACCCTCCGGATGATCACGGAGCTCATCGACGCGACTGGCTTGCAGATCGCGCTCTCGGACGGCGAGTCGCAGCTGGCGATGATCGCGATGACGGCGCGTGATCCCACACCAGGCGCAGTCACATCTTCATCACGAGGTTGTCGCTCACCTAGCAAAGTGACCGATTCAGGCGTGCTGTCCGGCCACCCGTTGCGAGCCACAGCCACACGCGCCACCATTTCGCGACTGCCCGGGCCAGAGCTCCCGACCCGTTCGGGTCGCGATGACCTTGTACGCGGGCGTGGTCGACGCCATGATGAGCAGCAGGAGCCCGTCATCTGGAGGCACCATGTCGCGACGCCGAATGCTCGTGTCGCTCGACCCGGTCGACTCACGTCGCGACCGGCGCACCCTGAGACGTACTCGCCTCGTCGGTTGGTCTGCCGGAGTGATCCTCGCGCTTGTCGCCGCAATCTCGGCGCCCGTCACCGCCAGCTCCGCGCCGCTGCCTGCACCGAGCTCGGCGTCCGCGGTGGGACAGCCACGCGGTGCGGGGGCACACACCGGGGGCGCCATCGTGTATCGAGCCCAGTACGGGCCGGACTGGATCGATCCCGGGCTCACCTGGTACAACTTCGGGTTCGTCATCACCTACGCCACGAATCGTTCGCTGTACTCGAGCAACCCCGAACACCCCACGCACGCGGTTCCGGACCTCGCCAAGGGTTATCCCGTTGTCTCGGCTGATCACAAGACGGTGACCGTGTCGATCCGCCGGGGTGTGAGATTCTCCCCGCCAGTCAACCGCGTGGTCACCTCAGACGATGTCAAGTACGCGATCGAGCGCGCGTTCTCCGACAATGTCCCCAACGGATATGTGTTCACCTACTTCGGCGATCTCGTCGGAGCACCGGACGAGCGGGGCCCGATCACGAACATCTCGGGGATCAGGACTCCCGATGCGCACACGATCGTCTTCCACCTCAGGCGGCCGAGCGCGACGCCGTTCGCCGGCGCGCTGATGCTGCCGATCACCGTCCCGGTGCCCGAGAAGTACGCCGCGCGGTTCGATGCGAAGACCCCGTCGACCTACGACACGCATGTCGTTTTTACCGGGCCGTACATGATCAAGAACGACGCCCAGGGAAACCTGATCGGCCTGGCCGACAAGATTCACATCGTTCGCAACCCGAACTGGGACCCAGACACGGACTACCGGCCTGCGTACCTCGACAAGATCACGTTTACCTTCGGCAACGACCTCGACCGGATGGCAACGAGGACGTTGAACGGCACGCACCGTTTGTGCTGCGACAGCTCGCCCAGCGAGATAGTGAGTCGACTGGGGACCACCTACTCCGACCAGATCGGTCGGATGCCGGGTCACGGCACACGCTGGGTCTCCCTCAACACCACGATCAGGCCGCTGAGGAACCTGAACGTACGCAAGGCGATCGCGGCAGCAATGGACCGACGTGCGCTGCGGGCAGCCAGAGGCGGGCGCGTTGCCGGGCGCATCGCGAAGCACTTCATCCCGCCCGGTGTCCCGGGGTTCAAGCAGTCACATGGATACGCCGGTTTCCAGAACGCGCCCTACCTTGCGGACCCCACGGGTGATCACGCGGTTGCGAAGACCTACATGCTGCGAGCGCGGCGCGACGGCGTACGCATCAACCGCCACGGCCGGTACACCGGTGACAAGGTCCTGTTGATGGTAGGCACGGACAGTGAGCCAGACGTCTCCGTCGCGAGGTCCGTCAAACGGCAGGTGCAGAGGTTGGGCTTCAACGTCCGCCTCCGACTGGTGCCGCCGGACCGCATGTACCTGCAGTGGTGCGGGGTGCGGGCCGCGAAGGTCGCGATCTGCCCGAACGTCGGCTGGTTCTTCGACTACTTCGACCCGCAGTCACTGCTGCAACCCACGTTCCACGGTGACGCCATCTTCGACGGCGGCAACAACTGGTCGTTGCTCGACAAGGCCGGGATCAACCACGCCATGGACCACGCGTCACAAGTGCCGGCCGGACCCGCCCGCTGGAGGGCATGGGCTGACATCAACCACAAGATCACCAAGCAGGCGCCCGGCGTGCCCTGGTTGTGGGACGCCGCCTACCAGCTCGAGTCAGGCGATGTCCGAGGAGTGATGAGCCCCTACACCTCCCGGTGGGACCTGAGCTTCACCTCCGTTGTCGAGTGATGCCTTAACCGAGCGCCGCGGTGGTCGCTGGGGTTCGGCGATGACCTCACGCGTCCCCGGGCAGTGCCGGCAAATCCGCGCCCTTGTGCCTGCGGCTTTCATGAGGGTCGCGCTCCGGGGTGTGGCAGGACGTCGCGCCAGGAGTGCTGGGGCGCGAAGCCGAGGAGGTCGCGGGCCTTGTCGATGGCGTAGAAGGTCTCGTCGCGGCCCATTTCCCGGCGCACTTCTACCCCGCCGTAGTAGCGATCCTGAATCTCCTTTGTGGTCGCAGCAACGGACATGTCGGCGTTGGCTACGTTGAAGACCTCATAGCCCAACCCGTCGGTCTCCAGACAGCGCTGCACCATCTGGCCCAGGTCGCGGACGTCGATGTAGGCGAAGACGTTACGGCGGCGCAGCGACGGGTCGGCGAGGAAGGGAGGGAACATCTTGGCGTACTCGTGGGGCTCGATGACGTTGTTGATCCGTAGGCCGTACACGTCCGCCCCGGTCCGGGCCTGGAAGGAGCGCGCCGTTCCCTCGCCAGCCACCTTCGACATCGCGTAGGCGTCCTCCGGGACCGTCGGGTGGTCCTCGTCGACCGGCACGTAGAGCGGGCGCCGCTCGCCTTGGGCGAAGCAGATCCCGTAGGTCGTCTCCGAGGAGGCAAACACGATCTTGCGCACCCCCAGTCGGGTCGCGGCTTCGAGCACGTTGTAGGTGCTGAGGACATTTGTCGCATACGTCGCTGCGTCCGACGTGAGCAGGATCGCCGGTACCGCGGCGAAGTGCACGACGGCGTCGTAGGTGGGTTTCTCGGGCAGGTCCAGCTCGTCGAAGGTCGCCAGCCCGGCGAGCGCCGAGTAGGTCTCGCCCGCGTCGGTCAGATCCACCCGCAGATCCGCCACGGCCGGATGTCCCAGCGGGACGAGGTCGGCGTTGGTGACGTGGTGGCCCTGCTCGGCGAGGTACGGCGCGACGTGCCTGCCGGCCTTGCCGCTGCCGCCGGTGAAGAAGATGCGCATGACTCCGAGTATCCGTCAGTCTCGCCCGACTGAACGCAGTGGCCGGGGGCACGGTTGCCTCCACGGCGGCCGGCGCGCTGATGAGCGCGACGCCCAACAGTCTTGGTCCTCGTGTTCGAGGTCTACAGCGTTTGCGGTCCGTACGGCGCGTACAGATCGCCCATCGCACCGCACCACTCCTGATCGGTGCCAGCGGTCAGAATCCAGAACTGTTGCGCCGCTCCGCCGTCTGCGAGTGGCATGGACACAGACCACGCCTCGTAGCACGGATCGAAGTTGTTGGCACTCGGCCCGCCTCCACTCGCGACCCGCGCAACGCACTTCAAGAAGCCAAACGCCTCGCTCGGGCCGAAGTCTGGGGGAAGCGTCAAAGCAACCGTGATCCCAGCCTGGGTGAGATCGCGCGTCACGTACATGCTGCCTGCTACGACGCCGGCAGCCTGCAGGCAGTACAAGCCGTCGGCCGCACCCCTCAGTTGTGGACTCAGTTCAGGGAATTTCTGGATCTGGCGAGTCACATAGCTGACAACGAGCGAAGTCGGAATCGTCCAGTCGCCAGGTATGACGGGCAGAGCACGGGCTGCCAACGGCCCAGCACCCCCCGCGACCGAGATGCCAGTGTCCTCGCCAGGGGGAACCGAACCGGTCGGAGGCTGTTCGAGCACCGTTGCGGGTGGAGGCTCGGGCTGCGTCTGCTGATAGGCCACATACCCTCCGCCGGCAGCGAGACCACAGCAACATGCCGCGACTCCGACGGCCAATCCAGAAACCATCACGCCCCCCGGGAGGTAAACGCTCGTTCGCGAAACATGCATCAGCCCCGTTCGGCTGCGGCCATGAACAATGGGTCGCGTCCCGGGAACCACTGTCTGTCCGCCGGTCGTCCACCGGGCCTGACGTACGCGTTGACCGATACGCGTTTGTCACGCTAGTGAGCCGCGGCGGCAGAGCCATCACCAAATGGGGCGATCTGCAGAGCGACGACCGGAAGGTGGAAACGTTTGCGAGGCCTGGCACTGGTCGAAGGTCCCTGCTGAGCTTCTCGCCGCCGTCCGGGCCCCTGCGTGTGTCACTCCGCGAGCCGCACGTTGTCGTGAGCTCAAGCGCGTTGCCGGCAGATCCGCGCCTGTCCGCGATGGGCCTGCACCCCGGAGAAGTGGTTTGCGTCGGGATCGTCGCCGCTGTGAGAGTTCGGGGCGTGGACACGGTGCCGGTCTTGTATCTGACTGTGGGGCTGCCAGGTGCGGGCAAGACGACGCTGGCTCGTCGGATCGCGGATGAGCACGGCGTCCTTCGCTTGACTCCGGACGAGTGGATGGCCCCGCTGTTCGGGCACAGCGACGCCGACGGTCGAAGGGACATCCTTGAAGGCCGCATGATCTGGGTCGCCCACCAGGTCCTCGTCAGCGGCAGCTCCGTCATCCTCGACTTCGGGTGCTGGTCGCCTGAGGAGCGATTTGCGATCCGGTCCGTCGCGGAATCCGTAGGCGCCCGGTTCGATCTGCGGTACGTCAAGATCGATGAACCAGAACGCCGTGCCCGAGCAGCCAGGCGGTGGCAAGAAGCGCCCGAGTCCACCTTCGCGATGAGCGACGCCGACCACGATCGGTTCCTTGCGCTGTGCCAACCTCCCTCCTCGGCAGAGTTGACCTACGCCGACATCCCCGAACCCCCCTCGGGTTTCGAGAACTGGCTGCACTGGGCCAGCAGCCGGTGGCCGACGCTGCCTCGGTTGGACCTGGGAGCCCAGTAAGCAGGCGCTCACTCCGCGACTCGGGTGAGCCGAACCTCCGTCTAGCCGCCAGTCGCTGCGATGAGTTTGAGGACATCGTGAGGTCTGTCCTGGCATGGCAACCGTGGTGATGCATGCAGTGGTGTCCCTGGACGGCTTCATCGCCGACGAGAACGATGACGTCGGACCTCTGTTCGAGTGGTACTTCAACGGCGACCTGCCCATCGTCGAAGAGTCGGCCGAGGAACGTCACGCCCCCTTCAGGATCAGCCAGCGCTCTCACGAATATGTGAGCTCGTTCTGGGGCAGCATTGGCGCCACGATCCAGGGGCGGCACCTATTCGACCTCACCAACGGCTGGGAGGCCGAGCCGCCCGCGGGTGAGCACCTGATCGTGGTGTCTCACCGGCCCAAGCCGGTGGGTTGGCACCCCGAGGCCGACGTGCCGTTCTTCGCGAGCGTCGGCGCGGCGGTGGAAGAGGCGAAGGAACGGGCCGGGGACCGAGTGGTCGCGGTCTGCGCCGGCGACGTCGGCGGGCAGGCGTTCGCGCTCGGCCTCGTGGACGAGGTCGCGATGGACGTCGTACCGACGGTGTTCGGCAGGGGCAAGCGGTACTTCGGCCCGGTCGACTCGCAGCACCTGCTCGAGGATCCGAGTGTTGTCATCGAAGGAGACAGGGTTCTCCACCTGCGCTATCGGATTCGTCGCTGAGCTCATCCCGCCCGCGAGGCGCGTCTCACCGCCGGTCAGACCGGCTCGAAGCTTGCCAGCAGCTGTTCGAGGGCGGCCTGGTCGGGTCCGACGAAGGCCGGGCCATCGGGTGCCTCGAGCAGGGTGTCGATGAGCTGGGAATTCATCCCGACCGCCGGCGGGAGGTGGGTGCTGAAGATCCCGGACGGGTCGAGGGCGCGGACTTGGGCGACCGTGGCGTCGTACTTGCTGCGGTCGATCGAGTGCACCCACGGGCTGTCGATGGCGGCCCACAGCAGCTGCGCCGTGCGCCGATCGTCATGTCCGATCGCCCGCGCGTCGCCGCCGGTGGCGAGCTCGGAGGACGCCAACGGGGCGCCGAAGCAGTCGGACGAAAACAGGGCACCGCTGGAGTGGTCGAGGAACCCGACGGTGGCCGGGTTGTCAAAGAGCGGTGGCCTGTGCCCGGTGAGCACGCGGTCGCCCACGTCGAGCTGCTGGCCGGGGTTGAGCAGGTGGACGCGGTCGAGCGGCACCGGCCACTGGCACGACATGATGCCCACCCCGAGGAAGGTCGTGACCAGACGCGCGTTCGGTGCCGCGGACATCAGGTCCCACAACCCGCCAGTGTGGTCTCGGTCTGGGTGGGTGAGCCAGATCCAGCGCACGTCCGCGGGGTCGATGACCTCCGCGAGCGCGGCCACGAAGTCCTTGTCCGGTGTGCTCAACCCGGTGTCCACCACCACCGGCTGCTCGGCGTGCAGGACGAACGTGTTGACCGGCAAGAAGCCGATGCCGGGGACCTCGGCGGTGTCGCTGAGGACGGTCACATCAGGGGTGGTGCGGTGAATCTCCATGGGAATGCCTCTCTCGTTCTCAGAACGGCACCTGGGTGGTCAGGAGCCCTTCGCCGGCGCGTCGGCCCGAGAGGGTGCGGCAGAAGTCGATGGCGTCCATCGCGATGGACTCCGGTACGCCGGGCCGGTCGGTCCACGACCAGCGACCACCGGCCGGACCGCTGAGCTCGACCTCGCAGGCACGACCGTGGCGACCCGCCCACTCGCGGACAACGTCGTCGACGATTGCCCCGTCGTGGTCACCGGTGAGCTCGAGCGGCTGGCCGGTAGCCTCGGCGAGGTCGACCCGGTGCATCCACGGGTCGCGGGTGAGGATCACGTCGATGAGGTATCCCAGGGTCCAGAGCTCCTCGCGGCCGTTGACCAGCTGGGGCTCCGGCAGGTGCTTGCGGCGGATGAAGAACGGCGTCAGGCGCCGACCGCGCGCTGCCTTCGGGGCGATCGCTCGGGCCGCTGCCACGACCTCCTCGGGGGTCAGGGATTCCCGCTCGCGGACCTGGAGGGCCGTGAGGGCATCGACCACAGGCCCCCCTCGCGCCGCCGCATCTGCCCCGGCGATCTTCTGCTGTCGCGCGCTCTCCCACGGGGTGGAAGCCATGGTGGCCATGCCGACCACATGGCAGGCCAGCTCGCGGACGTCCCACGCGGGACACGGTGTCGGCTTGGTCCAGTCCTCGGCAGCAAGCTGGGTCAGCGCGGTCGTCACGCGGACGTACTCCGCAGCCGCGAGCTGCATCGCCAGCCGGCGAGGCATCGCTGCTCGCCTCGGCACCTGGGGAGGATGAAGTGAGGATGAGGTGGTCATCGGCGTGTCTTCCGTGAGGGGGTGGAGGGTTCAACGGGAAGGCCGAGCGCGTCGGCCCACATGTCGACAGCACGATTGAGCAGCACCGCGCAGCGGGTGCCCCCCGGATCGTTGGCGTGGTACTGGTTCACCAGGCCGCCGATCAGCGAGACCCAGATGTCGAAGTCGTCTCGGGAGGTCACACCACGTCGACCGAGGTTCTCGACTCCCCTCTCCAGGACGCGCACGGCCGGGGCGTACGCGTTCGGAGTCGGCTCGAAGCCGGGGATTATCCGCACGTTCATCAGCTGGTGGCGCGCCAGATCCGCCGTGGCGTAGTCGTAGAAGTGCCGCGCCAGCTGCTTGATCGCGGTGCGCGGGTGCGCGGAGAGCTCCGGCTCCAGCGCTATCACAGCGTCCTCGTACTCCTGCCAGGCCTGAGCGAACATCGCGTCGTAGATGGCGTTCTTCGACTCGAAATGCGTGTACAGCGAGGGCGCCCGCATCCCGACCCGCGCGGCGACGTCGCGCAGCCGCAGGGACGCGAGCCCCGACTCCCGGGCGATCACCCAGGCAGCTGCCACGATCTCCAGCCGCGTCGCCTCACGCCGTTCGGCGACCCGATCACGGTTAGGCGCGTCTAACATGGTTAGGATAGTGTCCTTGGAATCGGTCCTTGTCAAGCAGGATCCGACGCCAAGCTCGCCATCGTTGTGCTGAACAAAGCCGTTGATGGTCAACCAGCCCGTTGCGCCACGAACCGAATGCGGTGATTCGCGGGCGACCGTCCGCGCGTAGCGCGAAAGCGCACGGATCTGCCGCGTTGAGTGCGGCAACGCTCGCCCGGATCCGCGTGTGTCGATGATCGGCGATTCGGACCCCGTGCCTCACAATGGCCAGCGGGTCGACCGATTGGCGCTCGAAAGGCTCGTCATCCGAGTGGCCGAAAGGGGTACTCATGCGGGCCGTCATGCTGAGCGGCGTCCTGGCGCTGGTCTGTACGTTGCTGGGGACCCGATGGGCCATCGGGTGGTTCACACAGCGCGGCTTTGGCCAGCCGATCCGGGATGACGGTCCCACGACGCACCATGTCAAGCGAGGGACACCGACTCTGGGCGGAGTCGTCATCGTGCTCGGCGCAACGGCGGCCTACCTGATGGCGACGATCCTGACCGGGAATCGCCCAAGCGCCAGTGTGTGGCTGCTGCTCCTGCTGTTCGCAGGTTGTGGCGTGGTGGGCTTCCTCGATGACTTCATCAAGGTCTACAGACAACACAACCAGGGCCTGCGCAGCAGCGCGAAGATGGCTGGTCAGACCGTAGTCGCGCTGGTCTTCGGGGTCTTGGCGACCCGATTCTTCGCCGACGACCAGGGAGTCAGGCCGGCCTCGCACCACATCTCCGCGACGCAGGACTGGGGGATCAAGCTGCCCTTGGTCGTGGTCTTGCTGGTGATCTGGTTCATCGTCACCGCGACCTCGAACGGCGCCAACCTCACCGACGGCGCCGACGGCTTGCTCACCGGCATCTCGGCGATGGTGTTCGGGGCCTACACGGTGGTCAACATCTGGCAGAGCAACCAGCTGTGTGGTTCCTCGCGGCCCACCGTGGTGCAGTCGCAGTGTTATCAGGTACGTGATCCGCTGGACCTCGCCGTCTTCGCTGCTGCGATCACCGGGGCGTGCGTCGGCTTCCTGTGGTGGAATGCCAAGCCGGCCAGGATCATCATGGGGGACGTCGGTTCGCTGGCCATTGGCGGAGCCCTTGCGGGCTTGGCGATCATGTCCCGCACCGAGCTGCTCATGGCCGTGATTGCGGGAGTGTTCGTCCTCGAGACGCTGTCCGTGTTGCTACAGGTTGGGTACTTCAAGCTGACAAGGCGGGTCACTGGCGTCGGGCGCCGGATCTTCCGGATCACCCCCATCCACCATCACTTCGAGCACTTGGGCTGGGACGAGGTCAATGTCGTGATCCGCTTCTGGGTGATCGCGGGCATCTTCGTCATGACCGGGCTGGGCATCTTCTACACCGCCTGGCTCAACTGAGCGTGCGGGGCTCACCCACCCCGGGCATGGGCCCGGCCGCGAGTGGTGTGGAGTGCCGACGCCAGATCCGCCATCGATCGGCCACTCGTAGCCACACGTCGGAGATCACGAAGATGCCGCTCCTGTCCTCGCCGACGACCGTCGCTGTCATGCCGACGCGTTGAATCAGCGTCGCGCACTCACCCAGCACGTCAAGATGCTGGGCCTGAACGTCGTACGCCCCGACGCGGTAGTCGGGCAACAGCTCCAGCCACCGGTTGCGAGGCATCACAGCCGGGACAGGGTGGACGAGAACAAGCGCGTAGTCGAGGTGGAGTACGTCCGAGGCAAGGTCAACGTCGCGCTGAAGGACGACTCGCTCGAAATTCGCCATCTGCGTCGTCAGGGCTGGGTCGGTCATCGCCCCATCCTGCACGACCGTTCGGCTTGCGGGGCGGTGCGGCTTTACCGGACTCAGATCGAGGACGGCTCAGGCGAGGCCGTCGAAGGGACGAACCTCGACCTTGCCCCGGCACGCCTTGGACCCCTCGGCCGCCAGAGCAATCGCCACGTCCAGGTCGGGAGCGTCGATGACCCAGAAACCCCCGATGAGCTCCTTGGTCTCGAGGTAGGGGCCGTCGGTCATCAGCGGCGCCTCGCCCTGGCCGTCGACGACAGTCGCGCTCGACGCCGGCGCAAGCCCGCCGGCGAAGACCCAGTAGCCATCGGCGTGAAGCTTGTCGTTGAACGCGCCGGTCGCGGCAAACGCCTCCTCCATCTCCTCCTTGGACCCGTAGTTGCCGAATTCACCGATCTCGGCGGGACCGTGCACGCTCAGCAGGTAGTGCGTCATCAGACTTCTCCTCAGTTCCGGGCGGTCCCGATGACCACCTTCTACCCTCACCACGAACGGGATCGCGCCGATACGACAACCTGCCACAGCTACCGCAAAGCGCGAGGGTCGCGTGGGGGCTGGCGAGATGGTGATCCGATACGACCCCAGTGACCACAGCCCACACCCATCGAACGGACCCGAGACGGTTCACCGGGACCTGAGAGTGTGGCCACATGGAAGCAGCAACGCGATGAAGTGGCCCTGGAAGCGTGACTCCACAGCCGAGAGGGACGTCGACGCTCTGCTGGGGGAGGCCAACCTCGCCTCACCCCCCGCCGGACCGGCCGGACCGTTCCGGATGACTGTCGAGGACGTCTTCGTCATCAGCGGTCGCGGCACCGTCGCCACCGGGAAGATCGAGGTCGGGTCGGTGACGGTCGGTCAGCAGGTGCGCGTCGTGCGCGCCGGCGCGGAGCTGGGCACGACGGCGGTGACCGGTGTGGAGATGTTCCGGAAGAAGCTCGACACAGCTTCGGCTGGTGACAACGTCGGCCTGCTGGTGGCTGGTGACGTCGGCGAGAGCGTCAAGCCCGGCGACGTGCTCGCGTCCTGATGTCCGTGGGGCGCGCTGATCAGACGCGTACGGCGTAGCGGAGGTGGACGACCCCGCTGGGGAAGCGGTGCTCGTCCACCAGGTCGAGCTGGAGGCGGACGTCGTCGGGCAGTGCGCGCTTTCCGCCACCGACGAGGACCGGGCAGAGGAACAGCTGGCATTCGTCGACCAGACCGTCGGCCATCGCCTGACCCGCGAGCTCGGCGCCGCCGATCGTGATGTCGCGGCCGGAGGACTGCTTGAGCTGGCTGATCGCTGCAGGATCGAGATCGCGCTCGATCCGCGTCCGCGCGCTCGACGAGGCCTCGAGGGTTCGCGAGAACACGACCTTCTCCGCCGATCGCCAGATCTCCGCGAAGTCCCGCGTCACGGGGGACTGGTCACCGCTCGCGGTCTCCCAGTAGACCATCGTCTCGTACATCCGGCGTCCGTACAGATAGGTGCCGATCGGCCGCTCGAGGTCATTGATGAACGCATGCACCTCGGCGTCGGGCGCCGCCCACTCGAAACCGCCTTGCGGGTCCTCGACGTACCCGTCGAGGGATGCGATCGCAGAGTAGATCAGCCTGGCCACGCGACACCTCCATCGTCCTGCTGCAAGGTAGCCGAAAGCGCGTGCGACAGCCTTCGAGGCTCCCACGGCGATGAGTTTCGCTGCGATGCCGAGTCTGGCCTCACAGGTGCCCGATCCCGAGCCTCGAGGACAGCTACATGACCACTACGCACAGGAGGCACGCATGAAGCTTCTTCTCACCGACTCGGGCGTCAAGAACCCGAGCATCCAGAACGCGCTGGTCGACCTCCTGGGCAAACCGATCGCCGAGTCCAGCGCCCTCTGCATCCCGACCGCGATGTACGGGCACCCCAACGTCGGACCAGGAGAGAGGGCCTGGCAGTTCATCAGCGGGACCTCCGACAATCCGATGGTCAACCTGGGGTGGAAGTCAGTCGGAGTCCTGGAGCTGACCGCACTGCCCAGCATCGACAAGGACCTGTGGGTCCCGCTGGTCCGGGAGACGGACGCGCTGCTGGTGGCCGGCGGGGACGTCCTGTATCTCTGTCACTGGATGCGGGAGTCGGGGCTGGCCGACCTCCTGCCGACCCTGACCGAGACGGTCTGGGTGGGGCTGAGCTCGGGGAGCATGGTGATGACACCCCGGGTCGGGGACGACTTCGTCCAGTGGCGGCCGCCCGGCGGTGGCGACGAGACGCTGGGGCTCGTCGACTTCTCGATCTGTCCGCACGTGAACGGCGAGGGCAGGCCCGGCAACACCATGGCCGAGGCGGAGGAATGGGCGGCCGGCATCGAGGGGCCGGCGTACGCGATCGACGAGCAGACCGCCATCCAGGTGGTCGACGGCACCGTCGAGTTCATCTCCGAGGGGAAATGGACGCTGCTGCACTCGTAGCCCGTTTCAGAGCGGGTTGCACCTGGCCAGGTTGTCCGGCTCGTGCGCGATCTGCGGTGCAAGCAGCCTGTTGAGGCTGGTGTAGGCCCAGGTCGAGTCGAGGCCGATCGTGGCCTGGTCCGACTGCGATCCGCCCGAGCCGTTGCCCCAGTCGTCCGAGCCGATCCAGGCAGCGTGTTGTCGTACGCCGTCCGTCACCCAGGTCGCCGTCATCTCCTTGTCGTGGGTGTAGGCGTAGGGAGCCCGCCTGTGCCCTGTCCTCCAGCAACCGTCCTCGAGAGTGGCGCCGGCCGCACGGAGCCTGTGAACGACTGAGGCCTCGACATCGGGCCCGACCACGAAGGTCAGCTCAGCGCCCCGCTCGACCATCGACGCCAACCGCTGAGCCAGCCAGGCGCCACGACGCCCCTGCATCGAGTACATCGAGATGGCCATCCGGGTGTCGGCGTTGCCCGGAATGGATCGCAGCCGTTCCATCACGGGGTCGTTCTTGGGCGTGATGGGTGTCGAGGGGAAGAAGTAGAGATCCCAGCCCTCGCCCGAGAACCGTCGCTGGGGATTGCGACGGGCGTGTCGGTCCTTGGCGGACTCGACGAACATCGACTGCACGTCGGCGTACAGCTTCGGATCGGTCAGCGTCACCATCGCGGAGTAGGCGCGTGCGTCCGGAGGGTCGCCGTTGTTGTAGGAGCCGATCATCGTGACCTTCGCGGTGCGACCCACCTTCGAGAACTGCCAGAACTTGGTGTGCATCACCGTCCCCGGAGAGTCCTTGCCCCGGGCGGTACGCCTGGTCCACACCACCCACGAGCCGCGACGGCCCCGGTCACGTCCTGCCTTGATCGCGTCGGCGAGCCGCACGCCCTCCCAGGAGATCGAAGGCATCGGCGTGCCCTCCTGACCGCCGTAGAGGATCGCGCGGACGTTGACCCCGCGCTCGTACGCCGTGCGGAGCGCCGGCCAGGTGATCGACGAGGACAGGTAGAACGACATGATCGAGATCGTCGCCCCCCTCGGCGTGTGCTCGATGTAGGTCCTCAGCTGCCGGGCGACGGTGCCTCGCCGGCGCGTCGGGTCGTTCATCGTCATCGCCCGGGTGACGGTGAAGGCCTGTCGCGTTGCCACCGGCGGGCTCGAGGAGTCTGCTCGTCCCGCCAGGCCGACGACGGCACCATCGAGCGACGTGCCCACGAGGATGACCATCAGCAACGCGCAGATCCATCCCGCTCGCCTCACAGGCGTGAGCCTGACACAGATCGCCCTGCCCCGTTCATGGGCTCTTCTCCGAGTAGGTGCCGAGATTCGATCAGGCCGCGGGTCAGAACTCGGGTCCCAACGGCAGACATCGCTCCGACGAAAACCGGCGTGCAGTGCCGTCGACCGGGTCGGTGAAGGCCAGCTCACTGGCGAGGAGCTGGAGCGGCCGGGTGAAGTCGTCGACCGAGGTCTCGCGGACGGTGGGGTAGAGCGGGTCGTTGACGATGGGGATGCCGAGGCCGGCCAGGTGCAGGCGGAGCTGGTGGGTGCGGCCGGTGTGGGGTGTCAGGCGGTAGCCGGCGAAGTCGCCGTCGCGCAGCTCGAGCTCGACCAGGGTCTCCGCGTTGACCGGGGCGCCGGCGACGACCTCGGCGCGCCAGGTGCCGCGCTCCTTGTGGACGTGGTTTCGGACGGTGATGGGAAACGTCAGGTCCGCACGCCACGGAGCCAGCGCCCGGTACGTCTTGCGGACCGTGCCGTGCTCGAACATCACCTGGTAGGGGCCGCGCCAGCGCTTCTCGGTCGCGAGCAGCAGCAGGCCGGACGTGACGCGGTCCAGGCGGTGCAGCGGTGAGAGCTCGGGAAGGCCGAGCTCGTCGCGGAGCCGGACCACGACGCTCTGCTGGACGTGCTGGCCGCGGGGGATCGTGGAGAGGAAGGGCGGCTTGTCGACGACGATGATGCGCTCGTCGCGGTGGACGATGTGGAGCTTGCCGGGGACCTCGACCTCGTCGCGGAGGTCGCGGTGGAACCAGACGAACGTGTGCGGGGTGTGGGGATCGTCTTGCGCCACCGGCCGGAGGTCGTCGTAGACGAAGCGTTCGTCGGCGAGCATCTGGGCTACGTCGGTGCGTTCGCCCAGCCGGCTGTGAAGCCAGGCGCCCATGGTGGTCCAGGGGTCGACCACTCCCGACCGGTCCGGCGTCCGCAGCCAGGCCGCGCCGAGTCCGTGGCGTGGGGGCAACGGTGAACGCGGGGGCACCTGTCGATGTTAGGGCGCGAGAAGGTGCGCGACCGGCGACACTGTCGACGTGACCCTCAGCCAGGATCCCCTGCTCGAGACGAAGCTGTTCGCCCCGCCGCGCCGACCAGGTCTGGTGTCGCGTCCCCGGCTGATGGCCCGGCTGGACCGAGGCCTGGCCGCCAGGCTGATGCTCGTGTCCGCGCCGGCTGGCTTCGGCAAGACCACCATGCTGTCCGAGTGGCTCACCCCGCCGGTCGGAGACGGGCTGTCGCCCGCCTGGCTGTCCCTGGACCACCACGACGACGACCCAGCGACGTTCTGGGCCTACGTCATCGCCGCGCTGCGGACGGCGAGCCCGGGGGTCGGCGCGAGCAGCCTTGCGCTCCTGCAGGCGGCGCGGCCGACTTCTGTACGTGCGCTGCTCACCACCCTGATCAACGAGCTCAGCGCGGCGACCCAGGGCGTGGTGCTGCTCCTCGACGACTACCACGTCATCGAGTCACCCGAGATCCACGAGGGCATCGGCTTCCTGGTCGAGCACCTGCCCCCGACCCTGCACCTCGTCCTCATCGGCCGGGCGGACCCGCCGCTTCCCCTGGCGAGCCTGAGGGCGCGTGGTGACCTGGTCGAGATCCGCGCGACCGACCTGCGCTTCACCGCCGACGAGGCTGCGGCGTACCTCAACGGTGCGATGGGCCTGGAGCTGACCGCCGAGGACGTGGCCGCGCTCGAGGCCCGCACCGAGGGCTGGATCGCAGCGCTCCAGCTCGCCGCGCTCTCCATCGAGGATCGCCCGGACGCGTCCGGCTTCATCGCGGGTTTCGCCGGCGACGACAGGTACGTCGTCGACTACCTGGTGGACGAGGTGCTGACCCGTCAGCCGCCGCAGGTCCAGGACTTCCTGCTGCAGACCTCGATCCTCGAGCGGATGAACGGCCCGCTGTGCGAGGCCCTCACCGGTCAGCAGGGTGGCAGGGCGACGCTCGAGTCCCTCGACACGAAGAACCTGTTCCTGGTGCCCCTCGACGACCGTCGGCGCTGGTACCGCTACCACCATCTTTTCGCCGACGTGCTGCAGGCCCGACTGCTCGACGAGCACCCCGAACAGCTCCCGGTCCTGCACCGGGCGGCCAGCGAGTGGCTCGCCGGTCAGGGTTTCTCGACCGAGGCGATCGAGCACGCGATGGCGGGACAGGACTTCTCCCGCGCCGCCGACCTGGTCGAGCACGAGCTGTCGGTCCTGCGCCGTGACCGACGCGAGGCGCCGCTGCGGGCCTGGCTCGAGAGGCTCCCCGACGATGTGCTGCGGGTCCGGCCCGTGCTCTGCAACGGCCTGGCCGGCTCGCGGCTGTCCACCGGCACGATGGAGGGCGTCGAGGCTCGCCTCGACGACGCGCAGCGCTGGCTGGACCTGAGTGCCGATGATGCGGTCGCGAGCGGGATGGTCGTTGTGAACGACGAGGAGTTCCGTCGTCTGCCAGCAGGGGTCGCGATCCACCGTGCTGGTCTTGCCCTCGGGCAGGGCGACGTCACGGCCACCATCACCTGGGCAAGGCAGGCGCTGGAGACCGCCCTCGTCGACGACCATCTCGCGCGGGGAGCGGCCCTGGCGCTGGGCGGGCTCGCGGCCTGGGCGTCGGGCGACCTCGACGTGGCCCAGGAGGCGTACGCCGCGTGCCTGGTCGAGTTCGAGCCGATCGGTCACGTCTCCGACATGCTCGGCTGCTCGATCGCCCTGGCCGACATCCAGCTCGCCCGAGGTCGCCTTCGCGAGGCCCGGCTCACGTTCGACCGAGGGCTGCAGCTTGCCTCCGGGCAGGACGGTGCGGTGCTGCGCGGCACCGCGGACATGCACGTGGGCCTCGCTGGACTCCACTGCGAGCTGGACGACCTCGCCTCCGCGCGCGAGCGGCTGACTCGGAGCACAGATCTCGGAGAGCACGCGAGTCTGCCCCAGAACCCCTACCGATGGCGCGTGGCCCTGGCCCGGATCTCCCAGGCGGAGGGTGACCTGGACGCCGCCGTGACCCTGCTCGACGAGGCCACGCGCGTCTACGTCGGCGACTTTTCGCCCGACGTACGGCCGGTCCCGGCAATGCTGACGCGAGCCTGGCTCGCGCAGGACCGGCTGGACGAGGCGCTCGACTGGGTCACCCGACGAGGGCTCAGCGTGACCGACGACCCGAGCTACCTGCGCGAGTGCGAACACCTGACCCTGGCCAGGGTCTTGATGGCCGCGCACGCCCGCGACCGGGAGGCCGGCTTCCTCGATCAGGCCCTGGACCTCCTCCAGCGACTCGGGGACTCGGCGGAGGCCGGGCGCCGGTCCGGCTCGGTGATCGAGATCCGGGCGACCCAGGCGGTGGCGCACCACCAGCAGGGAGACCGGCCGGCCGCTCTCTCGGCACTCGAGTCGGCGCTGCGGCTGGCCGAGCCAGAGGGGTACGTGCGGACCTTCGTCGAGCACGGAGCGCCGATGGAGACCCTGCTGGAGGCGGCCGTCACGCAGGGCATCACGCCGCGCTACGCCCGGCGGCTGCTGACCGCATTCGGCGCGGCTCCGACTCCGGGCGGGGCGGCCGACCTGGTCGACCCGCTCAGCGACCGCGAGCGTGAGGTGCTCCGGCTCCTTGCCAGCGAGCTCAGCGGGCCCGAGATCGCCCGCGAGCTCGTCGTGTCGCTGAACACCGTGCGCAGCCACACCAAGAGCATCTACGCCAAGCTCGGCGTCAGCAGCCGTCGCACGGCGGTGCGGCGAGCCCGGGAGCTCGACCTGTTGTCGCGCACCTGACCGCGGTGCCACGAGCTCACCACCCGAACCACCACATGTGGTGAGGTCCGGTCACCACTTCGGCTCCTAGCTTCCGGGCCATGAGCAACGAGCACACACCATCCGGCGAGGGCGACCAGGTCGTCATCCGCGTCCAGGGTCACCTCGACCCGCGGTGGTCGGCCTGGTTCGACGGTCTGACCGTCACCACCGAGTCCGACGGCACCACCCTCATCCACGGTCCCGTGCAGGACCAGGCCGCGCTCTTCGGCCTGCTCCAGAAGCTGCGTGACGTGGGCCTCCCGCTGCTCTCCGTCGTCCGTCAGTAACGACCCATCCTCGAAAGGCACGATCATGGACAAGTTCACCCGCACCATCGCCATGGCAAGCGCTCGGCGCCCCTGGCGGACCCTCGCCAGCTGGCTGCTCCTCATGGGCGTCGTGTTCGTGCTGGCCGGCATCGGCGGCGGCCACTTCAGCGATGACTTCAGCGCCAAGGGCAGCCAGAGCGACCAGGCGATGCAGCTGCTCGACGAGAAGTTCCCCCAGGCGGAGCAGGCCAACGCGCTCGTCGTCTTCGCCGTCGAGGACGGCACCACCCTCCAGGAGCACCGCCAGGACGTCACGAAGGTCCTCGCGGACGTGGCCGGGGTCGCCCACATTGAGACCGTTGCGGACCCGTTCGCGGCCGGCACGATCTCCGACGACGGCCGGATCGGCTACGCCCAGCTCACCCTCGACGCGCCTGCCGTCGACCTGGGCAAGGGTTCGTTCGCGGTCCTGAGCCAGCACCTGGACGCCGTCGGCGTACCCGGTCTTCGGCTGGAGCTGGGCGGTGACGCCGTCTTCCTCAACGCCCCGGACGAGAGCTCGCCCGCCGAGGGCATCGGGATCCTGGTCGCGCTGCTCGTGCTCTTGGTGGCCTTCGGGACCGTCGTGGCGGCGGTCGTTCCGATCGGGCTGGCCATCACGTCGGTCGGTGCGGGTATCGGCGGCATTCTCGTGCTCGCCTCCGTGATGAACGTGTCGCCGTCGGCGATCCCCGTGGCGGGGGTGGTCGGCATCGGCGTGGGCATCGACTACGCGCTGTTCATCGTGGCCCGCTACCGGGAGAACCGCTCGGCCGGCCAGACCAACCAGACCGCACTGTCGAACGCGATGGCGTCGTCCGGAGCTGCTGTGGTCTTCGCCGGTGGCACCGTGGTCGTCGCCATGGCCGCCCTCGCGCTGACCGGGCTCGGCGTACTCACCTCCATCGGGCTGGCCACCGCCCTGGTCGTGCTGACCGCGGTCGCCGCGGCCGTCACGTTGCTCCCGGCGCTGCTCAGCCTGCTGGGCGACCGGATCGACTCCGGTCGGCTGGTGCGCCGGCACCGCCCGGCCAAGCGCCTCGAGGCGAGCGGCTGGTGGCGTTTCGCGCACCGGGTCTCGGGACGCCCATGGCCCTACCTGCTCGGCGCGGTCGTCGTCCTCGTCGGCCTCGCCCTCCCGGCGTTCTGGATCCAGACCGGGTTCCCCGCGGCCGGTGACGCGCCCAGCCACACCACCCACCGCCAGGCCTACGACCTGCTGGACCAGGGCTTCGGTCCCGGGGTCAACGGCCCGATGCTGGTCGTCGTCGACCTGGACACCGCGGGCGTCTCGGCTGCGGAGGTGCCGGCGTTGGCCACCGAGATCGGTGCGAGCTCGCACATCGCCTCGGTCGGCGGCCCGGTGACCTCCGCGGACGGCAGCACGGTGATCTTCTCGGTCGTGCCGACCACGGGTCCGGCCGATCCCGAGACGTCCGTCGCCATCTCCGAGGTGCGCGACCTGCTGCCGGACAACGTCTACGTCACCGGGGTCACCGCGCTGACCGGTGACCTGAACACCCAGCTCGGTCACACGCTGCCGATCTTCATCGGTGCCGTCCTGGGCGCGGCGTTCCTGCTGCTGATGCTGGTCTTCAGGTCCGTCGTGGTGCCGCTCAAGGCGGCGGTGATGAATCTGCTCTCCATCGGCGGTGCGTACGGCGTGCTGGTCGCGGTCTTCCAGTGGGGCTGGGGGAGCAGCCTGATCGGGCTCGAGGGACCGACACCGATCACCTCGCTGATCATCGTGATCATGTTCCCGATCCTGTTCGGGCTCTCCATGGACTACGAGGTGTTCCTGATCTCGCGGATCCGCGAGGAGTTCGTGCGGACCGGCGACAACGTCGAGTCGGTGGCCCGCGGCCTGGCCGGCACCGGACGGGTGATCACGTCGGCCGCGCTGATCATGGTCGTCGTCTTCCTCGCCTTCGTCGCCAGCCCGGTGCCGTCGCTGAAGATGCTCGGCCTCGGGCTCGCCGTGGCGATCCTGATCGACGCCACGATCGTCAGGATGGTCCTGGTGCCGGCGACGATGGCGCTGCTCGGCAAGGCCAACTGGTGGCTGCCCACCTGGCTCGACCGGATCCTGCCCCGGGTGACGATGGAGGGCTCGGTCGACGACAGCTCTGTGTCTGCCGTCCCGGAGGAGCTTGTGAGCAGCTGACTCGGACGAATCGGTCCGCGGGTCCCGGCAGCGATGCCGGGGCCCGCGGTCGTGCCATCAGCCTGTCGCCGCGTAGAAGTCGAGGTGGGCGGCGGCTGCGTTCGCCCACGTGAAAGAGGCGGCCAGCTCCCGTCCGACGTCCGGGTCCGGCGGGGATCCGATAACGGCGTCGAGGGCAGCTGCGATCGAGGGGGGATCGCCGGCGAAGCGGACTGCCGAGCCGAAGACCTCCCGCAGCACGGGCAGGTCGCGGGCGACCACGGGGACACCGGCGGCAAGCGCCTCCATGGCGGCCAGGCCGAAGCCCTCCTTCGTCGACACCATCGCCAGCGCCGACGCCTCGGCGACGAGAGCCGGAAGCTCGTCCTCGGTGAGGGTGCCGAGGACGACGGGCTCGACGCCGAGCTCGTCAGCGCGCTGGTCGAACGCGGCGCGGTAGTCGCGGTAGTCGAAGAGGGTCTCGCCGCCGCCGAACACCAGGCGGAGGCCGGGGCGGGACCGGCTCAGCAACGCGAAGGCCTCGAGCAGGTCGAGGCTGGCCTTACGAGGCTCGATGCCGCCGAGGGCGAGGACGTAGCCACCCAGCTCGGCGGCCCAGCGGGCCCTACGCTCAACGTCGGTGGCCCCAGCCGCGAACCGGCTCGCGTCGACTCCGTTGGGGATCACGGTCGGGTTGAGTCCCCAGCCCGCCCGGACCTCCTCGGCCACCGAGGCCGACACACAGATCCGCTCGGTCGGGGCGACGACCGCGCGCTCGTGACAGGCCGCCAGCTCGGGGGTCGTGAACTCGTCGAGATGGTGGATGGTGCGGACGCACGGCAGCGAGGCGTTGGCGCTGATGCAGTCCTGCGCGTGAACCACGTCGTACGTCGCACGGTCCCGACCGAAGGCGTCCCTCAGCGCCGCGATGGACCGCACGATCCGGGCGCCGACGGTCTCCTCTTCGTTCGTCGCGAACGGCACCGCATGCACCGTGACCGCCGGGTCGACCGGGCGGAAGAAGGTGGTGTCCCCGCCCCGCCCGAGGGTCCACACGTGCACGTCCTGACCGAGGTCCGCGAGCGCCTCAGCCAGCGCGAGGGTGTGCACGACCCCGCCGCGCGGTCGGGTCGAGTAGGTGAGCAGGGCGATCTTCATGCGGTCCCCGTCCGAGGTCTCACCGGATGGACGGTCGTGTGTAGGCGGAGGGTGTCAGCTCCTTGAGGTGGTGCAGTATCCGGCGCGACCTGGTGACCTCGGCGTCGACGTCGATCTCGGAGACGGCCAGACCACCCTTGGAGGAGGTACGGGACAGGATGTCGCCACCGGGGCCGACCACCTTCGCCTGGCCGAGGAAGCGCAGCCCGCCCATCACCCCGGTCTGGTTCGAGGAGACCCACACGACCTGGTTCTCCGCGGCCCGCGCCGAGTCGTAGAGGTCGAACAGCCGCGACTGGCGGTCCTGGGGGAGCCGTGAAGCCCGGTCGGTCATGCTGGCCGGCCAGGCAGAGAGACAGGCGAGAATCGAAGCGCCATCCAGCGCCAGCGAGCGCGCGGCTTCGGGGAACGTCTTGTCGTAGTCGATCAACATCCCGAGGCGACCGACCGGGGTGTCGAACGCCTCGAACGCATCGCCAGCGGCGTAGACGAGCGACTCGCCGGCCGGTTGGTGCACCTTGCGGTGCCGGCCGAGCACGCCGTCGCCGTTCACGCAGAGCGCGGCGTTGTAGACCGTCGACTCGCCGCCGATGACGACCTCCTCGGCGTAGCCGAAGCAGATCACCATGTCCCTGGCCATCGCGATGATCCGGCCGATCTCGAACGAGTCCTCGGACAAGGCCGGAGGCAGGGCGAGCGGATCGGGGTGCCTCAGGTCGGAGAGGTAGCCGCCGAGGGTGGCATCGGGCAGCACCAGCAGGTTGACCCCGGCCGCGCGCGCGTCAGCGACGATGCCCTCGATCTTGACCAACGCCCGGTCGAGGTCACGGCCGAAGTGGGCGGCGACCGCGCCGATCCTGAGTGCTGTCACGCGCGCAACCTAGCGGCCCACCTGTGCCGGAGCGTCAATCCGGCTGCGGTCCGGACCGGAGATGCAGGCAACCACGTGTTCTGCATCCCGTGCGATCCCGGCGAAGCGACCGGAGCCCCAGGTGTGCAGCCAAGGCAGGCCCAGGAAGTAGAGGCCGGGCACCGCGGTCACGCCGCGAGAGTGCGTCGGTGTCGCGGAGCCGTCGAAGACACCGACCTTCACCCAGCGGTAGTCGGGCCGGTAGCCGATCGCCCAGATGACCGTGGTGATGCCCGCCTCGGCGAGATCCAGCGACGTGGGCTCCCTGTCCGGGTGCCACGGAGCGACGTACGGCGGCTCGACCGGAGCGTCGATGTCGGCCCGCTCGATGTAGGCGTCGATGTCGCGCTTGATGGCTTCGTAGACGGCGTCGGCCGCGTCGAGGGAGGACGCAACCGTCGGAAGGAACGTGAGCGACGTGCCGGACCCACCCTCGAGGAGTCCGTACAGCCGCATGCCCTCGACTGCGAACGCACGCAGGTCGATGTCGCGTCCCCCGTCGCGACCGGTCATGTAGTGGTTGGTCTTCTCGCGGGCGGCGAGGCCGCCCGGGTACTGCTGGACGGCCTTCGTGTACAGGCCCATCTCGTCGAGCCAGTCGATGCAGTCGCGACCGCGGTAGAACCGCGCGCACCGCGGCGCGTCGCCGAGCGCAAGGTGCACCTTGCGTCCCTCGAGGTGCAGGTCCTCAGCGATCTGGGCGCCGGACTGGCCGGAGCCCACGACGAGGATCTCGCCCTCCGGCAGCTCGGCGGCGTTCTTGTAGTGCGCCGAGTGAAGCTGGCGGACCGATGGGTCGAGCAGCTGTGCCCACGGCGGCACGATCGGCTCGTGGTAGCCACCGGTGGCCAGCACGACATGGTCGGCCTCCCACGTGACGTCGCCGTCGGGGCCGCTCGTCACCAACACAAAACCGCCGCCGTCGCGTTCGGTGAGCGAGGTGACGCGAGTGTGCTCGCGGACCGGGGGACCGAACGTGGCGGCGTACCCGCCGATCCACTCGACGACTTCATCGCGCGTCATGAATCCATGCGGCTCGGACCCGTCGTAGGAGTACCCGGGCAGCCGGCACTGCCAGTTGGGAGTGACCAGGGTGAAGTTGTCCCACCGGCTGTCGGCCCATTCGTGGGCCGTTGTTGCGGCCTCGAACACGACATGATCGATGCCGTCCCTGGTGAGGAACCAGCTCGCGGAGAGGCCGGCCTGGCCGCCGCCCACGACGGCGACGGAGACGGTGCGGGGACGAAGACTCATGCTGACTCCCGGGTCGAGATGGGCAGGGACGGGTGCATGGCCAAGACCTCGACGAGGTCGTTGGGGCGATACGACGTGGCGGAGCGCTGGATCTGCTCGACGGTTGCGGCAGCGGACGTGCAGGCGAAGCCCAACCTCTCGCGGACGCGCTCGCTGGCGACCTGCAGGGCGTTCGCAGAGCGTTCCACGAAGTCGTGCACGGTGTAGCAACCGCCGGCATCGAGGTAGTCGTGCATCACCAGCGAGGGCGAGTAGCAGTCGTCCACGCGGCCGTCCGGCCACCGGATCGAGAACGTCATCTCAGGCATGGGCGGCCTCCTTCTGGTCATAGGTATCGGGACGCCGGTCGCGTAGGTGGAACATCGCGCGGCGAGCGGTGTCGAGCTCCTCGCCCACGTCGATCGTGGCGATCGCCATCCCGCTGCCGGTGCCTGTCGTCGCGCGGACATCGCCGCCGGGCCCGACAATCTTGGCGTTGCCGACGAAGCGGAGCTTGCCGAACGTGCCGGTCTGGTTGGATGCGACCCAGATGATCTGGTTCTCCAGCGCGCGGGCCTGGTCGAAGATGTTGAAGCGGCGGGTCCAGCGGTCCTCCGCGAGGTCGGCTGAGCTCGCCGTCCGGGACGCGGGCCAGGCGGAGATGCACGTGACGATCGCCGCGCCGTCGAGCGCCAGCGCCCGGGCGGCCTCGGGGAAGGCCTTGTCGTAACAGATGAGCATCCCGAGCCGGCCGATCGGGGTGTCGACCGCACGGAACTGGTCGCCGGCCGCGTAGTGCAGCCTCTCGCCGAGGGGCTGGTGGACCTTGCGGTGCACGCCGAGCACGCCCTCGCCGGAGACGACCGCGGCACTGTTGAACCGGGCGCCGGAGTCGGCCTCGCAGAACCCCACGACCAGGGTCATCTCGCGCGCGAGCTCTGCGACCCGGCGGAGCTCCGGCCCGTCCACGTCCATCGCCGGCGGCAGTGACTCCGGCTCCTCGGCATGGGTGCCGTCCCGGCCACTGCCGAGGACGGACAGGTAGCCGCCCAGGCAGGCCTCGGGCAGGGCGAGCAGGCTGACCCCATGAGCGCGGGCCTCGCTGACGTAGCGGCCGATCTGGGCGAGGTTCTCATCGACGTCACGCCCGAAGTTGGCGGACACCGCAGCCATGCTGGTGGTCGGGCCGCTGCTGTTGAAGCCGGTCATGCTTCTCCCATTCCTGTCACGGGCGACTCGATCGCCCGGGTCACGACACCGTCGGGCCACCGCAGGCCCACTCCGGTGCCCTCGGTCAGCTCCCCGCAGACGCGGGAGGTCACGAAGTCCGGCACCGCGTGCGGTGCCGGATCGCGCTCCGAGGTCACCATGGCGAACCCCGGGAAGCAGGTGAGCCAGTCGCCGTACGCGACCGACCCCGGCGCCGGGATCTCGGCAACGTCGAGGACGGCGCGGCAGCCGCTGGCCTCGGCGAGCATCCCGGTGGTGCCGACGAGACCGCTCATGCTGACGTCCTTCGCGGCCGTGGGTGCCAAGCCGGGTACGACGCCTGCGAGCTCTCGAAGCTCGGTCGACGATCGCGACGACGACGAGTCCCACTGGGCACCGGTGTAGCCGGGGCGCCAGGACCCGCCGAGGTCGGCGGTGACCCTGAGGAGCTCCCCTCGGCGGCCGCCGCCGCCGGCGACCGGGGCGGTGGTCCGACCGAGCGCTGTCACCGAGAGTGCGGCGGGAACACCGAGCTGGGTGTGACCACCCAGCACCGGCACACCCCAGGCCTGCGAGGCATCACTCAGCCCGCGC
>JAOPXM010000249.1 GCA_025965125.1 Nocardioides sp.
GCGTGAAGTATGTCGACTTCCCGGCCGGCGCGACGCGCGAGGAGATCGACGCGGTCCTGGTCCAGGCGCAAGCCCTGGGGCGGATCGCGGTGATCTATCTGGAAAGCCCCGCCAACCCGACCAACGCCCTGGTAGACGTGGAGGCGGTCAAGGCCGCCCGCGACGCCCTTGCCTGCGAGGCGCCGCCGCCGATCGTGATGGACAACACCTTCCTGGGGCCGCTCTGGGCCAAGCCGCTGCAACAGGGCGCCGACCTGGTGGTCTATTCCCTGACCAAATACGTCGGCGGCCACAGCGATCTGGTCGCCGGCGGGGCGCTCGGCTCGGCGGCCCTGATCGCGCCCATCCGCGCCTTGCGCAACACGATCGGCACCATCCTCGATCCGCATCCGTCGTGGATGATCCTGCGCAGCCTGGAGACCCTCGAACTGCGGATGACCCGGGCCGGGGAGAACGCCGTCAAGGTCTGCGCCTTCCTGCGGGGCCATCCCAAGGTCGAGCGGGTCGGCTATCTGGGGTTCCTGGAGGAGACCAGCCGCCAGGCCGACATCTATCGGCGCCACTGCACCGGCGCCGGCTCGACCTTTTCGCTCTATTTGAACGGCGGGGAGAAGGAGGCGTTCGCCTTCCTCGACGCGCTGCAGATCGCCAATCTCGCCGTCAGCCTCGGCGGCACCGAGACGCTCGCGAGCGCGCCGGCGGCGATGACCCATTTGTCCGTGCCGGAAGAGCGCAAGAAGGCGCTAGACATCACCCCGAACCTGGTGCGCATATCGATCGGCGTCGAGGACGCCGACGACCTTATCGCCGACTTCGCCAATGCGTTGAACGCCGTTTAGCGATCACGTTCGGCGTGGAATGTGTCTGCTTCGGGGAAAAGTGGACATTCGAGCTATGGCCCGAAATTGTTTTTGGCGGTCGGTTAATTTGCTTTGGGTAGACTGAAGGAGGAGAGTGGAAAGGACCCGAGCCGTCAAGGGACGGCTTAGCCCACGCTGCAGGATGATCTCTCCCAGGCGGTCAAGAAATGTAGAAAGCGGTGTTCGATGGCATTGCCGAGCATTCTGATTGTAGCAGTCACCATCCTGTTCTTGGTTTTGGAGCGATTATTTCCAGGTCGGGCATTGCCACAATCACAGGGCTGGTACTGGCGCGTTCTGTTCATCAATTTTGTCCAATTGGCGATCACCCTTTCAACGATGCGCTTATGGATCGAACTGTTCGGCTCGATGTCGGTTTTCAGGTTTTCGGCCTGGAATTTGCCTGTGGCGGAGGGGCTCGCGGGCTGGGTTGTGGGAACATTCGTTTTTTACTGGTGGCACCGGGTTCGTCATCGCGACGGGTTCTGGCTTGTGTTCCACCAACTTCATCATTCGCCGTCGCGTATCGAAGCGTTAACGTCATTCTACAAGCATCCTGTAGAAATTCTCGCAGACTCAGTCTTAAGCGCTCTAGTGCTGTATCCGCTCCTCGGGTGCTCACTAATGGGGGCGTTCTGGTACAACTTCTTCGCCGCATGCGGTGAATACTTTTACCACGCGAATATACGAACCCCTAAATGGATCAGGTTTTTGATTCAAACGCCAGAACTGCACTCAGTCCACCATCAATTTGATGTGCACAGGTATAACTTCTCGGACATTCCAATTTGGGACCGAATTTTCGGGACGTATCGGGATACGACGGACTTTGTGGATCGTTGCGGCTTCCCGGCGGGTGCCGAAACAAGGATTGGTGCAATGCTCTTCTTCAAGGACGTTTACCATGAAGAAGCAGATTAATTCAGAGTGTAGCACGCTTGTTTAGAATCGCCACGAACGGCTGAATTTGGTGGGAGTGGCCGGTTGGCTTTACCCCGCTGAGTGTCCAATTCGGGTCGGAGTCAGACATTAATTCCAATCCTCGAGCGCCCAGCCACGCTGTTCCGCCAGCCGTCGCAGCTTGCCGTGCGGGTTCACCGCCACCGGCTCGTTGGCCCATTCGAACACGGGCAGGTCGGACACGTGGTCGGAATAGAAACGCACGTGTCCGTGCGTGCGCTTGAGGCCCGACTTCTCGACCCAGTCGGCGATCATCCGCAGCTTCGCGGGGCCGTAGCAATTCTCTCCCGCGATCTTCGCGTGCACCCGTTCGTCGAGACCGACGATCGATCCCGTGCCGATCACTTCGTCGAACCCGAGCCGCTCCGCGATCACGTCCGCGTAAAGCCGGTAGGAAGCCGTCGCGAGCACGATCCGCCGACCCTCGGCTTTGTCGCGCGCAATCGCTGCCAGCGCGCCGGCCCGTATGTTGGTGGCCACCTGCTTCTCCGCGAAGCTCTCGACGAGCGGCTTGAGATCGCGCGGGTGGATTCGCCGGCCGAGCAGCAGATGATGATTGACCTCCTTGAGCTTGGCTCGGTCGATCAGCCCGACGGCATAAGCGATCATCGACAGCGCAATGAACGGCAGAAAGATCAGCCGCCACGGCGCGCGCTTGACGGCGCAATGCAGCAGGAACGGAGTATAGGTCGGCCGCTTCGTGACGGTCCGGTCCATGTCGTAGATTGCAAGGTCGCTCATGCCCGCCCCGCGAGGACCGATTCGGTGAGCGCATGGTCCTCCGCCTTGTCGACGTCGATTCCGGCGAGGGGGTTGCTCAACCTGACCGCGATGATCTTGAGCCCAAGCTTGCGTCCGAGCCGAGCGAGCACCGCGTCGATGCCGAGCAGCCGCAGTGCGGCGCCAATCGACACCGCCGGCCCGAGCCACGCAATCAGCCGCCAGCCCTTCTTCCGGTCCTGCTCGACCGAGCGCCACAGCTCGATGGCCGGCGCAACCTTAGGCGATCCGAGCGCGAACAGGTTCGCACCGGTGTAAGCGCCGCCGCGGAACTTGAGCCACGTGCGGCGCGTGTTCGGAACGCGCCGGGTCAATAGCGTCCCCTCGACAACGCCGACCGCCACGTCGGCCCCTTGTGCGCCCCTGCAAAACTCGTCGACGGTTCCCGAGTCGAGCAAGGCATGGTCCGCGGTGGTCACCAGCAGCGGCCATTGCAGCCCAGGCTCCTCGCACAGACCGAGCATCGTCTGGGCGATGGTGCCCTCCGACGTTCGCATTACAATCCGGATGTCATCGGGAAGGACCGCGGCGATCCGCTCGGGCGCCTGGCTGAGCACGATCACCTGGTCCACACTCTCGCTCGCCAGCAGCGCACGCACGGGCTTGCGCACCATCGGCTCGCCGGCAACGGGGATCAGCGCCTTCAAATCCGTTCCGAAGCTTTCAGCGAACGCGTCCCGCCCAGGCCGCGACCCGGCGAGCACGATGGCCGTATATTTCATGCTTCCAGCCAGGAGACGATCCGCTGACCGCGCGCCGCAGCCTCGCTCGCTTGCGCCAGCCGAACCGCGTGGAAGATCAGGCTGGCGATCGTCCACCATGCGACCAGCTCGAGGCCGATATCGGGCCTTCGGAACAGCAACGATGCCACCAGGATCACCATGTTCGGATTGCGTCGGGCGGTGATCAGCCGGAACTGGCTGTCGATGCGCTTCCACACGTGGATGTGCATTCCGTTGAAGCGCTTGATGAACAGTCCCTCGATGATCCG
>JAOPXM010000038.1 GCA_025965125.1 Nocardioides sp.
TTCGCAGCTCGTCATGTACGGCTTCGAGGTCCTCACCGAGGCCGGCTACCAGCCCGAGGTCGCCTACTTCGAGAGCCTGCACGAGCTCAAGCTGATCGTCGACCTGATGTACGAAGGCGGCATCGCCAAGCAGCGCTGGTCGGTCTCCGACACCGCTGAGTACGGCGACTACGTCTCCGGCCCGCGCGTGATCGACGAGCGGGTGAAGGAGAACATGAAGGCCGTTCTTGCCGACATCACCAACGGCTCGTTCGCCCAGCGCTTCATCGACGACCAGGACGCCGGCGGCCCCGAGTTCAAGAAGTTCCGCGAGCAGGGCGAGCAGCACCCGATCGAGAAGACCGGTCGCGAGCTCCGCAAGCTGATGGCCTGGGTCAAGAGCCACGACTCCGACTACACAGAGGGCACGTCGGCCCGCTGAGTCCCGCCTGCCACAAGATTCACTGGTTAACCAGTGAAACCGTCACTGGACACGGGTTATAACCCGTGTCCAGTGACGGTTTCCTGTGTGCAGTCCCACTCGCCACTTGGGACGGGCCACGGAACAGCCCCGCCCGCGGCGGCGTTCCACCCTCATGCGCATCGAGATCTGGTCCGACGTCGTCTGTCCGTGGTGCTACATCGGCAAGCGCCGTCTCGAGACCGCGCTGGACGGCTTCGAGCACGCCGACGAGGTCGAGGTCGTCTACCGCTCCTTCGAGCTCGACCCGTCCGCGCCGCACCACGGTCACGAGCGGACACTGACGACGCTGGCGAAGAAGTACGGGCGCGGCGAGGACGAGATGCGATCGATGATGCAGAACGTCGTCGACACCGCCGCTGCCGAGGGGCTGGCGTTCCGGCTGTTCGACAACGTGCACACCAACACGATCGACGCCCATCGGCTCCTGCACCTCGCGCTCGAGGCTGGGGGACCGGCGGTACAGCGCGAGCTGAAGGAGGCGCTGCTCGCGGCGTACTTCCTGCGCGCCGAGGACGTCGGTGACCACGACGTGCTGCGGGCGGCCGCGGCTCTCGCTGGACTCGACCCGGACCGCGTGAATGAGGTCCTGGCTGGCACCGAGTACGCCGATTCGGTCGAGGCGGACATCCGCCAGGCTCGGGAGTACGGCGCCACCGGCGTCCCGTTCTTCGTCGTCGACCAGAAGTACGGCGTGTCCGGCGCCCAGCCGGCCGAGGTCTTCACCCGAGTGCTCGACCAGGCCTGGGCAGCGTCGCGCCCGCAGCTCGAGGTGATGGGTGTCGGGGACGCGTGCGGGCCGGATGGCTGCCCGATCTGACCGTCCGGGGTGAGTCCACAGGCAGAAGTGAGGTAAACCTCACTGAGGTTAGGCATACCTAAGCAACTGCGGTTAGTCTGCTGCCGTGTTCGCCAACTACCTGATCGGACTGCGCGAGGGCCTCGAGGCCGCGCTGGTCGTGAGCATCCTGGTCGCCTACCTCGTCAAGACCGATCGCCGTGAGCTGCTTTCGCGCATCTGGCTCGGCGTTGCCCTGGCGATCGCGGTCAGCCTCGCTTTCGGCGCGGCCCTGACCTACGGCCCCCGCAGCCTCACGTTCGAGGCCCAGGAGCTGATCGGCGGCGGCCTGTCCATCGTGGCGGTCGGCTTCGTGACCTGGATGATCTTCTGGATGGCCCGGGCTGCGCGCAGCCTGGGCGGCGAGCTGCGGGGCCAGATCGACAGGGCCGCCGACGGCTCTCGCTGGTCGCTCGCGATCGTCGCCGTGCTCGCCGTCGGCCGCGAAGGACTCGAGACTGCCCTGTTCCTGTGGGCCGCCACCCAGGCCGGCACCCGCGAGGCGGCCGGTGCCGTCACCCCGACCTGGGAGCCGCTGCTCGGGGCAGCCCTCGGCCTGCTGACCGCGGTCGTCCTCGGCTACCTCCTCTACCGCGGCGCGGTCTCGATCAACCTGTCGAAGTTCTTCACCTGGACCGGTGCCTTCCTGATCCTCGTCGCGGCCGGCGTGCTGTCGTACGGCGTGCACGACCTGCAGGAGGCGGATGTCCTGCCGGGGCTGAACACCATCGCGTTCGACGTCTCGGACGTCATCGATCCCGCCACGTGGTACGCCACGCTGCTCAAGGGCGTCTTCAACTTCTCTCCGGTCACCACGACCTTCGAGGCCGCCGCCTGGTTGCTGTACGCCGTCCCGGTCATGGCGTTGTTCCTCGTCGGGGTCCGCCGTCGCGCGACCGGGCCGACCGTCCCCGCGGCCCAGCCCCGCACGCCCGTCTCGCACTGACCTCCGGCCCGAAGACACGAAGGACTCGACGACCCCGATGCGCATCCCCCTGCTTGCCGCCGTGCTGCTGACCGTTCCCGTGGTCGCCGCCTGCACCCAGAACCCGAAGAGCGGGACCGGCGCCGACTCCGAGGACCGCGCCGTCACGGTCGCGTCCACCGACGATGCCTGCGAGCTCTCCGCGTCCGAGGCGCCCGCCGGAAGGCTCACGTTCACGGTGACCAACGACGGCTCGCAGGTCACGGAGTTCTACCTGCTCGCTGCGGACGGGCTCCAGATCGTCGGCGAGATCGAGAACATCGGTCCCAACCTCACCCGTGAGCTCACGGTCAGCGCCGCAGCGGGCACCTACGTCGCGGCGTGCAAGCCGGGCATGTCCGGCAAGGGGATCCGCTCGGGCTTCACGGTGACGCCCTCCGACGAGGAGGTCACGACCTCCCTCGACGAGAAGGGCCTCATCGAGGAGGCCGAGGAGCGGTACGGCGACTACGTCCAGGGGCAGTCCGACGAGCTCCTGGCCAAGACGAAGCGGTTCGTCCGGGCCTACAGGTCCGGTGACGACGACGGTGCGCGGGAGCTCTACGCCGACGCGCGCACGCACTGGGAGCGGATCGAGACCGTCGCCGAGTCCTTCGGCGACCTGGACCCCAAGATGGACGCGCGTGAGGCCGACCTCGAGCCGGGTCAGAGGTGGACCGGCTGGCACCGCATCGAGAAGGACTTGTGGCCTGCCCGCGCCGAGAAGTACGTCGCCCTCTCGACGAAACAACGCGCGGTCTACACCGACGACCTCCTCGCCAACACCGAGAAGCTGGACCGGCGGATCGGTGGGCTCGAGTTCACCGTCGACCAGATCGCCAACGGGTCGCGGGGCCTGCTCGAGGAGGTTGCGACGGGCAAGGTGACCGGCGAGGAGGAGTACTGGTCGCACACCGACCTGTGGGACTTCCAGGCCAACGTCGACGGCGCCAGGGTCGGGTTCGAGGGCGTCGAGCCGCTGCTCGACCAGAAGGACCCGGACCTGGCCCAGACGCTGGAGCACCGCTTCGACGACCTCCAGAAGCTTCTCGACGCCCATCGGGTCGGCGCCGGGTTCGCCTACTACGACGACCTGACGTCCGAGGAGATCAAGCAGCTCGCCGACGCGGTGAACGCGCTGTCCGAGCCCCTGTCGCGGCTGACGGCGGCGGTGCTGTCCTGAGCGCACACGTGTCCCGACGGGGCCTCATCGGCGGCGGCGTGGCCGCGGCCGGTGCGGGCGGTGCGTTCGTGGCCGGACGCCTGACGCAGGGCGCTGAAGCGGCGGGCGCCGGGCCCGCCTACGCGTTCCGCGGCGCCCACCAGGCCGGCATCGTCACCCCGGCCCAGGATCGGCTGCACTTCGCGGCATTCGACGTCACGACGAGCTCGCGGGGACAGCTCGTCGCGCTGCTGAAGGCCTGGACCCAGGCCGCCGACCGGATGACCCGCGGCCTGTCCGCGGGCGAGATCGGTCCCGTGGACGGCGCCGTCAACCTGCCGCCGGACGACACCGGCGAAGCCATCGGCCTGCCTCCGGGCGGCCTCACGATCACGTTCGGCTTCGGGCCGGGTCTCTTCCGCGACGCTCACGGCAGGGACCGGTTCGACCTGGCTGAGCGCCAGCCTGACGCGCTGAGGGAGCTGCCGCACTTCCCGGGCGACAACCTCGACCCGGCACGATCCGGCGGCGACCTGTGCGTGCAGGCGTGTGCCGAGGACCCCCAGGTCGCCGTGCACGCGATCCGCAACCTCGCCCGGATCGGCTTCGGGACCGTCGCGGTGCGCTGGTCCCAGCTCGGCTTCGGTCGTACGTCGACCACCTCGACCGAGCAGTCCACGCCGCGCAACCTGTTCGGGTTCAAGGACGGCACGGCCAACGTGAAGGCCGAGGAGACGGCGGCCCTCGATCAGCACGTGTGGGTGGGCGCCGGTGACGACGGCCGAGCCGGTTGGCTGACCGGTGGCTCCTACCTCGTCGCCCGCCGCATCAACATGACGATCGAGGTGTGGGACCGTCAGCCCTTGGGCGACCAGGAGGGGTTCATCGGGCGCACCAAGGGAACCGGGGCCCCGCTCTCGGGCGGTGACGAGCTCACGCAACCGGACTTTCACCTGCCGGGTGCCGACGGGCCGGTCATCCCGCGCGACTCCCACGTCAGCGCCGTTCACCCCGACCACAACGACGGCGCGCGGATGCTGCGCCGGGGCTACAACTTCGTCGACGGCAGCGACGCGCTCGGTGGCCTCGACGCCGGGTTGTTCTTCCTGGCCTACCTGCGCGACCCCCGCACGCACTTCATCCCCGTGCAGCTGCGGATGGCCAAGGTCGACGCGCTCATGGAATATCTCAAGGTCACCGGGTCCGCGCTCTTCGCGGTGCCGCCCGGCACCGGGCAGGGGCAGTACGTCGGTCAGGCGCTGTTCGCCTGATCGTCGAGACGGACCAGGACGACCGTGTCGGCGTAGGTCAGGCCCTTGCTCCCCACCGGCCCGAGCCGGAGCCTGGACAGCAGCCCGGCGACCCGGTCCTGGATGCCGTACTTCCGCCGGACCTCGCGACGCACCTCGTCGAACAGTCGTCCCGACCGGACCATCTCGGCGGTGCCCGCCCGCGCCGACGTCGCGGACCTGGTGGCGCCTCGGCCGTTGGCCGGCTGCACCGTCACACGAGGATCGCGGCGCAGCCGTTGGGTCTTGCCCGAGCCCATCGCAGTGACATGCCCGAGCCGGCCGTCGCTGACCGGGACGACCCAGACCGGCGTGGTCACGGTGGCTCCCGACCTGCGGTAGGTCGTGAGCGCGACGTATCTCTCGTCGGCGATGCCCATCCGGCGAGCCTACGGAGCGAAAGCGCGCGACGCCGCACCCCTGGTGCTGTCAGGATCCCGCCATGACCGACCCCACCTGGCTCCCGGCCGACTGGCAGCACCCGACGCGCGTCGAGCTGCCGACCGGCCACCACCTGCGGCCCATCCACCCCGACGACACCGAGCTGGACATGCCAGCGGTGATGGGCTCGCGCGAGCGCCTCTGGTCGATCTACGGCGAGGCCTGGGGCTGGCCGCCGGCCGACATGACTGCCGAGCAGGACCGCGAGGACCTGCAGCACCACTGGGACGAGGCCGTGGCCCACGAGTCGTTCAACTACGCGCTGTTCGACGCCGACGAGACCGAGCTGGTGGGTTGCGTGTACATCGACCCCAGTGACAAGGCAGGTGGCGACGCGGACATCTCGTGGTGGGTGCGCGACGAGTACGTCGGCTCCCCGGTGGAGGCCGCGCTCGACCAGCTGGTCCCGGCCTGGATCGCCACGGAGTGGCCACTGCAGGCCCCACGCTACGTCGGTCGCGACCTCACCTGGGTCGAGTGGCTGGCCATTCCGCGCGACCGCTGAGCTCATCGGGGTTGGGCCGCACCCCGCAGCTGCACACGGACACTCCTGCGGAGGGTAGGACACCTCCGACGAAGGTTGGGAGGACCCGTGGACGCGACCGATTTTCGAGGGGTCGTCGGGTAGAGTTCCGGTCCAGCACAGCGTCGTGCCCGGCCGCGCACGCCCCGCACGTCGGTGGCGTCCGCCGGTCCCACAAGTTCCGCGAACCCACTCGAGGGAATCTGCTGTGAGCAAGCCCGTCGTACTCATCGCCGAAGAGCTGAGCCCCGCCACCGTCGAAGCGCTGGGGCCGGACTTCGACATCCGCCATTGCAACGGCGCCGACCGGGCCGAGCTCCTGTCCGCGATCGTCGAGGCCGACGCGCTCCTGGTCCGCTCCGCCACCAAGGTGGACGCCGAAGCCCTCGCTGCAGCGCCCAGGCTCCAGGTCGTCGCCCGGGCCGGTGTCGGTCTCGACAACGTCGACGTACGCGCGGCGACGCAGTCGGGCGTGATGGTCGTGAACGCCCCGACCTCCAACATCGTGTCCGCGGCCGAGCTCGCCGTCGCGTTGATGCTTGCGGCCGCTCGCCACGTCTCGCCGGCGCACGCCGCGCTCCGCAACGGCGAGTGGAAGCGGTCGCGCTACACCGGGATCGAGCTGTACGAGAAGACCGTCGGCATCGTCGGCCTGGGCCGGATCGGTGTGCTCGTGGCCCAGCGCCTGTCGGCGTTCGGCATGAAGGTCATCGCCTACGACCCCTACGTGCAGGCGGGCCGCGCCGCCCAGATGGGGGTGCGTCTGGTGGACCTCGACACCCTGCTGGCCGAGTCGGACTTCATGTCGGTCCACCTGCCCAAGACCCCCGAGACCGTCGGCCTGATCGGTCACGAGCAGCTGCACCAGGTCAAGCCGTCGCTCGTCCTGGTCAATGCAGCCCGCGGCGGGATCGTCGACGAGCAGGCGCTGTACGCCGCGCTGAAGGAGGGTCGGGTCGCGGCCGCCGGACTCGACGTCTTCGCCAAGGAGCCATGCACCGACAGCCCGCTGTTCGAGCTGTCCCAGGTGGTGGCGACGCCGCACCTGGGGGCGTCGACCGAAGAGGCTCAAGACCGGGCCGGCACCGACGTCGCGGCCAGCGTCAAGCTCGCACTGGCGGGGGAGTTCGTGCCCGACGCGGTCAACGTCGGCGGGGGAACTGTCAGCGAAGAGGTATCACCGTGGCTGGATCTGGTGCGCAAGCTCGGCGTACTGGCCGGAGCGCTCAGCGAGGAACTGCCGGCGTCGTTGTCGGTGCAGGTTCGTGGCGAGTTGGCTGCTGAAGATGTTGAAGTGCTTCGACTTTCGGCGTTACGGGGCCTGTTCTCGGCAGTCATCGAGGACCAGGTGACGTTCGTCAACGCGCCGGCGATCGCCGAAGAGCGGGGTGTGGCCGCTGACATCAGCACGGCCACCGAGAGCCCCAACCACCGTAGCGTCGTCGACGTTCGCGCTGTGGCCGCCGACGGTTCGGTCGTCAATGTGGCCGGGGCACTGTCCGGCCCGCAGCAGGTCGAGAAGATCGTGCAAATCAACGGCCGGAACTTTGATCTACGCGCGCAGGGCATCTACCTCGTCATCAACTACGCCGATGAGCCTGGGGCGCTGGGCAAGATCGGCACGCTGCTGGGTGCCGCCGGAGTCAACATTCAAGCCGCACAGTTGTCCGAGGACGCCGAAGGCCCCGGTGCGACGATCCTGCTTCGACTGGACCGCGACGTGCCCGCCGACGTCCGCTCCGAGATCAGGTCCGCGGTCTCGGCCAACAAGCTCGAAGTGGTTGACCTGTCGTGAAACTCGCTATTATCCCCGGCGACGGGATCGGGCCGGAGGTGGTCACCGAAGCGGTAAAAGTGCTCGACGCGGTACTGCCCGGCGTGCAGAAGACGCACTACGACTTGGGCGCCAAGCGATTCCACGCGACAGGCGAAGTGCTGCCCGAGACGACGGTGGCCGAACTGCGTGAGCACGACGCCATCCTGCTGGGCGCAATCGGTGACCCGTCGGTACCCAGCGGTGTGCTGGAGCGAGGTCTGTTGCTACGGCTGAGATTCGAGCTCGATCACCACGTCAACCTGCGCCCGGGCCGGCTGTACCCGGGAGTCAGCAGCCCACTTGCCGGTAACCCGGACATCGACTTCGTGGTGATCCGCGAGGGCACGGAGGGTCCCTACACCGGTAACGGGGGCGCGATCCGCGTCGGCACTCCACACGAGGTCGCCACCGAGGTCAGCGTCAACACCGCGTTCGGAGTCCGTCGCGTCGTGGAAGAGGCCTTCGCGCGCGCCCAGCAGCGTCGCCAACATCTGACACTGGTGCACAAGACGAACGTGCTGACCTTCGCCGGATCGCTGTGGTCGCGGACCGTGCAGGAAGTCGGTGAGAAGTATCCCGCCGTCGAGGTCGCGTACCAGCACGTCGACGCAGCCACCATCCACCTGGTCACCGACCCGGGGCGCTTCGATGTGATCGTCACCGACAACCTGTTCGGCGACATCATCACCGATCTGGCGGCCGCGGTGTGCGGCGGGATCGGGTTGGCGGCCAGCGGAAACATCGACGCCACCCGGGCGAACCCGTCGATGTTCGAGCCGGTGCACGGCAGTGCGCCCGACATCGCCGGTCAGGGGATCGCCGACCCGACGGCCGCGGTCATGTCGGTGGCGCTACTGCTTTCCCACGTCGGCGAAGACGCTGCCGCCGCGCGAGTCGACCGGGCCGTGGCTTCCCATCTGGCCAGTCGCCCGAGCGAAAAACTATCCACCGCCGAAGTCGGCGAAAGGATTGCGTCCGCGCTCTGACCTCCAAGCCGGGCGGCAACGTCCTGGCCGGCACGATCGGCACCGCGAGGAACGGGAATAGCGCGCAGACAAGGAATGCCGGCGGATAGCCGTGTGCGGCGATCAGGCCACCGAACACCGGTGGGGCGCCTGCTGCCATCAATCGCTGATATGTGTTCTGCAGGCCCAACGAACGGCCACTCCAAAACGGGCCGGCGTATTCGGTGATCGCGGTGGACTCCAGCCCGTTGTCCAGCACAGCTACCACCGACGCCGCGACCATCAGCGGCACGGCGATCGACGAGTCCAGGTGATCGGCAAAGGCCAAGCCGCACAGCACCAGAGCGCCCACCACCGACATGACCCGGACCGGGCGCAGCCGCGACCCGACCCGGTCGGACCAACGGCCCACCACGACGCGGCCCAACCCGCCGAGCAGCTGCGATATCGTAACGAGGGTTCCTGCCAACGCTATTGAGCATTTGTAGTTCGTGATCAGCCAGATCAGCATGAAAGTCACCGTCACCGTCTGCGGGACCATCAGCAATGCCGAGGTCACGTGAATGCGTCGCAGCACCCAAGATCGGCGGTACGGATTGGCCAGTTCCTCGTCGGTGGCCTCGTCCCATTCCTTGCGCGGTGGGTCGGTAATGGCCACAACGCTGAGCGCCGCGGCCACTGCGCACAGGATGGCGGGGAAGATCAGCGCCGACGTCGCCGACTTACTGCTCTCGGCAAGTTCCGGAATGACCAACGCGCCCAGTGCAATTCCGAGCGGTTGCGCGGCCTGCCGAACGCCCATCGCCAAACCGCGCTGCTCCGGAGGAAACCATCCGGAGACCAGTCGGCCACCGGCCGAGTTGCAGCTGGCGGCGGCCATGCCTCCGATGAACAGCCATACCGAAAGTGCAACCATCGAGTGCATGTTGGCCGCTGCGTAGGCGGCGCCGGCCGTCAGCGCCGAGCCCAGCGTCAGCACGATGCGTTCGCCGACCCGGTCGAGCACGTATCCCCACAGGATCAGCGTCGCCACCATGCCGAAGCTCGGCATCGACGACAGCAATCCGGCTTCGGCGAGCGGCGTGCCCAGATCGTCCTCGAGGGCGGGAATCATGAATGCGACGCCGTTGATAAAGACGAAGGCGCTGGCGGTCACCAGAAGGGAGACGACGACGATCGTCCAACGTCGGCCCACACTGAGCGCCACCGTGCCGGTCGGGTCGGAGGACATTGATCCATGCTTGCATAGCTCGGCTTTTGCGAAGGTCAAGGCCATAAGCGGCTCGCCTGTGCTGTCGCGCCTGCGACCGCCACGGGTTTTTTGGTGTCGGCCCGCGGCGCCCGGCTCCGCCGCGCTTGCGACCGCCACTAGGCTTCGGCGTATGCGCCTTGGTCGAATTGCCAGT
>JAOPXM010000074.1 GCA_025965125.1 Nocardioides sp.
GTTGGACATGACCGTGATGTTCAGGCCGGCTCCGTGGAAGACCGGCCCGAGCGGGTAGAGCCCGACGATCTGAGCCCCCATGAAGTACAGCGGGACAGGCGGGCCGGGCACGTTGGAGATCACCAGGTTGTGGACCACCGGGTGCTTCTCGGCAAGACGCAGCCCGGCATACGCGCGCACCGCCAGGCCGAACGTGCGAGGCGCGGCGAACTCGGCCCAGTCCTGCAGCGAGTCGGCGCTGATGGCCTTGTGGTGGTCCTTGGCGTTGCGGTTGCGGGTGGACATGTCCCGCAACCGCTCGAGCGGGTCCTCTTCGTCGGTGCCGAGCTTGGTGAACAGCGCCGAGACCTTGTTGGCGCCGGTGGAGCGCTTCGAGGACTCGCGCACCGAGACCGGCACGGTGGCCAGCAGCGAGTCCTCGGGCAGCTCGTCGCGGTCGGCGAGATAGGAACGCAGGGCCCCGCCCGCCACGGTCAGCACCACATCGTTGACCGTGGTGCCGGTCGCGTTCTTGATGTCGCGGACGTCGTCGAGGCTGATGTCGGCGAACGCGATTGCCCGGTGGCCGGTGATGGTGCCGTTGAACGACGTCCGTGGCGCGGTCAACGGAGCCGCCATGGACGTCCCCGCGCGCGCCCGGCCGACCGTCTTCGTGACCAGCTGTGCCGACGGTCCGAGCAGCTTCACCGCGCTGACGGGCCGGGTCACGTTGCTCACCATGGCGCGGCCGAGCAGCTCGAACCGGGCCGGCTCGCGGCCGTAGCCCTGCTTCTCGCCCAGCGCGAGCGGCTCGGCATCGGGCTCGAGGCTGCACAGGTGCGAGATCAGGTTCGAGCCGGAGACGCCGTCCACGGTCGCGTGGTGCATCTTCGAGAACACGACGACCTGGTCTGGCCCGTGGCCACCGTCGTACCCCTCGATCACCCACATCTCCCACAGCGGACGCGATCGGTCCAGCGGCAGCCCGGCCAGGTGACTCGTGAGGTCGGTCAGCTCGCGGTAGCCGCCGGGCTGGGGCAGCGCCAGCCGGTGCACGTGGCGCTCGACGTCGAACTGCTTGTCGCGCACCCAGATCGGGTGGTCGAGGCCCAGCGGGACCCGCCGCAGCTTGCGGGTGAAGGCGGGCACGTCCCGCACCCGGCGCGCGATCTCGGCCTGCATGATGTCGAACGAGTAGCCGTCGGGCATCGTGCTGGGGTCCAGCACGATCACTCCGCAGACGTGCATGAGCTGCGCGGGGGTCTCGAGGTAGAGGAAGCTCGCGTCGAGTCCGGACAACCGATCCATGAAGCATCTCCTCAGCAAGACTGAAACGAGTTCTAGCGGCCCCAGCATGCCCGGCGGGCCGGGTGCGGGGTGACGCGCGTCTCATCATGCAGTCCACGGTCCGACGATGCGAGCAGGGAACCCGCGGATAGCCTGCGAGCATGTCCTTCCTGCGACGTCAGGTCGTCACCGCAGCCCTCACCGCGAACGCGATCCGGCCCCTGCCCGGCTTCCGGGTGGGCATCCCGGCGTTCTTCGCCGGCTGGATCACCGGTGAGCTGGCACCACACCTGCTGGCGGTCACCGCCGCCGACGCTGCGGCTCACGTCCCCGTGAGGCGTCGCAGCCGCGCCGGGCTGGTCCTCGCCGGGGCGAACGCCGTAGGCCTGAGCTTCCTCGTCGCCCAGAGCCGCCAGGTCCAGACCAAGGCGGAGGAGGCTCTCGTCGAGGGCCTGGGCGCCGACTACCTCGAACAGCTGGACGCCAAGCCCACGCCCGCCGACCTGGCGGTGCCGTGGCGCAAGCTCGTCTACCCCTTCCGGATGCGCAACGGCGCGGTCACCGTCAAGCGCAACCTGCGGTACGCGGACACCGGCCGGCGCGGCCTGCTCGACGTCTACGTCCCGGCCGCCGGCGTCCCCGAGGGCGGCGCTCCGGTGCTGCTCCAGGTGCACGGTGGCGCGTGGATGATCGGCAACAAGGACCAGCAGGGCATCCCGCTCATGCAGCATCTCGCGGCGAAGGGCTGGGTCTGCGTGGCGATCAACTATCGCCTTGCTCCGCGGGACCCCTTCCCGGCCCAGACGATCGACATCAAGCGTGCGATCGCGTGGATCAAGGACAACATCGCCGAGTACGGCGGTGACCCCGACTACATCGCGATCACCGGCGGTTCGGCCGGCGGCCACCTCGCCGCGTTGACCGCGCTCACCTCCGGCGACAAGGCGTGGCAGCCGGGCTTCGAGGATGTGGACACGTCCGTCCAGGTCGCCGTGCCCCACTACGGCGTCTACGACTTCGCGGGCTCGACCGGGCTACGCAGTGCCGAGCTGATGCGCGACAAGTTCCTCGCCCCCCGGATCCTGCAGAAGCGCTGGGCGGACGCACCGGAGGACTTCGAGGCCGCCTCCCCGCTCCTGCGGATCACCCCGGACGCACCCGACTTCTTCGTCCTGCACGGGGCGCACGACTCATTGGTGCCCGTCGAGCAGGCGCGCCTCTTCGTGGAGCGGCTGCGGCAGACGTCCAAGCGGACCGTGGTGTACGCCGAGCTGCCGGGCGCCCAACACGCGTTCGACGTGTTCCCGTCGATCCGCAGCTCGCACATCGTGCGAGCCATCGACCGCTACCTGCACTGGCACTGGGGTCAGTACCGCCGGGAGCGTTCAGCGGGGTAGGCCCAGGATCCGTTCGCCGACGACGTTGCGAAGGATCTGGGTGGTGCCGCCGGCGATCGAGAGGCAGCGCGTGTTGAGCATCTCCCAGACGTCGCCACGGTCCTCCAGGGAGTCGACGGCGATCCGGTCACCGAGCAGGGAGACGACGAGCTCAGCTCCGTCCTGGCGGTTGCGCACGCCGAGCAGCTTCGCGACGCTCGACTCGGGCCCGGGGCCCTGCCCGGCCAGTGACCGCAGTGTCGATCGGACCCCGAGCAGGGAACAGATGGTCGCGAGGGCGACGCAGTGGCCGATCCGCACCGTCTGGGCAGTGGTCACGCCGTCGGCGACGAGCTCGATCGCGCGTTCGGTGCTCTTGCTCAGCCGGGTCGTCGCCATCGCGACACGCTCGTTGGCGAGGGTGGTGCGGGCCAGCTTCCAGCCGTCGTCGACCTCCCCCACCAGGCAGTCCTCGGGCACGAACACGTCGTCGAGGAAGACCTCGTTGAAGAGCGCCTGCCCGGTGATCTCGCGCAGTGGCCGGACGTCGATGCCCGCGCTCTTCATGTCGACGAGGAAGTAGCTGATCCCCTTGTGCTGCGGCGCATCCGGGTTGGTCCGCGCCAGGCAGATGCCCCAGTCCGCGCGTTCGGCGACCGAGTTCCACACCTTCTGGCCGGTGAGCCTCCAGCCGCCGTCGACCTTCTCGGCCCTGGTGCGCAACGAGGCAAGATCGGATCCCGAACCCGGCTCGGAGAACAGCTGGCACCACACCAGGTCCCCGAGCAGCGACGGTGTCACGAACTTCTCGCGCTGCGCGTCCGTGCCGAACTCCAGGATCGTGGGGACGGCCCACGCTGCGATGACGATGTCCGGGCGGGTGACATCGGCCCGGGCGAGCTCCTGGTCGATGACGATCTGGGCCACCGCGTCGGCGCCGAGGCCGTACGGCGCCGGCCAGTGCGGCATGAGGTAGCCGGTCTCCACCAGCCTGGGGCGGAGCTCCTCGGCCGGGAGCGCGCCGAGCCGCTCGGCCTCGGCGCGGATCCCGTCGCGGATCGGGTCGTCCCGACCCTCGAGATCCAGCTGGAGGCGGCGGCGTACGCCGTTGACGGCCTGGGCCGTGAGCCGTTCCGCGGCGGAGTCGCTGTCGCCCAGCAGCGCGCGCAGCGAGATCGCGCGGCGCAGGTAGAGGTGAGCGTCGTGCTCGTAGGTGAACCCGATGCCGCCGAGCACCTGGATGCACGACTTGGCCACCTCGACCGCACCGTCGAACGCGACCGCACTGGCCACGTCGGCCGAGAAGGCCCACTGGTCGCCGGCCGGTCCCGAAATGGAGCTCGGCGCCACGGACGCGACGTCCCACGCTGCGGCCGTGACCGACTCGGCGGTCTCGAGCATCTCGGCGCACAGGTGCTTGATGGCCTGGAAGCCACCGATCTTCTTGCCGAACTGCTCGCGGACCTTGGCGTAGTCCACCGCGGTCTGCAGGCACCAGCGGGCGACACCGGCGGCCTCGGCGGCCGCGAGGGTCACGGCGACGCGGTGCAACAGGTCGGCCGTCAGGCCGGGAACGGGTACGACGTCGGCCTTCGAGGCGTCCACGACGACACTGCCGGCACGACGGCTCAGGTCCAGGCCCACGACCGGCGTGACGACAACGTGGGCGGCCGGCACGACGTACCAGGAGTCGTCGGTGGCTCCGAGAAGGAAGTGCGTGGCGCCGGGCGCATCCCAGACGACGTCGACGGTGCCGGTCAGCCGGTCGCCGGGGGTCAGGGACGGTACCGGGCCCAGGCCGACGACAGCCCCCTGCCCGATGACCGAGGCGACCGCGGTCTGCCCCAGGACGGATGCGGCCACTGCCACGCCCAGCAGCGGGCCGGGCAGGAGCTCGTGGGCGCACGCCTCGAGCGCCACGGCAACATCGAGGACCGAGCCTCCCCCGCCGCCGGCCGCCTCCGGCAGGGCGATGGTGGCGAGACCCATCTCGCCGGTTGCCGTCCAGACCTCGCCGAACGTCGCTCCCGGGTCGGACTCGGCCGCGCGCACCGCCTCCACACCGCCCGTGGAAGCGGCCCACTTGCGCAGGCTCGCTGCGAGCTCGACGTGCTCGTCGGAGATCCCGATCGACATTCGGTTGCCTTTCGACTCACCGGTTCTCGAGACGGCTGCGTGCGCAGCCTCCTCGACCACCGGGGGCGTGAAACTAGAACGTGTTCCAATCCTACTATTCTGAGGCCGTGACCGACATGCCCGCCGATCTTCTGGACCACGCCCTCGCTGCGAAGGGGTTCATGCCCGACGACGAGGGACTGCTGCTGTACAGCACGGCACGGGAGCGGCTCCCCCACGGACCGGCGCTCGAGGTCGGCACCTACTGCGGCAAGTCGGCCATCTACCTCGGTGCCGCTGCGCGCGAGGTCGGCGGCACCGTCTTCACCGTGGACCACCATCGTGGCTCGGAGGAGAACCAGGCGGGGTGGGAGCACCACGACCCCTCGCTGGTCGACCCCGAGACCGGTCTGATGGACACGCTGCCGGTGTTCCGCCGGACCATCGCCCGGGCCGGGCTGGAGGACCAGGTGGTCGCGGTCATCGGCAGGAGCACGACGGTCTCGGCCGTGTGGCGCACGCCTTTGTCGCTGTTGTTCATCGACGGCGGACACGCCGAGGTGCACGCCCAGAACGACTACACCGGCTGGGCGCCGTGGGTGATGGCGGGTGGGAATCTCGTGATCCACGACGTGTTCCCGGACCCCGCCGAGGGTGGGCGGCCGCCGTACCACGTGTTCCTGCGGGCGCTGCAGAGCGGCGACTTCGAGGAGGTCGAGGACCTCGGTTCGATGCGGGTCCTGCGACGCGTCACCGGCCGGGCCGGCGACCCGGTCAGCTGACGAGGTCGCCGGACGGGCAACCGCACTCGAGCGCGAGCTCGGAGAAGTGCGGTGCCAGCGACGTGCCGCGCATGATCCCGGAGCCCGCGGTGCTGTGGCCGTTGGTCTCCCCCAGCGCGTCGACGGCGAGGATGACGGCTGCGGCGGTGTACGTCGTCCACTCAGGCGGCCAGTTGACGTCGTCGCCGTAGACCCAGCCGGTCCAGTACTTGCCGTCCTCGCCCCGCAGGTGCTGCATGTCGGCCAGCAACCGCAGGGCGCGCCGCTGGTCGCCGATCGCGTCGAGCGCCATCACGAGCTCGCAGGTCTCGGCGCCCGTCACCCACGGGTTGGTGTCGACGCACAGGATGCCGAGATCCGGCCTCACGAAGTCGTCCCAGCGGCTCTCCAGCAGCTCGAACGCAGCCTCGCCGCGGACCGCACCGCCGAGGACCGGGTAGTACCAGTCCATGGAGTACTTCGCCTTGTCCATGAACAGGTCCCGGTGCTCGCGCAGTGCGTGGCCGAGCCGGCCACCGGTGAGCTCCCACTCCGGTTGGGGGTCGTCGAGCAGGTCCGCCAGGGCGACCCCTGCGCGCAGTGACTGGTAGATGCTGGAGGACCCGGCGAGCAGGGCCCCCGGATCGGCGGCAGCCGGGCGGCCGTCCTCCCACTCCTGGGACCAGGCGATGCCACCGAAGGGCAGCTGCATGGAGACCACCCAGTCGAGACCGGCGCGCACCGACGGCCAGAACCGCTGCACGAACGCGAGGTCGCGACGTACGAGCCAGTGGTGCCACAGCGCCACCGCAAAGTACGACGACATGTTGACCTCACCGCGCTCGTCCTCGACGAGGCCGCCGACGATCTTCATCGGCCACGAGCCGTTGGGCCGCTGCATGGTCGGGACCCAGGCGAAGGCGCGCTCGGCGGCGTCGACCTGTCCGCCCACGAGGAGCGCCATCGCGCCCTCGAGGTGGTTCCAGATGTCGACGTGCTCACCGACCGTCCACGGGATGGCGCCGCTCGGCTCCTGCATCGCCGCGATGGACGCCGCGGTCTCGGCGACCTCGGCTGCGGTGAGGATGCCGTCGACGTACGGGATCCGCGCCAGCGGGTCAGTCATCGATCGTGGCCGCGCCGGACGGGACGCCGGGCTTGCGGAAGTACAGCACCATGCTCTTGCCGATCAGCGGGTCCAACACGCTGCCCACGACCTTGAGGGCCTTCGGCTGCTTCATGATCTCCCACACCAGCAGCTGGTGGTAGGCCTTGGCGAGGGGATGGTCGTCGTTCTTGACCCCGACCGCGCACTTGATCCACCAGTAGGGCGAGTGCAGCCCGTGGGCGTAGTCCTTGCCCTCGAACTCCAGTCCAGCGTTGACGACCTTGCCGATCAGCTCCTTGTCGGAGTAGATCCGGATGTGGCCGCCCGGGACGTTGTGGTAGTCGTCGGAGAGCTTCCAGTTGACGATCTCGGGGAACCACCGCGGCACGGAGACCGCCATGGTCCCGCCCGGGCGCAGCACACGCACGAGCTCCTCGATGGCCTGGATGTCAGCGGGGATGTGCTCGAGCACCTCGGCCGCGACAACGCGGTCGAACTCGTCGTTCGCGAACGGCAGGTGCAGCGCGTCGCCCTCCTTGACATCTGCCTCGGCGCCCTCGGGGACCTCACCGGCATCCTTCATGGCGACGCACAGGTCGCGAACCCCGGCGA
>JAOPXM010000081.1 GCA_025965125.1 Nocardioides sp.
TCGTGGTGGCAGGTCCGAAGTCGAGAGCATTCATGACCGATGTGACCGGATCCGCCTGCAGAACTCATCGGCGGTCCCGCGCAAGGACGGCGAGGAGACGTCAACTGCACTCATGCGGGTCGGGGAATGCGAGTGAGGTGGCCGGGTCTCGAGACGGTTGCTGCGCAACCTCCTCAACCACTGACGGCGCCACCAGCGAGGCGGGCGTCGATGGCAGCCGGGCTGAGGACCCGGTCCAGGGCCATGGCTGCGCAGCCCACGACCCCGGCCCGGTCGCCGAAGGTGGCGGGCAGGAACTGCAGGTCTCGGGTGGCCAGGGCCGAGGATCGGGCGTACACGCTCTCGCGGACGCCGGCGGCGTACACATCGAAGGCCGCGGCCATGTCCCCGCCGATGACCACCGCCTGCGGGTTCAGCAGGTTGATGGCCACGGCGAGCACGTCGCCGAGCTGGCGGCCACTCTCCCGCAACAGCTGCTTGGCCTCGGGCTCGCCGGCCACGGCGATGGCGACGAGGTCACGGATGTGCTCGACGTGCCGGCCCGAATCGTTCAATCGCGCCACGAGTGCCCAGCCGCCGGCAAGGGTTTCGAGGCAGCCCGTGTCGCCGCAGCGACACCGCCGTTCCCCGGCGGCCTCCACCTTGGTGTGGCCGATCTCGCCGGCTCCGCCCAGGTGGCCGGACACGACGCGGCCGTCGGCGATGATGCCCAGGCCCAGGCCGGTCGACGCCTTGACCACCAGGAGGTCGTCGTACGACGCGGCGTGCCCGAGCCTCTCGGAGCGGGCCAGCACATCGGCGTCGTTGCCGACGAAGAGGGGCGCGTCACCGAGCTCGCTGAGGTAGGGACCGAGCTCGATGCCGTCCCAGCCGGCCATCACGGGTGAGTCGATGCTGACGCCGCGCACCGGGTCGACGGTGCCCGGAAGGCTGAGGCCCACGCCGAGCAGGGGCTGGTCGCGCTCGGTGAGCAGGGCGGCGAGGTGCTCGGCGACGACCGGCAGGACCGCTTCTGGTGCGGCCCCGATCTCGTGCGCGACCTCGGACGAGCCGAGCTCGTGCCCGACGAGGTCGAAGACCGCCACCTGCGAACGGGAGCGACCGATCGCCACCGCCAGGATCACGCCGGCGTCGCGGTTGAAGGCCAGCCCGCCCGGCGGCCGGCCGCCGGTCGAGGCGAGCTCCTCGCCGAGCAGGAGCAGGCCGGCATCGGCTAGCGCGGCCACCCGACTCACCACGGCCGTGCGGGACATGCCGGTCAGCCGGCGCAGGTCGGCACGAGTGACGGCCCGGTCGGTGCGCACGAGCTCCAGCAGGTCGCCGGCGGACGCCAGGCCCGGCTCGACGCCTCGTTCCCGCTCGATCACAGCCATCAGCGTAACCACTTGGGATCCTCCGTTCGGCCATACTCTACGACTTACAACCTGTGAATACCCAAGTAGTGCTTGTATAAGTCACTCTTCCGTCTTAGCGTGGAGGGGTGACCCTGCCCGCAACCGAGCTGACCAGCACCCTGCCGACCTGTGACTTCACCGTCTTTGGTGGCACCGGTGACCTGGCGCTGCGCAAGCTCCTGCCCGCGCTCTACCAGCGCGAGCGCGAGGGCCAGCTGCCCGCAGACACCCGCATCATCGGGGTGTCCCGCTCCTCGATCGACGACGCCGGCTACCGCGACCTCGTCCACGACGCCCTCGACGAGCACGTCCCGCACGACGACCTCGATGCGGCTGTCGTGGCGCGGCTGGTCGCCCGGGTCAGCCACGTCGCCCTCGACATCGAGGAACCCGACGGATGGCACCTGCTGCACGGGCTGCTCAAGGACCGGCTCGGCGACCAGGACGCCGTGCGCGTCTTCTACCTCGCGGTGTCCCCGACGCTGTTCGGGCCGATCTGCGAGCGTCTCGACCAGATCGGCGTCGTCGACGGACGGGCCCGGGTCGTGATGGAGAAGCCCGTCGGTCATGACCTCGCCTCCGCCCGAGAGGTCAACGAGGCGGTGGGTCGCGTCTTCGACGAGCCGCAGATCTTCCGCATCGACCACTACCTCGGCAAGGAGAGCGTCCAGAACCTCCTCGTGACGCGGTTCGCCAACACCTTCCTCGAGCCGCTGTGGAACTCCCACTGGGTCGACCACGTGCAGATCACCGTCTCCGAGACCCTCGGCGTGGGTGACCGGGGCGGCTACTACGACACCGCTGGCGCCCTGCGCGACATGGTGCAGAACCACCTGCTGCAGCTGCTCTGCCTCGTGGCCATGGAGCCACCGACCTACGTCGGTCGCGAGACCGTCCGCGACGAGAAGCTCAAGGTGCTCCAGGCGTTGAAGCCGATGACGCCCACCGACGTCGACCGCGACACCGTGCGGGGGCGGTACGTCGCCGGGCTGGTCGACGGCAAGCCGGTCCCGTCGTACGTCGACGACGTCGGACATCCGGGCAGCGGCACCGAGACGTACGTCGCGCTGCGCACCGAGGTGCAGAACTGGCGCTGGGCCGGGGTGCCGTTCTACCTCAGGACCGGCAAGCGGATGGACCGTCGGCTGTCGGAGATCGTGGTGGTCTTCAAGGAGCCTCCGCACGCGATGTTCCCGCACAGCGAGGGCGGGACGCCGGCGAACAGACTGCACATCCAGGTCCAGCCCGACGAGGGCATGCGCCTGCACATGACCGCCAAGGAACCCGGCCCGGGCGGCATCCGGCTTCGACCGGTGTCGCTCGACCTCAGCTACGCAACGGCGTTCAGCCAACGCTCCCCGGACGCCTACGAACGGCTGCTGATGGACGTGATCCGAGGCAACCCGACCCTGTTCATGCGCCGCGACGAGGTCGAAGCCGCGTGGACATGGGTCGAGCCGATCCTGCGGCGGTGGGCATCCGCGCCCGACCGCCCCAAGCGCTACCCGGCCGGCACCAGCGGGCCGACCGCAGCCGCCACGCTCCTCGAGCGAGACGGCCGAACCTGGCAGGAGTCCGACCAGTGACCCGAACCCTCCACCCCGTCGTCGCCGACGTCACCGCCCGCATCATCGAGCGCAGCAGCCAGAGTCGCGGCACCTATCTCGCCCGGATCCGGGCAGCAGCCGACCGGGGCCCGATGCGCGGCAAGCTGGCGTGCGCCAACCTCGCCCACGGCTTCGCGGCAGCCGAGCCCGCCGACAAGGAGGCCCTGCGCGGCCGCACCAAGCCGAACCTCGCGATCGTCACCAGCTACAACGACATGCTCTCCGCCCACCAGCCGTACGGCGACTACCCGGCAGCACTCAAGAAGGCCGTGATCCGGGCCGGCGGCATCGCCCAGGTGGCCGGCGGGGTCCCCGCCATGTGCGACGGCATCACCCAGGGCCGCGACGGGATGCAGCTCTCGCTCTACAGCCGCGACGTGATCGCGATGTCCACGGCGATCGCGCTCTCCCACGACATGTTCGACGGGGCGCTGATGCTCGGCGTCTGCGACAAGATCGTGCCCGGCCTGCTGATCGGTGCCCTGTCGTTCGGGCACCTGCCGACCGTGTTCGTGCCCGCCGGCCCGATGGCCTCCGGGCTGCCCAACGGCGAGAAGGCGCGAGTGCGCCAGCTGTTCGCCGAGGGCAAGGTGGGCCGCGCCGAGCTGCTCGACGCCGAGGCGGCGTCGTACCACTCGCGCGGGACCTGCACGTTCTACGGCACCGCCAACTCCAACCAGCTCCTCATGGAGGTGCTCGGCCTGCACCTGCCCGGGTCGTCGTTCGTGAACCCCGGCACCCCGCTTCGGGAGGCGCTGACCGCGGCGGCCGGACGCCGCGCGGCCGAGCTCACCCGCCTGGGCGGCGAGCCCATGCCGGTCGGGGAGGTCGTCGACGAGAAGGCGATCGTCAACGCCTGCGTCGCACTGCTGGCCAGCGGCGGCTCGACCAACCACACGCTGCACCTCGTGGCGATCGCCCGGGCGGCGGGCGTCGCGCTCACCTGGCAGGACCTCTCCGACCTGTCCGCCGCGGTCCCGCTGCTGGCGCGGATCTACCCGAACGGTGCTGCCGACGTGAACCACTTCCACGCCGCCGGCGGCATCGCGTTCCTCGTGCACACCCTGCTGCGAGCGGGGATGCTGCACGACGACGTGAACACCATCGCCGGTCGCGGGTTGTGGCACTACACGACCGAGCCGGTGCTGCACGGCGACGAGCTGACGTGGGAGGAAGGCCCGAAGGCCAGCCTGGACCTCGACGTCCTGCGACCCGCCACCGAACCGTTCGCCGCTGACGGTGGCCTCAAGGTGCTGACCGGACCGCTCGGCACCGCGGTGATCAAGGTGTCGGCGGTGGCCCCCGAGCATCGAGTGGTCGCCGCCCCCGCGCTGGTCTTCGACGACCAGCTTGATTTCCTCACCGCGTTCGATGAGGGTCGGCTCGACGGGATCGACCTGGTCGCGGTCATCCGCTACCAGGGGCCGGCCGCCAACGGCATGCCCGAGCTGCACAAGCTCACGCCCGCCCTCGGGGTCCTCCAGGACCGCGGTCAGCGGGTCGCGCTCGTGACGGACGGCCGCATGTCCGGTGCGTCGGGCAAGGTGCCGGCGGCGATCCACGTCACCCCCGAGGCTGCCGTGGGCGGACCCCTTTCGCGGGTTCGGGACGGCGACCTGATCCGGGTCGACGCCGACTGCGGTGTTCTCGAGATCGACGACGCCGACTCCCTGCGGCACCGCATTCCCACCGGTCGCGCACCCGAGGGCCTCGAGTGGGCGGGCACCGGTCGCGAGCTCTTCGCCGCGTTCCGGGCCACCGTCGGTCCGGCCGACGCCGGCGCCAGCATCTTCCCGTCGTACGACGCGCCGGCCACGGAGGTGCCCGTTGCCCAGGCCGTCTGACGTCTCCGGAGGTTCGCTGCTCGACCGGGTCGCGGTTCTCCCGGTCGTGGTTCTCGACCGCGTCGAGGACGCGGTCCCCGTCGCCCGAGCCCTGGTGGCCGGTGGCCTGCCGGCCATCGAGCTGACGCTGCGCACCCCGGTCGCCCTGGACGCGATCCGCGCGATCGCCGACGAGGTGCCGGAGATCCTGGTCGGTGCTGGGACCGTGGTGACACCCGGCCAGGCCAAGCAGGCCCTCGACGCCGGCGCTCAGTTCCTTGTCTCCCCGGGGTCGACGCCGGCGCTGCTCGCGGCCATGGCGGAGACGGGTCTGCGGTTTCTGCCCGGGACCGCCACCGTCTCGGAAGTCCTGGCCGTGCTCGAGTCGGGGTTCACCGAGATGAAGTTCTTCCCCGCCGAGGCGTCAGGTGGCGCGGGTTTCCTCAAGGCCATCGGCGCGCCTGTTCCGGCCGCGCGCTTCTGCCCGACGGGCGGGATCACCGTGGACAGCGCCCCGTCCTATCTCTCACTCCCGAACGTCGGCTGCGTCGGCGGCTCCTGGCTCACCCCGGGCGACGCGTTGGCGCGGGGCGACTGGTCCCAGGTCGAGCAGCTCGCCCGCGAGGCAGCCGCGCTGCGCCGCTCCCGGGGGTTCGACGACGCCGGCTGAGGCTCGCTGCTCGACCTGTCCCCTGCGCGCGGTCGAGACCCCCGCCTCCGACGCACGACGGGGATCGGCCGCCGTACGTCTCAGGGGTCTCGACAACGCCCGCGCTCAGGTGGCCTTGATGGTGCGTGGCGCGGAGACCGAGGCAGCCACGGTGGGTGAGCCGAGGTAACGGACCACCACCGTGTGCTTGCCCCGGCCCCTGATCACCACCGAGGCGGTGGCCTTGCCGGCGCTCAGCGCGACGGTCTTGAGGACCTTGCCGTCGACCACGAACTCGGCCCTGCCGGTCGGGCTCGCACCCGGTGCGGACACCACAGCGGCGACCTTGACCTGCCTGCCGGCCTTGATCTTGG
>JAOPXM010000093.1 GCA_025965125.1 Nocardioides sp.
ACATTTGCGCCCCGCAGCGAGCGCCTACGCCTGCTCATGACGCCCGCACCAGCCCGCGCAGCTTGGTCGCGAGGCTGTCGACCGAGACGACCGGGCCGGCATGGCCGACCTGCTCCAGGGCCAGGCCATTGACCAGGGCCAGCAGCAGCGTCGCCGCGTCGTGCGCGGGCACGGTCAGCTCAAGACCCAGCGCGTCGACCTCGTCGGAGATGCGGGCGGCCACCGAGCCCACCAGGCGCTCGCGGACCTCGGCCAGGCGCAGCGAGAGGTCGACGTCGCCGGCGGCATGCGCCCGGAACTCCGCGAACACCAGGTTGGCCCGGGAGTCACGCGCCATGTCGAGCAGCGCTGCGGGAACCACCGCGAGCGCGGCCTCCGGGTCGGTGCCTGCCGACACCCCCGAGGCGAGCGCGTCGCAACGGGCTGCGACCTCATGGCCGAGCAGGGCCAGGAAGAGGTCATCCTTGCCGTCGAAGTTCGAGTACAGCGCGCCCTTCGAGAAGCCCGCCCGGCGGGCGATCAGGTCGGTCGAGGCCCGGTGGTAGCCGAGCTCCTCGAAGACCTCCCGGGCCGCGCCGAGCACGTCCGCGCGTACGTCGGACCGCCTGGGGCGGATCCGCTGAGTCCTGTCCTTGCCCATCGACATGACCGTCACCTGGCTTCGCTGGAGTGGATACCGATGGTATCGAGATTCCCGGCGGGCGCGCCAGACCCGGCGGCGGGACAGCGGCGGGTCAGAGGAGGGGACGGAGCGGGGCCAGCACGAACTCGGTGAACTTGCGGTGGAGGTCGCGGGCCTCCCACTCGCTGCTGGTGAGCTCGAGGCAGTTGCCCTCGTCGACGGTGTAGATCTCCTCGAGGGTCTTCGCGAGCGCCTCGTCGATCACCTCGACGTTGATCTCGTAGTTGCCGCTGAGGCTGAGCCGGTCGATATTGGCGGTGCCGACGGTCGACCAGGTGCCGTCGATGGTGGCGGTCTTCGCGTGCACCATCGCGTCCCGGAACCGGAAGATCCGGACACCCGCGTCGAGCAGCTGCGAGAAGTACCCGCGCGAGATCCAGTCGGCCACGATGTGGTTGGACTTCAGCGGCACCAGGAGGCGTACGTCGACCCCGCGGCCCGCCGCGTCCCGCATCGCGTCCACGAAATCCTGGTCGGGGAGGAAGTACGCGCTGGTCATCCAGACGTTGCTGCTGGCGCGGTTGATCGCCTCGATGTACATCGACCGGATCGGGAACATCCACAGGCGCGGCACGTTGCGGTGGAATCGGATCCGGGGCTCCCAGGTGGATGCCGTCTCGAGCAGCAGCGGTCGCTCGCTTGACCGGATCCGGCGCCGCCGGTTGAGGTTCCAGAAGTCCGCGAACGAGCGCTTCAGGTCCCAGACGCCGGGACCCGTGATCCGGACGTGGGTGTCGCGCCACTCGGTCTCGTAGGCCGCGCCGATGTTGTAGCCGCCGACGAATCCCTCGTCGTCGTCGACGACCAGGATCTTGCGGTGGTCGCGTCCGTAGCGGCGCAGGTCGAAGAACCGCCACCCGGCGGCGTACACGGGGTAGCGCAGGACCTTCAGCTGTGGCGGGAACTGCTTGAAGAGCGGGGACACGACCAGGTTGGCGAAGCCGTCGTAGATGCAGTAGACCTCGACGCCCCGGTTCGCGGCGGCGGTCAGGGCGGCCTTGAACCGCTCGCCGATCTCGTCGCCCTTCCAGATGTAGGTCTCGAAGAGGATCTGCCGCTTGGCGCCGTCGATGGCGGCGAGCATGTCGTCGTAGAGGTCCCGGCCGAACGTGTACGTCGTGACCGTGCCGTCGCCGATCGGCACGGTGCGCGGGGGAGTGACCGGGAACGGCTTCGGCTTCTTGCCGCGTCGCCGGTAGGAGTCGACCAGCGACATCCCGATCGCCACCGCGAGCTGGATCCCGACGACCGTCAGCAGCGTTCGGCGCAGCACCGTCATGACTCGCCCGGCGCGCGATGGTGGGCGGACTCTCACGTCCACAAGGTATAGGGGGACACCCGGACCTCGGGTCACGGCGCCCGCGCCCGCTACTTCTTCGAACCCCCACCCACGACTGCGCCGTGGATCTCCTCGAGCCGGGCCTTGAGCTCCGGGATCTCCTTGACGAGAGCGATCTCCTCGCTCAGCTCGACCAGGAGGCCCTGCACCTGCTCGAGGAGCTGGCGGGTCTCGGTCAGGGTGGCGTCGACGTTGGTCATCCGCTGGTCGACCGCCGCCAACGTCCCCTCGACGTCGGTCAGGGTCGAGCCGGCGCCCGTGAGCACCTTGTCAGCCCTCTTGAGCACGTCACCGACGGGATTGAGGCCGAGCGCCATGTCACTCCTCGAGCAGGGGATCCCCGAGCGGATCCGTGGTTGTCGGTGGGCCACCGTACGCTCGTTCCATGCGTCCCGTCACCGATCTCGAGCGCCGTGTCGCCCCCTTCAAGGTGGTGTCCGACTACCAGCCCTCGGGCGACCAGCCCGCGGCGATCGCCGAGATCACCAAGCGCATCCGCGGTGGTGAGCAGGACGTCGTGCTCCTCGGCGCCACCGGCACCGGCAAGACCGCGACCGTGGCCTGGGTGGCCGAGCAGGTCCAGCGACCGATCCTGGTGATGCAGCCCAACAAGACGCTGGCCGCCCAGTTCGCCAACGAGCTGCGCCAGCTGTTCCCCGACAACGCGATCGAGTACTTCGTCTCCTACTACGACTACTACCAGCCCGAGGCCTACGTCCCCCAGACGGACACCTACATCGAGAAGGACTCCTCGATCAACGAGGAGGTCGAGCGGCTGCGCCACAGCGCGACCAACTCGCTGCTGACCCGTCGCGACGTCATCGTGGTGTCGACGGTGTCCTGCATCTACGGTCTCGGCACCCCTCAGGAGTACGTCGACCGGATGCTCCGGCTGAAGGTCGGCGAGGAGCACGACCGCGATGCGATCCTGCGTCGGCTCGTCGAGATCCAGTACACCCGCAACGACATGGCGTTCACCCGCGGCACGTTCCGGGTCCGTGGAGACACCCTCGAGGTCTTTCCGGTCTACGAGGAGCACGCCGTCCGCATCGAGTTCTTCGGTGACGAGATCGAGCGCCTGATGACGCTGCACCCGGTGACCGGTGAGATCGTCACCGAGGACCAGGAGCTCTACCTCTTCCCGGCCACCCACTACGTCGCCGGCCCGGACCGGATGGAGCGGGCGATCAGAGGGATCGAGCTCGAGCTGGAGGACCAGCTCGCGACGTTCGAGCGCCAGGGCAAGATGCTCGAGGCGCAGCGTCTGCGCATGCGCACGACGTACGACGTCGAGATGATGCGCCAGGTCGGCTCCTGCGCCGGCATCGAGAACTACTCCATGCACATGGACGGCCGCACCCACGGCTCGGCGCCCAACTGCCTGCTCGACTACTTCCCGGAGGACTTCCTGGTCGTGGTCGACGAGTCCCACGTCGCGGTGCCCCAGATCGGCGGCATGTACGAAGGCGACATGTCCCGCAAGCGCAACCTGGTCGACCACGGGTTCCGGCTGCCGAGCGCGATGGACAACCGACCGCTGCGGTGGGAGGAGTTCCTCGACCGGATCGGTCAGACCATCTATCTCTCCGCGACGCCCGGCAACTACGAGCTCGACAAGACCGGTGGCGCCAAGAACGCCGTGGAGCAGATCATCCGCCCGACCGGCCTGATCGATCCCGAGGTGGTCATCAAGCCGACCAAGGGGCAGATCGACGACCTGATCCACGAGATCCGGCTGCGCACCGACCGCAACGAGCGGGTGCTGGTCACGACGTTGACCAAGAAGATGTCCGAGGACCTCACCGACTACCTCCTCGATGCCGGGGTCCGCACCCGCTACCTCCACTCCGAGGTCGACACCCTCAAGCGGATCGAGCTGCTGCGCGACCTGCGCCTCGGTGACTACGACGTCCTGGTCGGCATCAACCTCCTCCGCGAGGGGCTCGACCTGCCGGAGGTCTCGTTGGTGGCGATCCTCGATGCCGACAAGGAGGGCTTCCTGCGCTCCGACAAGTCCCTCATCCAGACGATCGGCCGCGCCGCGCGCAACGTCTCCGGCCAGGTGCACATGTACGCCGACAAGATCACGCCCTCGATGGAGAAGGCGATCGACGAGACCAACCGGCGCCGAGCCAAACAGGTCGCCTACAACACGGCCAACGGTGTCGACCCCACCCCGCTGCGCAAGAAGATCGCCGACATCACCGAGATGCTGGCCCGCGACAGCGAGGACACCCAGGCGCTGCTCGAGACGTGGTCCAACACCGAGGCCAAGGGGCGCGCGGGTGGTGTCAAGGCCCGTCAGCCCGTCCCGGCGCTGGCCAAGTCGGCTTCCGGCCAGCACGCGGCGGGCCTTGCGGGCATGCCGAGCGCCGAGCTGGCCCAGCTCATCCAGGACCTGACCGACCAGATGAAGGGGTCGGCCGCCGAGCTCCAGTTCGAGGTCGCGGCGCGCCTCCGCGACGAGATCAACGACCTCAAGAAGGAGCTCAGACAGATGATGGAGGCGACGAAGTGAGTGACATGAGCCCGACCGAGGGCAACGAGTTCTGCCTCGACTGACCAACCTAGGATCGTGCGGTGACCGCCCCTGCCGCCCGGACCCCTGCGTCTGCGTGGCTGGTCTGGGTCGTGGGTTTGCTCGTCTACCTGCTCGCGGTCTTCCACCGGTCGTCCTTGGCGGTTGCCGGCCTCGCCGCCACCGACCGGTTCGACATCTCGGCCTCGCAGCTGGCCACGTTCACGATGCTCCAGCTCCTGGTCTACGCCGGCATGCAGGTGCCGGTCGGGCTGCTCGTCGACAGGTTCGGCTCGCGCAGTGTCCTGCTCACCGGGGTGCTGCTGCTGTCGGTGGCCCAGTGCGGGTTCGCGCTGGCCACGACGTACCCGCTCGCCCTGGTCGCGCGCCTGTTCGTCGGGATGGGCGACGCAATGACGTTCATCTGCGTGCTGCGCCTGGTGAGCACCTGGTTCCCGATCCGACGAATCCCGCTGGTCACGCAGCTCACCGGGACTTTGGGCCAGCTCGGCTCGGTCGCCGCGGCCGTGCCGATGACCTGGGCGCTGCGGGACTTCGGCTGGACCCGCGCCTACCTCAGCACCGCGTCCATCGGGGTCGTGCTCGCGGTCGTGGTGCTGCTGCTTCTCCACGACTCGCCGGACGGTCGCCATCTCCGCGGTCCGCACCTGTCGCTGGCCGCGGTGCGCTCGAGCCTGGTGGCCTCGTGGTCCCACCCGGGCACCCGCCTGGGCTTCTGGATGCACTTCTCGACCCAGTTCAGTGCGACAACCCTCGGCCTGCTCTGGGGCTACCCGTTCTTCGTGCGCGGGGAGGGCCGCTCCCCGGAGACGGCCGGTCTGCTCCTGACGGTGATCGTGGTCGCCGTGATGGCGGCCGGACCAACCCTCGGTTGGCTTGTCGGCGCCCATCCCTGGCACCGCTCCAGCATGGTGCTCGGCATCGTCGCCTCGATCGTTGTTGTCTGGAGCGTCGTGCTGGCCTGGCCCGGCAACGCGCCTCTGGGCCTTCTCGTGCTGCTGGCCGTCGTGGTCGGCATCGGGGGACCCGCGTCGATGATCGGTTTCGACGTCGGACGCACCTCCAACCCGAGCTCGCGGCTGGCCAGCGCCACCGGGATCATCAACCAGGGTGGCTTCTACGCCAGCCTCACGCTGGTGATCGCAATCGGTCTGATCCTGGACTGGCGCACCCCGGGTGGGGGCTCCAACTACTCGTCGTCGGCGTTCCGGTGGGCGATGAGCGCGCAGTACCCCCTCTGGGCGCTCGGCCTTCTCCAGGTGTGGCGCTACCGGCGCCTGGCCCGTGGGGTGATCGACCGGGCTGAGCTCGAGGCCTGGCGCGGTTTGGGCTAGTCGCGGATACATTGCTGGCCGTGGACGTGACGGAGCTCCAGGCCTACTGCCTCGCGAAGCCGGGAGCCTGGCCGGACAATCCGTGGGACCACGACCACCCGGTCATCAAGGTCGGCGCCGGCGAGAGAGGCAAGATCTTCGCGTTCCTCGGTGCCGAGTCGATCGGCATCAAGGCGGCCGCGGCCCGCGACGTGGCCGACGAGTGGCTCGACCGGTTCCCCGGCGACGCCACCGTGATGGCCTACATCGGCCGTTCGGGCTGGAACAGCCTCTCGACCCTCGGGGCGATCCCCGACGAGGACCTGCTCGATGCGGTCGACGAGTCCTACCGCTTGGTCGTGTCGAAGCTCCCGGTCAAACATCGCCCGGAGGGTTGGGACCGCCAAGCCTCGACCGATTGACTGTCAGGCCGACCAGGCGCGCGACCACCAGCGCGACGTACATGACGCCCGCCACCTGCTCGATGATCACCAGCGACCGGGCATGCGCGAGCACCGGTGTGACGTCGGACAGTCCGACGCTGGTCAGCGTCGTGAACGACAGGAACAGCAGCTCGAACCAGCTGCGGTCGCCCGGACCGCCGGCGCCGGTGAACGAGCCCGGCCAGAGCACCTGGGCCGCTGCGTAAACGTAGGCGAAACCCCAGGCCACCACGGTGAACGCGGCGCCGGTGGCGTAGAGCTCGTCACGCGTGACCCGGTCGTCGTGGAAGAGGTAGCGGATCATCCCGTAGGACACGAAGAAGTAGAACGGCGCGTGCAGCAGCGCGTTGACGAGCACGATCGAGTCGTTGTGCGGGTAGAGCGCCTCGATCACCGTGGTGACCATCGCGGGGAGTCCGAAGACCAACGCCACCCAGGTGAGGGCCGGGGTTCGTCGGACCGCCCAGAGGGCGATCATCACGACGAGCATCCCGACCACGCCGAGGGTCGCCCGCCCCGCCGTCGACTGGTCGAGGAACGGGTACGCCAGCACGGCGAACAGCTGGGCCCCCAGCAACGCCGCCGAAGGGTGGTCGCGCAGGAGCTTCATGGAACCCGTCCGGGTCGGCTCTGGCATCACTGCTGGTCCGGTCCCTCGGTCTTCTTCGGCTTCAACGCCTTGGCCTGTTTCCGCTCGAGGCTGCGGACATGCCCGTCGATGATGTCGGACTTCCGGACCACGGTCCGGAGCAGATTGATACCGGTTCCGAGCATCACGAACAGGGGCCACGGAAAGCCACCGAACATGACAGCGGACCAGATCACCCAGCAGATCAGGCTGGGGCCGAGGAAGCCCAGCACGGCCTCGCGCCGATCCGAGGCGTATCTCTCCACCGCGCGGGCGCGAATCTCGGCCGGGGAAGCGGTTGCCAGGTCGGTGGCGCCCGGTCTAGCGAGGGCCCTGATCGAGACCAGGTCCTGCATCAGTGGCGGCAGCTCGCCCAGCGTTCGCGCCGCGGTCGTGTGCTCGCTGCGCTCGTCGAACTCGGCCCGGTCGAGTCGGCCGTCGGCGTACGCCTCGGTGAGCACCTGCAGCACCAGGTCGCGGTCCAGGTCGGAGGCTCGCAGGGTCGCGTGCGCCGGATCACGTGGGTCGTGGGAGAAGCCCGACCACGGGTTGGACGAGGGAGTCACGAATCGGCTCCGGCCTGACGCTGTTCCACACAGCGCATCCTAGGAGGGCTAACGTGCCTAGCCTGCTCGCAGGGCGCCGCGGACGGGGGTCTAAGACGCGTCTCGTTGCCCAAAATGAGAACACGTTCTACTGTGTGACGGCTGTCGACACGACGGGGAGGTGACCGATGGCGTTCAGTGCGGTGTCGGTCATCAGGGGGCCCGGCGAGATCGCCGCCATGGTCGTGGAAGTGACCAAGCGCATCTTCACGACCCCGTTCCAGTTCCGCGAGTTCATCGAGCAGGCGTGGTTCATCACCAGCGTCACGCTGATGCCGACCCTGCTCGTGTCGATCCCGTTCGGCGCCGTCATCTCACTCCAGGTCGGCAACCTCACCGGTCAGCTCGGCGCGCAGTCGTTCGCCGGCGCCACCGCCGTCCTGGCCGTGGTCCGCGAGGCCGCACCGATTGCCGCGGCCCTGCTGATCGCCGGAGCCGCCGGCTCCGCCATCTGCTCCGACCTGGGGGCGCGCAAGATCCGCGAGGAGATCGACGCGATGGAGGTCCTCGGGGTCGATCCGCTTGCCCGGCTGGTGGCCCCGCGCGTCGTCGCCACGATGTTCGTCTCGGTGATGATCAACGGGCTCGTCATCGGAGCCGGCATCGGCGGCTCGTACTTCTTCATCGTGATCGTCCAGGGCGGCTCGGCCGGGGCGTTCCTGTCGTCGTTCACCGCGCTCGCCACCCTGCCCGACCTCTACATCTCGATGGTCAAGGCGATCATCTTCGGCTGGCTGGCCGCGATCGTGGGCGCCTACAAGGGGCTGAATGCCGGCGGCGGCCCCAGCGGTGTGGGACGAGCGGTGAACGAGTCGGTGATCATCTCGTTCATGCTGCTGTTCTTCCTCAACGCGGTGATCACGGCCATCTACTTCCAGATCGTTCCGCCCCCGGGGCTCTGATGGCGACCATCGGCTCGATCGGCAGCGCCCTCATCCGGGGACCGAAGAACTCACTCGAGACGTACGGCGACCAACTGCTCTTCTACGTCAAGGCGCTCGCCTGGACGCCGCGGGCGATCAAGCGCTACCCCCGCGAGATCCTCAACACCCTTGCCGAGGTCGCGTTCGGGGCCGGCGGACTGACACTGATCGCCGGCACCACCGGGGTCATCGCGTTCCTTGCGTTCTTCGCCGGCACCGAGGTGGGGATCCAGGGATACGCGTCGCTGAGCCAGATCGGGGTTGCCAAGTTCAGCGCCTTCATCTCGGCCTACTTCAACACCCGTGAGGTCGCACCCCTGGTCTCGTCCATCGCCCTCGCGGCAACTGTGGGGTGTGGCTACACCGCACGCCTGGGCGCGATGCGCATCTCCGAGGAGATCGACGCCCTGGAGGTCATGGGCATCCCGTCCCTGCCGTTCCTGGTGACCACGCGCATGATCGCCGCCTTCATCGCGGTGATCCCGCTGTACGTCGTGGCGCTGTGCGCGTCGTACCTGTCGCCGCGGCTGATCACGACGCTCGTCTACGGGCAGTCGACGGGCACGTACGACCACTACTTCCTGCAGTTCCTGCCACCGATCGACATGCTCTGGTCGTTCTTCAAGCTGTTGTTCCTGGCCACCGCGATCATCCTGATCCACTGCTACTACGGCTACACGGCGTCCGGAGGACCGGCCGGGGTCGGCCAAGCCGTCGGCCGCGCGATCCGGACCAGCATCGTGACGGTGGTCGTTGCCGACTTCTTCCTGAGCTTCGCGATCTGGGGCTCGACCACGACCGTCCGGATCACCGGGTAACGGGGCCGGCATGCTCGTCAACATCTACCACGACACCCCGCGGGAGCACGGGCGGCTGATGGTGGCTGGCGTCGGGTTCCTGACCGTCATCGCGCTGCTGATCGGGCTCTCGATCGCGGTCTACCAGAAGAAGTTCGAGACGGTCACGATGGTGACGATCAAGGCGGACCGGGCCGGGCTGCAGCTCGCGAAGTTCGGCGACGTCCGCATCAACGGCGTCCTGATCGGCCAGGTGCGCGAGATCTCGCAGGACGGCGAGCAGGCCTCGATCAAGGTGGCGTTGCAGCCGTCGGCGGCCAGGGAGATCCCCGAGAACGTCAGGGTCGAGATCCTCCCGACCACGTTGTTCGGGCAGAAGTTCGTGTCGTTCGTCCGCCCGGACGCGCCGTCGGCGGCGCACCTGCAGAACGGCGACGTGATCCCTTCCGATCGCGTCGAGACAAACGTCGAGCTCAGCAAGATCCTCGCCGACCTGTTCCCTTTGCTGCGGTCCATCCAGCCGGCCGACCTCAACAAGACTCTCAACGCGCTCGCCACCGCTCTCAGCGGCCGGGGCAAGCAGCTCGGCACGACCCTTGACGAGCTCGACGCCTACCTCGGGAAGATCGACGACCACCTCCCGACCCTGCGTCAGGACCTCGTCAAGCTCGCCCAGGTCGCCAACACCTACGACCAGGCCGCGCCGGACCTCCTCGGCCTGTTGCGCAACCTGACCGTCACCAGCCAGACCGTGCTCGACAACAAGCAACAGCTCGGCGTGTTCTTCTCCGACCTCCAGGGCCTGGCCAAGACCTCGACCCGGGTCCTGCAGGAGAACGGCAGCAACCTGATCCGGGTGGGACAGGTGACCGAACCGGTTCTCCGCCTGCTTGCGGTCTACTCGCCCGAGCTTCCCTGCCTGCTCGAGGGAGCCGCTCGCTATGCCCCCCGGCTGGCCAAGACGTTCTCGGGCAACCAGGTCAAGCAGTACATCGAGTTCGGGACCGCCCAGTACCGCCCGTACGACGAGCGCGACCGTCCGGTGTACGGCGAGGTCGGACACGGGCCCTGGTGCCTGGGTCTGCCCAACGCGAAGGTGCCGGCGCCGCCGATCGCCCTGGACCAGGGCTCCAACATGGACGAGCACCCGCCGACCAGCCCACTGCCGTCGCAGCTCGGCCTGGGGCGTGGGGTCACGAGCGGCTACGCAGGCACGGACGGCGACAAGGCGATCATCAACGCTCTCCTGGCCGGCAAGACCGGCCGGACAGCGGACAGCTTCGGCTCGATGGGTTCGCTGATGTACGGCCCCGTGGTGCGCGGGAGTGACCTCGGATGAGCCGCAACTCGACCACCATCGCGGCCGGCATCAAGCTGCTGATCTTCACGATCGTCTCCATCCTCGTGACCGGTCTGTTGGCCGCGATCATGGGCAACATCGGCTTCGGGGCCGCCAAGACCTACCGCGCGGTCTTCTCGAGCGCGTCGATGCTCGAGAAGGGCGACGACGTCCGGGTCGCCGGCGTCAGCGTCGGCGAGGTCAAGAAGGTCGAGCACTACGAGCGCACCGGAGCGCTGGTGACGTTCCGGGTCAAGGCCGACGTCCCGTTGACCACCGCCTCCCGTGCCGAGATCCGGTTCCTCAACCTCGTCGGCGACCGCTACCTCGCCCTCGAGCAGGGCGCGGACTCCGACGCCGAGCCGCTCGCCCAGGATGCGACCCTGCCGATCTCGCAGACCAGTCCGGCCCTCGACCTGACGACGCTGTTCAACGGCTTCCAGCCCCTTTTCCAGGCGCTCCAGCCCGCACAGGTCAACGACCTGAGTATGAACCTCGTCCAGGTGCTGCAGGGCGAGGGCGGAACCGTGCAGGGGTTGCTGCAGAAGACGGCTTCCCTCACCAACACCCTGGCCGACCGGGACCAGCTCATCGGCGAGGTGATCGACAACCTCGGGCAGACGCTGACGACCGTCGACAACCGGCACCAGCAGCTCAGCGACCTGATCGTCGAGCTCAAGGGCTGGATGACAGACCTGGCCCGGGACCGGCACACGATCGGCTCGTCGCTGAAGAACCTGTCGGGCCTGACCGTGGTGGTTGCCGACCTGCTCAAGCAGGGAAGGCCACTGATCAAGTCCGACGTGGCCGGCCTGCGTCGACTGGCGAGCCTGCTCAACCAGAAGAAGAACAGCGCAGTTCTCACCGAGCTGTTCGACCGCCTGCCGGAGTCGATGACCGACCAGACCCGGACCGGCACCTACGGCTCTTGGTACAACTACTACATCTGCGGCTTCAGCGGACGGATCACGCTGCCGCTCATCAGCGACATCCCCGGCCTGAGCCAGCTCCAGGACCAGCTGAACAAGCTCAACTTCCACTCCACGGCTCCCCGGTGCAACGGGGCGGGCTCGCCATGAGGCGCTACACGGAGGCCCAGATCCTGCGGTTCGGTGCGGTCACGATCGTCGTGATGCTGCTGATCATGGCCGCTGCCTTCAACCTCTCGAAGTTCCCCGGCTTCGGAGGCACGGTCTACCGCGCCGAGTTCGCCGACGCCAGTGGCATCCACCGGGGCAACATGGTCCAGGTCGGCGGGATCCGGGTCGGCCGCGTCCAGGACGTGGCGCTCGAGGACGCCAAGGTGATCGTGACCTTCGAGGTCGCCAACGACGTCGACTTCGGCCCGGACAGCCACGCCTCGGTGGAGGTGCTCAACCTGCTGGGCGAGAAGTACCTCGAGCTCACGCCCGCTGGGGACGGCCAGCTCGCCAAGGGCGGCACCATCCCGCTCGACCACACCGAGTCCGCCTACGACATCGTCGGCGTCTTCGGCGACCTGACGAGGACCACCGAGCGGATCGACACCGACCAGCTCAAACAGGCGCTCGACGTCGTGGCCCGGACCACGAACTCGGCCGCGCCCGAGGTCGAGCAGAGCTTCCGCGGCATCTCGCGGCTCTCCCGGACCGTCGCCTCCCGCGACTCCCAGATCCGCGCGCTGCTGGCGAGCTCGCGCAACGTCAGCAAGGTGCTGGCCGCTCGCAGCGACGACCTCGTCGGCCTGATGCAGCACAGCGATCTGGTGTTCAAGGAGGTCGAGCGGCGCAAGCAGGCGATCCACCTGCTGCTGGTCAACGCCCGCAGCCTGGCCGACGAGCTCCGGGGTGTGGCCGACGACAACCAGCAGCAGATGGCTCCGGCCCTCCGGGAGGTCGACCAGCTCCTCTCGCTGCTCAACAGCAAGGAGAAGGAGATCAAGGCGACCCTGGCTGCACTGGGTCCCTACGTCTCGATCCTCGGGAACATCATCGGCACCGGCCCCTGGTTCGACGCGTACGCCGTCAACCTGGCCGCGATCCCCACGGGCGAGTTCCTGCCCGGGCCGCCGGACTGATGGCCATGTTGACGAGCCTGGGAAGCCGGGTCAACGGTCGCACCCTCGCGGTGCTGGCCGCCGTCGTCGCGCTCACGGCGACGTTCTTCCTGGTGCGATCGCCTGCGGAGACCAAGACCGTCACCGCGCACTTCACCCGGGCGGTGAGTGTCTACAAGGGCACCGACGTGCGCATTCTCGGGGTCAACGTCGGGACCGTCACCGCGGTCATCCCCGAGGGCGAGTCGGTGCGCGTCGAGATGGAGTACGACGCGAAGTACTCCCTGCCCGCAGACGCCAAGGCCGTGGTCGTCACACCCACCCTGGTCGCGGACCGGTTCGTCCAGCTCACCCCGGCGTACACCGAGGGCAAGGTCCTGGCCGACGGCGCCGAGATCGCCCTGCCGGACACCGGAGTGCCGGTCGAGCTGGACCGGATCTACGCCAGCCTGCGCGACCTCTCCGAGGCGCTCGGGCCCAACGGTGTCAACAAGGACGGCTCCCTCAACCACCTGTTGAAGGCCGGCGCCGGTGCGCTCGAGGGCCAGGGCAAGCTCGGCAACGAGATGCTCACCAACCTCTCGCAGGCGGCCGTCACGTTCGGGCAGGGGAGTGGCGACCTGTTCGCCACGGTCTCGGACCTCGCGCAGTTCACCTCGACGCTGGCCGCCAACGACCGGCTGGTGCGGGCGTTCATCAAGGACCTCGCCGGCGTCTCCTCGTCACTGGTGAGCGAGCGCACCGAGCTCCAGCAGGCGTTGGCGTCCGTGGCGAGCGCCGTCGGGACGGTCAAGACGTTCGTCCAAGACAACAGGACCGCGTTGGTCACCGACGTCGAGAAGCTGACCCGCGTCATGAAGACCATCAACTCGGAGAAGGACAGCATCGACACGGCGCTGCAGATCGCGCCGGTCGCCATCGGCAACCTGTCGCTGGCCTACAACAGCAAGTCCGGGACCATCGGTTCGCGGATCGGCATCCAGGGCCAGCTGTGGGACGCCGACGGCTTCCTGTGCGCGGTGGTCCAGCAGTCGAGCCTGCCCCGCGCAAGCGCCAACCTCGCCTGTCAGATCTTCAAGCAGCTCCTCCAACCGCTGGAGAACCAGATCCCGGCGATCCCGTCCGGCAAGCAGCAGTCGCCCCCGAAGGCCGACGCCGCCTCGCTCGCACGCCGGACCGAGAGCCGGTACGCCGTCAACGACAGCGCCACCCTCGACGCCCTGCTGGGAGGTGGCCAGTGAGCACGCGACGTACGGCATCGCGCGGCGCCCGTTGGTCGGTCCTGCTGGTCAGCGCCGCCCTGCTGGTGTCGGGCTGCAAGTTCGACGGCGCGTACGACCTGCCGCTGCCCGGCTCACCGGTGAACGACGGCAACTCCTACCGGGTGACGGCCGAGTTCGCCGACATCCTCAACATCGTCCCCAAGTCCCCGGTCTACGTCGACGACGTCACGGTGGGCGAGGTGACCGACGTCCAGCGGGAGGGCTGGCACGCCAAGATCACCATGCGCGTGCGCGACGACGTCACGCTGCCGGACAACGCAATTGCGGAGATCCGGCAGGTCAGCCTCCTGGGGGAGAAGTACGTCGCGCTGGAGGCGCCCAAGGGTGTCGAGCCCACCGGCCAGCTCGGGGAGGGCGACAACATCCCCCTCGACGCGACCGGACGCAACCCCGAGGTCGAGGAGGTGCTGGGCGCGCTGTCGTTCCTGCTGAGCGGGGGCGGCGTCGGCCAGCTGGGCACGATCACCGCGGAGCTCAACAACGTCATGGACGGCCGCACCGGCAACCTGCGGCACCTGCTCGGGTCACTCCAGAGCGTCGTCGGCACGCTCGATGCCCAGAAGGCCGACATCGTCAGCGCCCTGGAGTCGCTCAACAACCTCACCGCCACCCTGAATGACGAGAAGCAGACCATCACCGACGCGCTCGATGTTGCCGGGCCGGCCGTCAAGGTGCTCGCCGACCAGCACGACGAGCTGATCGGGATGCTCAAGGCGCTCGACAAGCTGGGGGTGGTCGGGACCCGCGTCATCGGCGCCAGCAAGGACGACATCCTGAAGTCGCTGGACCACCTGCGCCCGGTCCTCAACCGGCTGCACGATGCCGGCCAGTCGCTCGCTCCCGGGCTGAACCTGCTGGTCAGCTTCCCGTTCCCGAAGCAAGCCTCCGAGATCGTGAAGGGCGACTACGCCAACACCTCGATTCGCGCCGACATCAGCCTGGAGAACCTCCTGCCCGGCGGCGGGGTGCCGCCGATCGACATCCCGACCCCCGGAGAGATCCTCAACCAGGTGCAGAAGTGCCTGAGGAGCGGCAACATCACCAGCAAGGCGTGCGTGAAGGTGCTCCAGGACCTGAACGTCCTCGGCAAGCTCAAGAAGACCTGCAAGAAGAAGAGGTACAAGAACAACCCGGTCTGCAAGATCATCAACGCGGTGCCAGACCTGCCCGGCCTGCCGGGGATCCCGGACATCCCGGGGCTCCCGGGCCTGCCCGGCCTGCCGCGACTCGACACCGCCCTCAGCAGCGGCGTGCCCTCCGGGGCCGCCTCCGAGTGGGGCCTCTACGGAGGGTCGCCATGACGCACGGGATCAGGATCCGGATCGCAGCCTTCCTCGTGCTCAGTGCCGTGGGGATCGTCTACATCGCGGCCAACTACCTGGGCTTCGTGGACCGCGTCCTCGGCCGCGGCATCACCGTGCACGCAACGCTGCCCACCTCCGGAGGGCTCTACGAGGGCAGCGAGGTGACCTACCGCGGGGTGAAGATCGGCAAGGTCTCGAAGATGGAAGCCACCCGCGACGGTGTCACCCTGACGCTGGGACTCGAGGACGGCACCAAGCTCCCGCTCGACTCGCCCATGTACGTCCACAACCTGTCGGCAGTCGGTGAGCAGTACCTCGACTTCGAGCCGCCCGACGACAAGGGACCGTACGCCGAGAACGGCTCCACGATCGCGGGCAGCGCGGAGTCACTGCCGGTGGACGAGTCCGACCTGCTCATCGAGCTCAACCAGTTCGTGAGCTCGGTCGACAAGGCGAACCTCCAGGTGGTCGTGCGGGAGCTCGGCGATCTCTTCGAGAACACCGGCAGGCCGCTCCAGCAGCTGCTCGACAACGGCCAGCGATTCGTGCACGAGGCCGCGGCCCACACGGCCGAGACGATCCGGCTGCTCGACACCGGCCGCACCGTGCTCGCGACCCAGCAGGGCCAGGGCGAGAACATCCGCAGCTTCGCGAAGGACCTGCGTGGCATCACCGATGCGCTCGCCGGCAGCGACAAGGACCTGCGCACCACCCTGCAGCTCACTCCAGGGGCCGTCACGGAGGTCGACCAGCTGCTCAAGGATCTCGAGCCGACATTGCCGGTGCTCCTCGGCAATGCGATCAGCATCAACCAGGTCGTGGTCTCCCACCTCGCCGGCGTGGAGCAGCTGTTGGTGACCTACCCCCGCACCATCTCCGCCGGCTTCACCGGGACGCCCGGTGACGGCTACGGCCACGTCAACCTCCAGTTCGACAACAGCGTCCAGCCCTGCACCAAGGGCTACAAGCCGCCCAGCACCTGGCGCCCGGCCAGTGACCTGACGGACAGCCCGATCTATCCAGCCCAGTGCGCCAGCGGCCCGCCGTACGTCATGCGCGGTCCCACGCACTCGCCGGGATCCGCCTACAACTCGTCCAGCGGGCGCGTCTACCGTGGCACCTACGACCCGGCCAGCGGGCTCGTCCAGGGCGCCGTGGACCGTCATGGCAACCCGGTCCGGCTCGGCGACCAGGGCAACCTGTCGATCATGGGGAGCGATGCGTGGAAGTGGCTCCTCGTGGGACCGGTGGCCAAGTGAGGCGGCTGAACGCGGTTCTCTACGTCGTCGCCCTCGTGCTCGCCTGCGGCTGTGTCATCGGTGGCGTCATGGTGTGGCGCGCCGACGACACCCAGGCCCAGGCTCTCGACACCCAGTCCCGCTACGGCGCCGTCCAGGCATCGGCCACCCGTGAGGCAGAGGCGTTGCTGAACATCAGCTACCAGGACGCGCAGGCCAGCATCGACAAGGTCGCCGCCGGGGCAACCGGCAAGTTCAAGAAGCAGTACGCGCGCTCGACCGACGGCACGATCCAGCTGCTGACCGAGAACAAGTCGGTCATGACCGGGAAGGTGATCTGGGCCGGCGTCTCGAGCATCGACGCCGACAGCGCCTCCGTGATCGCCGCGACCACCGGCACCGTCGCCAACAAGCAGACGAAGAACAAGCCGGTGGCGCGCAACTTCCGGCTCAAGCTCGACCTCGTGTACGTCGACGGCACCTGGTTGACCGACAACCTCGAGTTCCTCAGCTGATGGCCGACACGCCCCGCCCCCGTCGGCCCGTCGTCGGCTCGCGCAACACGACGTCCCGCCCCCGCAAGGTTGCCGGGCGGGCGGGCGACCCGCCGGAAACCCCGGCCGGCGCGGAGGTCATCGAGCCCGAGGGCGTGGCATCCCCGGCGGAGCCCGACGTCGTCAGCTCCGAGGTCAGCCAGGAGCCGGTCGCGAAGCCCGACGAGCAACCCAGCACCGGAACGGCGAGCCGGGTGACGGTCGCGCTGGTCGTGGCGATCGTGCTGCTCGTCGCGGTAGCGGCGACCGAGTCCTGGTACCTCTGGCTGCGTGACGACCCGGTGGTGTCGTCGGCTCGCCCGGTGGTCTCCAACGACGTGGCGACGGCCTCGGCAGTGGACAGCGCCGCCAAGGCGCTCAAGGAGATCGTGGCAACGTCCTGGAAGGACTACGCCCAGCAGACCGAGGACGCCACCAAGCTCATGACGTCTGCGTTCGCCGCCGAGTACCGCACGACCGCCGAGGCGATCCAGGACGACGTCGTAGCCGGCAAGACCGAGGTCAAGGTGGAGATCACCCATCAGGGTGTCGTCCGGGCGTCCTCGGAGCAGGTCCAGGCCCTGGTCTTCCTGACTCAGTACGTCACCCACCGGGGCAAGCACCTCACGCTCACGCCGTACCGCGCCCTCGTGACGGTGGTGAACACCGAGCAGGGTTGGCTCGTCTCCGGCATCGACACCCAGTGAGGTCCTCATCGGGGTTTCTGGACATCGCCGGGATCCCCGACTAGGTTCTCCCCGAAACTAGAACACGTTCCACTCCGGCGCGACCGGCTCGTCGCACGCGCCTCTTGAGCCCGTCAACAACGAAGGGGGAGGATCGTCGCCGTGACCTCACCACACACGGCCGAGACCGATCTCCTCATCATCGGCGCCGGTCCCACCGGCCTGTTCGCCGCCTACTACGCCGGATTCCGTGGGCACCGGGTGGCCGTCGTGGACTCGCTGCCGGAGCTCGGCGGCCAGATCACCGCGATGTACCCCGAGAAGCAGATCCTGGACGTCGCGGGGTTCCCGACGATCAAGGGTCGCGACCTCGTCGAGGGCCTCGTGGCCCAGGCGGCAACGGCCGACCCGGTGTACTTCCTGGACCGTACGGCGGCCACGCTCGCGCAGGACGACGACGGTGTGACCGTCGGACTCGACGACGGCACCCAGATTCGCGCCGGGGCGGTCATCATCACCGCCGGCATCGGCAAGTTCAGCCCGCGCGCTCTCCCTGCGGGCGACGGCTGGCTGGGTCGCGGGCTGGAGTTCTTCGTGCCCAGCTTCGCGCCGTACGCCGGCAAGGACGTCGTCATCGTCGGCGGCGGCGACAGTGCATTCGACTGGGCGCTGCACCTCGAGCCGGTTGCGAAGTCGGTGTGCCTGGTGCACCGTCGCGACGCCTTCCGCGCCCACGAGCGCACCGTCCAGCAGGTCCGCGACTCGACGGTCGACATCGTGACCAAGGCCGAGGTCACCGCCCTGAGCGGCAACGGCGCGCTCGAGACCGTGGAGATCACCGTCGACGGCTCGGCCACCACCCGCCCGGCGCAGGCAGTCGTCGCCGCGCTGGGCTTCATCGCGGACCTCGGACCACTCCAGCAGTGGGGCATCGAGGTGTCCAAGCGACACGTCCTCGTCGACCCGTCGATGCAGACGAGCCTCCCGCGGGTCTTCGCGGCGGGCGACATCACGGAGTACCCCGGCAAGGTCCGCCTGATCGCGGTCGGCTTCGGGGAAGCGGCCACGGCCGTCAACAACGCGACCGTTGCGATCGACCCGTCCGCCCATGTCTTCCCGGGCCACTCGAGTGAAGCAAGTTAGGTAGGTGCACATGAAGATCAAGGTCGACTTCGATCTCTGCGAGTCCAACGCACTGTGCGAGGCGCTCGCTCCCGAGGTCTTCGAGCTGGACGACGACGACTTCCTCCAGCTCAAGACCGACCAGACGACCGACGAGAACATCGAGAACGTCAAGCGCGCCGTGGCGGCCTGCCCGCGCGCCGCGATCTCCCTGGAGGGCTGAGCGCGTGAGCTCCGACGACCTGTCCACCGACCCCCTTTCCTTGGCTGGCCTGGTCGCCGTCGTCACCGGTGCCGGTGCCGGCCTGGGCCGTGCGGAGGCGCTGGCCCTGGCCGATGCCGGAGCGCGGATCGTCCTCAACGACCTGCCGGGTGCGGGTGACGAGGCGGCGGAGGAGATCCGTTCGCGCGGGGGCGAGGTCGTCGTGGTCGCGGGCGACGTGGGGGAGCGATCCACGGCCGACGCGATGGTCGCGGCCGCGGTGGACGGCTTCGGCTCGCTCGACATCGTCGTCAACAACGCCGGCATGACCCGCGACCGGATGCTGTTCAACATGAGCGACGAGGAGTGGGACGCGGTCATCCACGTCCACCTGCGCGGTCACTTCCTGCTCTCGCGCAACGCCGCGGCGTACTGGAAGACGAAGTCGAAGGCGGCCGACGCCCCGGTGTACGGCCGCATCATCAACACCGCATCCGAGGCGTTCCTCGCCGGCTCACCGGGCCAACCCAACTATGCCGCCGCCAAGGCCGGCATCACCGCCCTCACGCTCTCGAGCGCCCGGGGCCTGGGCCGGATCGGCGTCCGCGCCAACGCGATCTGCCCGCGAGCCCGGACCGCGATGACCGCGGAGGTCTTCGGCGAGGACCAGTCCGGCCGGGAGGTCGATCCCTACTCCCCGGACCACGTCGCACCCCTCGTCGCCTACCTCGCCTCCCCGGCGGCCGACGCGATCACCGGCCAGGTCTTCGTGGTGTACGGCGGGATGGTCGCGCTGGTGGCCGCCCCGGTCGTGGAGCAGCGCTTCGATGCGTCCGCGGCCGCCTGGGACCTCGAGGACCTGTCCAAGCAGGTCGGCGGCTACTTCGAAGGCCGCGACCCGTCGGTGGGCTTCGCCGCGGACTCCATCATGCAGCTCCAGGCCGGTGGTTGAGGAAGTCGCGCAGCGACTGTCTCGATACCCCCGCACCCGAAAGGAACCACCTCATGGGACGTCTCGCCAACAAGGTCGCCATCGTCACCGGCGGCGCGCAGGGCCAGGGTGCCGGCATCTGCCGGGCGTTCGTGGCCGAGGGCGCGAAGACCGTGATCGCTGACATCGCCAAGGAGGAAGGACAGGCGCTTGCCGACGAGCTCGGCCCCGACGCCCACTTCGTCGACCACGACGTGAGCGACGAGGCCTCCTGGATCTCGATCGTCGAGTCCACCAACCAGCGATTCGGCCCGGTCAACGTGCTCGCCAACAACGCCGGGATCCTCCGTTTCGGTGAGATCGAGAAGATGACTGCCGAGGAGTTCGAGCTCGTCTTCCGGATCAACCAGCTCGGCTGCTTCCTGGGCATGAAGTCGGTCAGCCGGACGATGCGCAAGAACGGCGGCGGCTCGATCATCAACGCGTCGTCGGTCGAGGGGCTGGCCGGGATGCCGTCCTGCGCGGCGTACGCAGCCACGAAGTGGGCGATCCGCGGCATGACCAAGGTCGGTGCCATGGAGCTCGGTCCGAAGGGGATCCGGGTCAACTCGGTGCACCCGGGGATGATCGACACCCCGATGACCCGCATCCACGGAGGCGACGCGGCGATGGAGTACGGCGCATCGAAGATCCCCCTCCGCCGGGTCGGCCATCCAGAGGACGTGGCGCCGCTCTACGTGTTCCTCGCCAGCGACGAGAGCAGCTACATCAACGGCGCGGAGATCGCGATCGACGGCGGAGTCACCGCCACGCACGGTTTCGGAGGCTGAGCCCGTGGCGAACCAGCGCGGCCGGATCGTCATGACGGACGACGAGGTCGACTCGTTCCTCACCCAGCAGCGCAGTGCCACCGTGGCAACCATCGGTGGCAACGGCAACGTCCACCTGGTGGCGATGTGGTACGCCTATCTCGACGGACAGCTGTGGATCGAGACGAAGGCCAAGTCGCAGAAGGTGGTCAACCTCCGTCGAGACCCGCGCATGAGCTTCCTGGTCGAGACCGGCAACACCTACGACCAGCTACGCGGTGTCGCCCTCGAGGGCACCGGGGTGATCGTCGAGGACGATCCCGGCCTGGTCTGGGAGGTCTGCGTCAACGTGTTCGAGCGCTACAACGCGCCGTACACCGAGGAGCTCAGGCCGTTCGTCGAGCTGATGGCCCACAACCGGGTCGTGGTGCGCCTCGACGTCGACCGAGTACGCAGCTGGGACCACCGCAAGCTGGGCCTCGACCCCATCGCCCTCGGCGGCAGCACCGCGCCCAGCGCTGGTTGAGGAACGCGCGATAGCACTGGCTCGTGCTTTGCAGTCACCAGGTGGCTGTGGATCGCGACCTTAGCTCGCCCGGGAACTGAGGATGACCCAGCCGGGGGATCGAGAGCTTCGACCGGCTGGAAGCGTACGTGCTGGACCTCACGTGAGGAGGCGGACCAGCTGCGCGCCCTCCTCAACCAGCGTGTGGACCGCGCTCAGACGGTGTCGCCCACCGGTTGAGTTGAGGAAACCAGGGCGCAGACGCAGGCGATGACCAGGGCAGCCGTGACCGGCACGATGAAGATGCCGATCGTCAGCATGGCGAGGAGGTTGACGAACGCGAGCACTGCGGTCAGGCTTCCGGCGCTGATCAGCGCCCAGGGGCGCCGGGAGAGCATCAACAGCGTCCCCACGACGACCGTGATCGCGAGCGGCAGAGCGAGCGCGATCAAGACTCCATTGCCGTTCTCGCCGACCAGGGTCGCGTGGCCGACCGTGTGGTGACGGCCGTGGCCACCTGACACGTCGTAGACCGGGACCGTGTACCCGCCGATGATCAGGCCGACACTCCAGAGGACAGCACCGCACAGCGACAGCAACTGGAACAGACGCGCCGTCCGGGACATGCTCGAGGTCGCCACGACCTCACGGTCGCACAGCTCAGTCGCGGAGGAGGAGGTGTACGGCGCGATCCATCTGCTCCGCGGTCTCGGCCGAGGTCATCCGGCCCGTCACCCAGCCCATGAGAGCCGAGAGCCAGACGTCGCCGATCACGCGCGCGATGGCGACGTCGTCGTCGGTGACATCGGCGCTGCCGGGGTGCATGGCGCGGGTCAACATCGACGTGAGCAGCATGCCGACGGTGTGGATCTCGGCCTGGACCGAAGCATCGGCGAACATGAAGGCCCGGGTCAGTGCTTCGGTGAGGTGCGGATCGACCTGGAGTCCGCGGGTGGTCTTCTTGAGCACGTAGATGACCCGCTCGGCGGACGTGTCGCCGGGTAGCGGTTTGTCGCGCAGCTGCAGCTCGGCCTTCTCGAACTCGCGGGCGAGCGCGGACACCAGGAGATGGATCTTCGACGGGAAGTAGCGGTAGAGCGTGCCGAGGGCCACATCCGCCTGCTCGGCGACCGCCCGCATCTGCACGGCGTCGAACCCGCCCTGGGTCGCCAGGGCGATGGTGGCGTCGAGGATGCGTTTGCGGCGGTCCCGCTGCGCTGCGGAACCCAAATCCTCGACGGTCAGGGAGTTAGCGCTGGTCACAGTGACCCCCATGGCGTCATGACTCGTTGATATCGGGCACTAGGCTACCGGTTGGTGGGACATAATAGGAACACGTTCCACTTCGTCCGGCCCGGCGTGTCAGTGCATCCGGCAAGTGTCCGGCGCGTCAACAGAGAAGGGTCGCGACTCATGCGGGTTGCCATGCTGTCCTACCGCAGCAAGCCACATTGTGGCGGTCAGGGCATCTATCTGCGGCATCTCAGCCGAGAGCTCACCAACCTCGGGCACACGGTCGAGGTCTTCTCCGGTCAGCCCTACCCCGACCTCGATCCGGGCGTACGCCTGACCAAGGTGCCGAGTCTGGACCTCTACCGCGAGCCCGACCCGTTCCGGGTGCCGAAGCTCAAGGAGTTCCGCGACCGCATCGACGTCGAGGAGTTCGCGACCATGTGCGTCGCGGGGTTCCCCGAACCGAAGACGTTCAGCTCACGCGTCGCCCGGTTGATCGCCGAGCGGGTCGACGACTTCGACATCGCACACGACAACCAGGTGCTCGGTTACGGCATGCTCGAGATCGAGAAGCTCGGCCTGCCACTGATCACCACGGTGCACCACCCCATCACGTTCGACCGGCGCATCGACATCAGCCAGACCCGCAACCCCTGGCGCAAGTTCACGCTGAGCCGCTGGTACGGCTTCCTGCGCATGCAGGGCCGAGTCGCCCGCCGGGCGCGCAAGATCATGACGCCGTCGGAGACGTCCAAGCGCGACATCGCCAAGGACTTCGGCGTCGACCCTGCGCGCATGCAGGTCATCCTCCTCGGGGTCGAGGACAGCTTCGTCCCCCCGACCGTGCCCCGGGTCCCGGGCCGGATCCTGGCCATGGCCAGCGCCGACGCCCCGATGAAGGGGATCGCCACCCTGCTCGAGGCCTTCGCCAAGCTCCGGACCGAGCGGGACCTCGAGCTCATCCTCGTCAGCAAGCCGCAGGCCGGTGGACGCACCGAGAAGCTCATCGACAAGCTGTCCATCGGCGACTCCGTGCGCTTCGTGCACAGCGTCAGCGACTCGGACCTCGTGGACCTGATGGGGTCCGCGGAGCTGGCCTGTGTCCCGTCGCTGTACGAAGGATTCTCGCTGCCGACCGCCGAGCTGATGGCCTGCGCCACCCCGCTGGTGGTGTCGCGCGCCGGCGCCATCCCGGAGGTGGTGGGGCCCGACGGCCTCTGCGCCGACCTCGTCACCCCGGGTGACGTCGGAGAGTTCGCGGCCGCCATCGGCGCGCTGCTCGACGACCCCGAACGGCGTGCGCGCATGGGCCGCGCCGGGCGCCAGCGTGTGGACGAGCTGTTCAGCTGGCGGGCCGTGGCTGCCACCGTCGCTGCGGCGTACGCCGAAGTGATCACCGACTTCCGCCGCGAGCGCGGACTGACCCAGACCCCTGGCATCACCGAGGAGACGACCGTTGCTGACCGTTGATTTCGACCGGCTCGGGCTGACGCCGGGCGACCGGGTCCTGGACATGGGTTGCGGGGCAGGACGGCATGCGTTCGAGATGTACCGCCGCGGCGGCGACGTCATCGCGTTCGACATGGACGCCGACGAGCTCGCCGGGGTTCGCGACCTGTTCGTCGCCATGAAGGATGCCGGTGAGGTCCCCGAGGGCGCCGAGGCAGATGTCAAGGAGGGCGACGCGCTGCACCTGCCGTTCGCGAACGACGAGTTCGACCGCGTCGTCGCGGCCGAGGTGCTCGAGCACATCCCCGC
>JAOPXM010000108.1 GCA_025965125.1 Nocardioides sp.
GCTGCCGATCCGCATCACCTTGGCCGGCTGCTCGACCAGGTCGGTGATGGCGCGCTCGTCGCCCTCACCGTCGTCGGATCCGTTGGAGGGCGGTCCCATCGTCAGAGCCGATGCCGGGACGGAAGCCATCGGCTGACCGTCGGGACCGATGATGACAACCTGCTGCTCCTGCTCGCCGGGCGTCTCGCTCATCCGCGGTCCCTGCGGCCAGAGGTGCGAACCAAGCCGTGTCGTGGGGTGGTCATGGATGCACGCTATCGAATCAGGTGGTGAGCAGGATCTTGCCGGTGTGCTCGCCGGCCTCCATCAACGTGTGGGCGGCGGCGACCTCCTCGAGTGGCATGGTGCCGTGCACGATCGGCTGCACCAGACCCTCGGCTATCAGCGGCCACACGTGTTCCACGAGCGAGGCGCAGATCGCGGACTTCTCCTCGACCGACCGGGATCGCAGGGACGTGGCAATGACCGCCCCGCGTTTGCGGAGCAGGGCGTTGATGTCGAGCTCGGCCTTGCTGCCGCCCTGCAGTCCGATGATGACCAGGCGGCCCTCGGTGGCGAGGGCATCTACGTTGCGGCCGAGGTACTTCGCGCCCATGTTGTCCAGGATCACGTCGACCCCCGAGCCGCCCGTCTGCTCCTTGACGACCGCCACGAAGTCGTCCTCGCGGTAGTTGATCGGCACGTCCGCGCCCAGCGCCCGGCAGGCTTCGAGCTTCTCCGCGGTGCCGGCGGTGGTGAAGACGCGCGAGCCGAGCTGGGCGGTCAGCTGGATCGCGAAGGTCCCGATGCCGCCGGCGCCGCCGTGCACCAGGAAGCTCTCGGCGGGCTGCAGGCCGGCCACCATGAACACGTTCGACCAGACCGTGGCGGCCACCTCGGGGATGGCTGCAGCCGTCACCAGGTCGACACCCGTGGGCACGGGCATCACCTGTCCGGCCGGCACCACGACCTGCGACGCGTAGCCGCCACCTGCCAGCAGGGCGCACACCTCGTCGCCCACCTCCCAGCCCGAGACGCCTTCGCCGAGCGCCGCCAGCGTGCCGCTGCACTCCATGCCGATCACGCCGGACGCACCCGGCGGTGGCGCGTAGAAGCCCTGTCGCTGCAGCAGATCGGCCCGGTTGAGTCCCGCTGCGGCCACGGCAATGAGCACCTCACCGGGGCCTGGCTCGAGGTCCGGGACCTCCGCAACGGAGAGGATCTCGGGACCACCGGTTCCGTGGGCGATGACGGCGCGCATGCGACCAACCCTAGGAGAGGACCGGGGAACCGCTCGCCCGGGTCAGTCCTCGAAGGCTTCCTCGTCCGCGGTGTGGTCGACGATGCTGTCGTCCGGCACCTCGTCGTCGATGTCGTCGGGGTCGGGCGCGTCGGACGGACGGTCCCAGCCGTCCGCCAGTGCCTGGGCTCGCGCGGCCAGCTTCTCGATGACCTCGGGGTTCGCGTCCTGCGCACCCGCAGCGAAACCGAGGAGGTACGCCGTGATCGGGGCCGCGGGTCGCTCCACGCTCTTCGCCACCGTGCGGGCCAGATCGAGCACGAGTCCCTCGTCGACCTCGGTGTCGACATCGAGGACGTCGCTCAGCTCGTCGATCCAGTCGTGCAGGTTCACATCTCCCACATTGACCAGAGTGCGGCCTCCACCGCAACCCCTTCCGCCGATCAGTCGCTGTCAGGCGAGGTCGCGCAGGTCGCTCCACGTGTCGATGTCCCGGTGCTCCTCGCCCTCGGCGGACACCTCGGCGAGCTCGAGCGGAGCCAGCAGCCGGTGCAGCGCGTGGTCGTGCTGGCCCTCGTGGTCCGGCCGGACGGCGTCCAGCCTGTGCACGTCGAGCATCAACGCCAGCTGTCGGCGACCGTCCGGGTCGACCAGCACCGCACCGTCGTGGCCCGCGCAGGCGCCCTGCAACCGCCGGAACGTGTACGCCGTGACCCGCGGCATGTCGACGGCCAGCACCGCTAGCGACGAGGTCTCGCGGAGCAGGGCGTCCCGCCCGGTCAGCAGGGCGGCGACGGGGCCGCCGAACCGCGGGTTCTCGCGGGTGAACGTCACGGGGCGCTCGGTCGGCACGGGTTCGCCCACCACGACGACCTCGGTCGCGTCGATGACGGCGTCCAGCGCGTGCATGAGCAGGGTGCGCCCGGCGACCTCGACCGACGCCTTGTCCACGCCGTCGAGGCGCGCGGCCGTTCCGCCGGCGAGGATCACCGCGCAGAAGGGGTCGAGTTCCACGGGACCGATCCTCCCATCGGGCTGGCACCAGCGACACTGAGGTCATGGCATCCCTTCGTATCGCGCTGGTCCAGGAGGCATCCGGCCTCGATCAGGCGGCCAACCGGGTCCGACTTGGTGAGCTCACGCCCGCGGGAAGCGACCTGGTGGTGTTCCCGGAGGCGTTCGGGCGCGACTTCGGGGCGGCCGGGTCCGACATCAGCGCTTTCGCCGAGCCACTGGACGGACCGTTCGCCACCGAGGTGGAACGGGTCGCGTCGCACCGCGGGGCCACGGTCGTGGCCGGCATGTTCGAGACCAGCGACGACCCGCAACGTCCGTTCAACACCTTGGTCGTCCGGGGCGCCGCGCATGCGAGCTACCGCAAGGTCCACCTCTACGACTCGTTCGGCTACCGCGAGTCCGACCGGCTGACCGCGGGGGACATCGCGCCCGTCGTCGTGGACATCGGCGGATTCGAGGTGGGGTTGATGACCTGTTACGACCTGCGGTTCCCCGAGCTGGCACGAGCGCTCGTCGACCTGGGCGCGGAGCTGATAGTGATCCCGTCGGCGTGGGTCGCCGGCGACCGGAAGGTCGAGCACTGGCGCACCTTGCTCCGGGCCCGCGCCATCGAGAACACGGTCTTCGTGGCTGCGGCCGCGCAACCGGGACCGCGCTACACCGGCCACTCGATGGTGGTCGACCCGCTGGGGGACGTGCTCGTCGAGGCGGGCACCGGCGCGGAGGTCGTGACGGCCGTGATCGACCGTTCGAGCCTCGAGGAGGCCCGGCGTACCAACCCTTCGCTGGCAAACCGGCGTCTGTAACCTAAGCGGTCGTGTCCCGAGCCGCTCCACGACGTCGCGCGACCAGGCCCCCGTCGCGGTGGTCGCGGGTGGCAGACGCCGTTGCCCGGTTGGGGAGCAGCCGCATTCCGGTGGGGTTCTGGGGCCTGTTCGTGCTGGCCGGCGTCGGCCTGCTGGTCGCCGCGATGGTGCCCGTCGGACCCGACTGGTTCGCCGGCGTCGGGGCCGTGACGATCGCCGGCACCTACTCCTGGGCCCTCGCTGCGCGGACCGGCGGCCGTCCCGTGGTCTTCGGCTCGCTCGCGGTCGTGATCGGCGCGGTCGTCCTGGTGCTCGACGAGGACTCGCTGCGCACCGGCGCCGCGGTGATGACCTGCGTGGTCACCTCGGTGCTGGCGGTGATGGCCACCGTCCCCGCGGTCCGGTTCATCCATGCGGTGCGCGAGTGCGTGGTCGCGGTCCTGCTCTCGGGTGTCGGCGCTCTCGCGACGGTCGGTTTCGAACCGGCCATCACCCTGGCCCGCTTCGAGTACGCCACGCTCGCGCTCGCGCTGGTCGGCGCGTTCGGCGTCGTCTACCGGCTCGGAGCCGGCCTCCACGGGCTGGGTCGGCGCGGCCTCTTGACCGTGCTCGTGGGCGGTTTCCTGTTGGCCGCGATCCTGGCCTACGCCGAGGTGCTGCGGCGCTACGGCACGCCCTCCCTGGTGACCTCCCTGCTGGACGGTGTCGTCTGGAGCCGTGAGCACCTGGGGGCGTTCCCGCGCCCGATCGAGGCCCTGGTCGGCATCCCTGCGCTCGCCTGGGGTTGCCACATGCGGGCCCGCCGGCGACAGGGGTGGTGGGTCTGCGCGTTCGGCGTGACCGCCAGCACCCCGGTCGCGAACGCTCTCGTCAACCCGTCGACCAGCCTCAGCGAGGCCACGCTCTCGGTGGTGTACGGCGTCGTCGTCGGGCTGGCGCTCGGCTTCGTGGTGATCCGTCTCGACCTCGCGCTCACGGGCCCGCGGGGCCGTCGCTCGCGGCGGGCCGAGGAGGCCGCGGCTGCTCGGCCGGAGCCGTCGCGCACCACAGCCCTGCTGTGAGGGAGCCCTCCCGGCTGCGGTGTCGGGTACGCGTCGGTAACCGGCTAGGTTCGCGTCATGGCTCGTGAACAGGTGACCGAGATTCTCGCGGAGATGGTGGCCAACGTGATGAGCATCGCCGTGAGCCAGGGCGACGCGATCGCTGTGGGCGACACCGTCGTACTCCTCGAGTCGATGAAGATGGAGATCCCTGTGCTCAGCGACCGCGCCGGCACCGTCCGCGCCATCAAGGTGGCTCCCGGTGACGTTGTCCAGGAGGGCGACGTGCTCATCGAGGTCGTGCTCTAGGGAGCTTGCGACTCCAAACCCGGCAGAGGGGGCGGGATTCGAACCCGCGGCTGACATTTCTGCCAGCGACCGCTTTCAAGGCGGTTCCGATCGGCCACTCCGGCACCCCTCCGTGCCCCCGCCAACGAATCACACGCTGCGGCAGCGGCACCCGGGGAGTCTAGGGCGTGAGTGCCGGCTACTCCGAGCCGCCGAGCTCGATCTCGACATCGTCGTAGGCCAGGTCGTGCAGGCGTTGCAGGTGGTGCGCGATGTCGGCGAGCAGGCGCTTCATCTCCAACCGGACGATCTCGACGTCCGGGCTCTCCAGCACCTGCGGGGCAATGTCGTTGAGGCGACCCAGCAGGGCGTTGCGCTGCCGGAAGGCGGTGCCGCCGCGCGCGGCGAGCCAGGTGTCGTCGGGGGTGCGCGCCTCGATCACGAGGGCGTCGCGCACGGCCGTCATCCGCTGCCGCACGACCCACCGCCAGTTGCCGAGCTGGACGCCCGGTCGGCGCGGCGCGTCGAGGGCCTGGTCGAGGCCCTGGAGAGCGCTGGACATTCCCGACGTCACGGCGGTCATGGCAACCTCCCAGGCGTCTGACGGTCAACGGAGAGTCCGATGGAGCCTCAACCATGGACCCGCGGCGCACCGACCACAAGCCCGGATGGCTGTTCAGTTGCGCTGTCTTGTTCAATCATCGTCATGCCCCCCGACCAACCCGCGACCACCCCCGACCCGGCCGTGTCCGACTATCGGCTGGCCCCGCTCGTGGTTGCCCGATTCGTGGGCATGTCGCTGGTCGTCCTGGCCGTGGTGATGTTCGTCGGCACCGCCCTGGTGGCGACCCTGAGCCTGCCGGGTGACCTGCTGGTCGGCCTGCTCCTGCTCGGCGTCGTCGGGGTCTTCGCGCTCGCCTGGTGGCTTCGCTCGAGGGCCTACGTCGTGCGGCTCGGAGCGGACGGCTACCGGGTCCGGCTGGTTCGGGGAGCAGGAGTCTCCGAGGCGTCGTGGAAGGACGTCGAGAACGCCGCCACCGCCTCGCCGCGAGGGATCCCGTGCGTGGTGCTGCACCTGGTCGACGGGCGCACCACGACGATCCCGGTGGAGGCCCTGCTGGCCGACCGGGAGGCGTTCGTGCGCGACCTCCAGCAGCACTTGCAGCGCGGTCAGGGGCTGCGTCCGTTGTGAGACCGGACCCCGCGCGGGGTGATTGGTCGTTCGCCGCCGGCGCCTTGTAACCTGTCCTCGCTGTCGGGGAGGCGTCGCCTAGCCCGGTTTATGGCGCCCGCCTGCTAAGCGGGTTGAGGTTAAAACCTCTCGCGGGTTCAAATCCCGCCGCCTCCGCCAGCGACGGCCCCCTCCCTGTGTCGGCGGAGGGGGCCGTCCCCAGCCGTCCGGGCAGTTTGGGCACTCGGCTCGATTGCACGATTCTGCAATGCAGAATCATGAACCAAGGTTTGGCTCACACGTTTCGTCTCGGGCGGCCACACTCAGGGCAGGGGCCATTCCGTGGGCCCCGCGAAGAAGGTGGGAACGCACCATGAGGTTCGTCAGCAAGCTTGGCACCGTGATCGCCGCAACGGCGGTCCTGATCGGCGCACTAGCAATCTCCGCCCCCGCACAGGCAGACACGAGCTGGGGGTGCGGCGGCTACTGCAGGATCGGTGGGCGGTAGGCCCACCCGCGCTTGAGACGGGGACCCGACCCTCCCCCTTGTCCGGTCCCAGTGCCTCCCCCCGGCCCGTCTCAACAGCACGAGGGCAGTGACCTTGCGTCACTGCCCTCGTGGCCATTTCCGTGCCGTACGCCGACTCAGCCGTCGCGGCCCTCGTTGCTTTCGTTGCCGGAGACGCCCTGGCGGCCCATGGTGTAGCCGAGCTGGAACCGCGTCTCCGCCTCGTACTCTTCCTTCAGGTCCGCCACGTAGCCCGCGTAGGTGCGCGGGCTGACCCCGAGGCGCTTGGCACTCACCGGGTCCGAGTGGCCCTCGATCAGCATCCGGATCGTCATCGCACGTTGCTCGGCGGCGATGTCCTTCATCGTCGCGCTCTCCCGGTTGGTGAACGGGCGGCCCCGTTCCCAGGTGCGTTCGAAGATGTCGACGAGATAGGCCACCACCGACGGCTCGCGGATCGCGATGGCCACCCGCAGGTCCTCGGCACCGGGGATGACCGCGATCCGCCGGTCGACCACGATCATCCGGTTGAAGAACTCGTCGAGGGTGCGCACCTCCGCACCGCGGGCGGTGACGGCAGCGACGTACGAGTGCGTGATGGAGCTGCGCCGGGCGCTGTGCTGGTAGAGCGTGCGCATCTTGACCCCGCGCTCGAGGGCAGCGGTGTCGCGCAGCGCGGCGGCGGCCAGGGTCTGGGGGTCACGGCCGGTCTGCGGCTGGGCGGTGAGCAGCTCGTCCTCGGCCTCGGCGACGAGGCCGGTCAGGAACGGTCCGATGGCCTGGTCGGAGATGTGGGTGAACGGGCCGCGCTCGAACGACGGGGGGCTGCGGCGCCAGACCTGGCCAAGGGTCCCGAAGGCTCGGGCCCACTGGGAGGACTCCTCGAGAAGCTTGGCGCCCTGCTGGCTGATGGGGGACACGACGCGGGACTGGATGCTGTTCGGGTCCTCCGCGACCCAGGTGTCGGCCTCCTTGTCGAGGAGCACCAGGCCAAGCTCCGCAAGGAGGTCGAAGGCCGGCCGCAGCGGGGCTCCGTCGGCGATCCGTTCATCGGTCGTGGGGATGCCCCCAGCGGCCACGATCTCCTCGTAGAGACCGGTCGCCGCGGTCTCGAAGAGGAAGCGGTCGTCTGGGCCGTAGCTGGACAACGAGTTCCTCCCTTGCCGCCCACAACTGGACCCGAGTGGTGTGCATGATTCCACAACCGGCGATGCAGGACCGAGGGCCCCGTCCTGGCACTGACGGGGCCCTCGGTCGGGATTGCTGGGGTTGCGGAGCGGAACCGTCAGAGGCCGAGGCGGGCCTTCAGGCCGTCCAGCTCGGTCCAGAGCACCGCCGGGAGGTCGTCGCCGAACTTCTCGAACCACTCCTGGATCTGCGGGATCTCGGCCTTCCACTCCTCGACGTCGACCGCGAGCGCGGCCTGGAGTGCCTCGTCGCTCATGTCGAGGCCGTCGACGTCGAGGGAACCGGGTGCCGGCACGTGGCCGATCGGCGTCTCGAGGGCGGCTGCCTGGCCTTCGATGCGCTCCACGACCCACTTGAGGACCCTGCTGTTCTCGCCGAAGCCCGGCCACAGGAAGCCACCATCGTCGTCACGACGGAACCAGTTGACGTAGAAGATCTTCGGCAGCTTGGCGGCGTCGTTGTCCTTGCCGACCGTGATCCAGTGGTTGAAGTAGTCACCGGCGTTGTAGCCGATGAACGGCAGCATCGCCATCGGGTCGCGGCGGACCACCCCGACCGCGCCGACCGCGGCGGCGGTGGTCTCCGAGGAGAGCGTCGCGCCGAGGAACGTGCCGTGGGTCCAGTCGCGGGCCTCGAAGACCAGCGGGACCGTTGTCTTGCGGCGACCACCGAAGAGGATGGCGTCGATCGGGACGCCGCGCGGGTCGTCGTACTCCTCGGCCAGGATGTCGCACTGCTTGATCGGGGTGCAGTAACGCGAGTTGGCGTGGCTCGAGAGCTCGCCCTTCTCGCCAGCGTCC
>JAOPXM010000117.1 GCA_025965125.1 Nocardioides sp.
CGGCCAGGTCCCGATCGACCGCTCCGGCGCCTCTGCCGCCGAGGGCGCGCTCTCCGCCGCCAAGCGGATCCTCGAGCAGGGTGACCTGTTCGGCATCTACCCCGAGGGCACCCGCTCCCACGACGGCAAGCTCTACCGCGGCAAGACCGGCGTCGCCCGGCTGGCTCTCGAGACCAAGGTCCCGGTGATTCCGGTCGCCGTCGTCGGCACCGACGTGGTGGCGCCGCCAGGCAAGAAGTTCGGCTCGTTCACTCGCCCCGTGGTCCGCTTCGGCAAGCCCCTGGACTTCTCCCGCTACGAGGGCATGGAGAACGACCGCTACATCCTGCGCTCGATCACCGACGAGATCATGTACGAGATCATGCGGCTCTCCGGTCAGGAGTACGTCGACATGTACGCCACTCGCGCCAAGGAGGAGTCCAGGAAGCCGGACTCGTCGGCGGAAGCCGATCCGGCCGAGCAGAAGAAGGCGTCCTGACCCAGGGCGACCGCCCCCTCGTGGACCCCGGCTGGTCCGGCCCGGCGGCAGTGGCCGTCAAGGACCGGCTGTTCCAGGCTCTCGCCATCCTGCGCGTGGTCGTGCTGCTCAACGCCATCGGCCTCAACCTCTACCGTGCCGACGAGTTCACCCATCCCGTCGGTGTCCTGGTGTGCGTGCTCGTGATGGCCGGGTGGACGGGCTACGCCACCTGGGCGTACGCCGCACCCGCTCGTCGCTCCCTGGCCCTGCTGGTGGCCGACCTGGCGCTGGCCATTGCGCTGGTGCTCATCTCGCCGGCGGTGAAGGGGGGCGACCACCTCGTCTCCACGATCCCCGGGTACTGGGTGATGGCCGCGCTGCTCGCCTGGGCGATCCACTACCGGCTCCTGGGTGGCCTGGTCGCCGGGGTGTGCCTGACAGTCGCGGATCTCTCGGTGCGCCAGGACTTCACACAGGCCAACTACGGCAATGCCTTCCTGCTGGTGATCGGGGGGCCCATCGTCGGATTCATGTGTGAGTCACTCCAACGGATGGCCGCCGAGCGCGACCGCGCCGAACGTGCGGCCGCCATCGCGGCCGAGCGTGCGCGGCTCGCCCGCGTCGTTCACGACGGTGTGCTCCAGGTGCTGTCGCTGGTCCAGCGACGTGGGCACGAGCTCGGCGGCGAGGCAGCGGAGCTCGGCCGGCTCGCCGGCGAGCAGGAGCTGGCGCTGCGGTCGCTGATCCGGGTCCAGGACGCTGCGCAGTCGACCCCCAACCACGGCACGCTGGGCCTCGGCGCCGCGCTGGGTGCGCTCGAGTCGCGTCCCGGGGTGAGCGTCGCCGCCCCGGCGACCCCTGTCGAGCTGCCGGCGCCGGTGGTGACCGAGCTCGTCGCGGTCGTCGGCGCCTGCCTCGACAACGTCTTCCGGCACGTCGGTGAGAGCGCGCCGGCCTGGGTGCTGCTCGAGTCATTTCCAGACCACGTCGAGGTCTCGGTCCGCGACGAGGGCCCCGGCATCCCCCAGGGCCGGCTGGCCGAGGCCGAGCGCGAGGGTCGGCTCGGCGTCGTGGAGTCGATCCGTGGCCGGATCGCCGACCTGGGTGGCACTGCCGAGCTCAGCACCGGACCGTTCGGCACGGAGTGGGAGTTCACGGTCCCGGTGGACCCCTGGCGCGCGCCGCTCACCGATCAGTGAGCAGGAGCTCATCGAGCACGCTCCGGGCGCGCTCGGCCCGACCGGGCCACGCCACCGCCGTACGCTCGCCGGGTGACCATCCACGCCGAGCATCCGTTCCTCGACCCGGAGCCGGATCCGGTACGCCGGCTGCGCGGCCGGCTGGGCGGGGCGGTCACGCTCTGGACCACGGGCGACGGCACCGACCGGGCCGGGCTGACCGTCAGCTCGATCATGCTGGCCAACGGCGATCCGGCGCGGGTGCTGGCCCTGGTGGACCCCGACTCCGACCTCGCCGACCTCCTGCCACGCACCGGGGTGGCCGTGGTGCAGCTGCTGGCCTGGGCCGATCGTGACCTGGCCGAGGGCTTCGCCGGCACCGCGCCGGCGCCGGGCGGCCGGTTCCGACAGGCGGAGTTCGACCAGACCCCGTGGGGCCCGCATCTGTCCTCGGCAGGCACCTGGGTCGGCGTACGGCTCGAGTCGAGCACCGACGTCGGCTGGTCCAGCCTCGTCACATGCGTCATCGAGGACATCACGATCGGCCCGGACGACACGCCGCTGGTCCACCGACGCGGTCGCTACCAGCCTCCCGCCTAGGGTGGTCCCTTCTACGCTGCTCGCGTGAGGTGCTGCGGATGACGGATCCGATCCGGGTCATGGTGGTCGACGACCATCCGATGTGGCGAGACGCCGTGGAACGCGACCTGGCGGCTGCCGGCTTCGACGTGGTGGGTGTCGCCGCCAACGGCAGCGAGGCCCTGGCGCGATTCCCGGCAGCCCGGCCGCAGGTGGTGGTCCTCGACCTCCAGATCCCGGCGCCGAACGGCGTCGAGGTGACCGCCGAGATCATCCGTCAGGACCCGTCCGCCCGCGTCCTGATCCTCTCGGCGTCGGGCGAACAGGCCGATGTCCTGGAGGCCGTCAAGGCCGGTGCCACCGGGTATCTCGTGAAGTCCGCCTCCCGCGACGAGCTCCTCGACGCCGTACGCCGGGTGGCCCGGGGCGACACCGTGTTCACGCCCGGCCTCGCCGGGCTGGTGCTGGGGGAGTTCCGGCGGATGCTCGATGGGCCACCGTCCGACGGACCGCACCAGCCCGCGCTGACCGAGCGCGAGACCGAGGTGCTGAAGATGGTGGCCAAGGGGATGTCCTACAAGCAGATCGCCGACCGGCTGGTGCTGTCTCACCGCACCGTCCAGAACCACGTCCAGAACACGCTGCGCAAGCTGCAGATGCACAACCGCGTCGAGCTCACGCGCTACGCCATCGAGCAGGGCCTCGACGACGATGCCGACGACTAGGTATCTGCGTCGGATCGGCATCGACGAGCCCCTGCCACCCACTCTCGACAGCCTCGTGAGGATCCATCGCGGGCACCTCTCGCGGGTGCCGTACGAGAACCTCGCCATCATGCTCGGCCGGCCGCCCTCGGTGGATCCGGCCGCCTGTCTCGAACGGGTCGGCACGCTCGGCCGGGCGGGCTACTGCTTCCACCAGAACGGCGCGCTCGAGACGGCCCTGGTCACGCTCGGCTTCGACGTCTCCCGCAGGCACGGGCATGTGTGGATGAACGAGGAGGGGCGGTACGCCGACTCGCTGAACCACCTGGCTCTCGTGGTCTCGGGCCTGCCGTCGGACGACAACCCGACGGGCGAGTGGTGGGTCGACGTGGGGCTCGGCGACGCCTTCCGCGACCCGATCCCGCTCCTCGCCGGCGAGCACCGGCAGGGCGGGTTCACCTACGTCCTGGAGGACGTCGGGCCGGACGGCTGGACCTTCCACCATGACCCCGCCGGGTCCTTCACCGGCATGGTCGCGTCCACCTCGGCCACCGACCCGGCCACCGTGCTTGCCGCCCACACCGAGCTGTCCGGGCCGCCCGACGGCACGTTCACGCGCGTCGTCGTGGCGCAGCGTCGAGACGAGACGGGCGTCGACACCTTGCGTGGCTGCCTACTGCTGCGCATCGAGCCGGACCGACGCACCGAGACCGAGCTCACGACGTACGACGAATGGCGCGGCGCGCTGACCGACGGGGTCGGTGTCCCGGTCGATGACCTGGACGCCGGCGAGCTGCGGGACCTGTGGTTCCGGATGCGCAGGCTGCACGAGGCCTGGGAGACGGCCGGGCGCCCATGAGCACCGACCTGCTCACCATCGCCGACGAGCTGTATGCGCTCGAGCTCCCCGAGTTCACGCCTGCACGCGATGCCCGGGCCAAGGAGCTGAAGGCCTCGGATGCCGACCTGTCGAAACGGGTCAAGGCCTTGAAGAAACCGTCCGTCGCCGCCTGGGTCGTGAACCTGTTGGTGCGCCACGAGGCCGAGCAGGTCGAGCAGGTGCTCGCTGTGGGCGCGGCGCTTCGGGAGGCGCAGGCCAGCCTGGCGGGCGAGGAGCTGCGCGCCCTCACCCGGCAGCGTCGCCAGCTCACCGCAGCCGTCACCACGCAGGCGCGAGCGGTCGCAAAGGACCACGGGACCCGGGTCACCGAGGCCGTGGCCGAACAGGTCGAGGCCACGCTCACCGCCGCCATGGTCGACGAGGACTGCGCGAAGGCCGTCCGCAGCGGCCTGCTCGTCACCGCGCTCGCCACCACCGGGGTCGGCGAGGTCGACCTCGGTGGCTCGGTCGCCGTGCCCGAGGCGCTCGGGTTCAGTGCGACCCCCCGGACCGACGAGCCGGCCGCCCGCCCCGAGCTGCACGTCGTACCCGATCCCGAGGCGGACCAGAAGGTCGTCGCAGCAGCAGCCGAGAAGCTGGCCCGGGCCGAGGCGGGGCTGGGCGAGGCCCAGGAGGCGCTGGACGAGGCGGTCGGCGAGGTCGAGACCCTCGAGGCCAGGGGCATGCAGGTGCAGGCCGAGATCGACGAGCTGAGGCGGAAGCTCGTCGTCCTCGAGGAGCAGTACGAGCAGGTCGACGACGAGCTCGGTGACGCTGAGGACGTGCGGTCGGAGGCCGAGAAGGCAGTCACCGATGCGATCCGCACTCGTGATGCGGCCGCCGCTGCCCTGGAGCGACTGAAGGGTTAACGCTTGGCGGGGCGCCGGATGGACGTCGGATGGACATCGGACGGGCGCCGGAGGGACGCCGCACCTATTCGTTCAATTGCTGGGAAAGGGACCTGTTTTCGGCCGAATCGCGCACCGAACCCAGCAATTGCACGAATAGGTGCACCCGCGGCCGCGCCACGGCCGAGCCCAAACGAGACGCTTGGCGGCTAGCCCGCCCAGCCCTTCGAGCGCTCCACGGCGTCCAGCCAGCGGGCGTGGGCGGCGTCGCCCTTTGTCCGGTCGCCGGCCGGCTCGAAGCGTCGGTCCAGCCGCCAGGTCTCGCGCAGCTCGTCGGTCGACGACCACACCCCCGTGCCCAGGCCGGCCAGGAACGCCGCACCCAGGGCGGTGGTCTCCACGAGCTCGGGGCGCTCGACCGGTACGCCGATCTGGTCCGCCTGGATCTGGCAGAGCAGGTCGTTGGCGGCGGCTCCACCGTCCACGCGCAGTGCGGACAGCCCTGGCATCGTCTCGAGCACGTCCCGGACCTCGAACGCGATCGCCTCCAGGGTGGCCCGCACGACGTGTGCCCGGCTGGTGCCGCGGGTGATGCCGATGATCAACCCTCGGGCATGCGGGTCCCAGTGCGGGGCCCCGAGGCCGGTCAGGGCGGGCACGAACACCACGCCCTCGGTGTCGGAGACGGTCGCGGCGATGGCGGCGGTCTCCGCGGCGGAGCCGACGATCTGCAGGCCGTCGCGCAGCCACTGAACGGCGGCGCCGGTCACGAAGATCGCGCCCTCGTTGGCATAGGTGAGCTCGCCTTCGGGGGATCGCCACGCCGCCGTCGTGAGCAGCCCGGCGTCCGAGCGGTTCAGCGTGGTGCCGGTGTTGGTGAGGATGAACGACCCGGTGCCGTAGGTGCACTTGGAGTCACCGACGTCGAAGCAGGTCTGCCCGAACAGTGCCGACTGCTGGTCACCGGCGATTCCCGCGATCGGCAGCGACAGGTCGAGGAACGAGCGGGGGTCGGTGGTGGCGATCTCGCCCCAGCTCGGCACCAGCTCGGGAAGCGCGTCGCGAGGCACCCCGAACAGCGAGCACAGCTCGTCGGACCAGTCGCCCGTGGTGAGGTCGAAGAGCAGGGTCCGGCACGCGTTGGAGACGTCTGTGGCGTGCCACGTGCCGCGCGTCAGGCGGGCGATCAGGTAGGAGTCGACGGTCCCGATCGCATAGCGGCCCGACTCCACCAGAGCCCAGGTGTGCGGCTCGTGCTCGGCGAGCCACATCAGCTTGGTGCCGGAGAAGTACGGGTCCAGCCGCAGCCCGGTCAGCTCGGCCACCCGGTCCTCGTGCCCCGCTTCTCGCAGACGGGTGCAGATGTCGGCCGTACGCCGGTCCTGCCAGACGATCGCGCGTCGAGGCGAGCCGAGGGTCTCGCGGTCCCACAGCACAATGGTCTCGCGCTGGTTGGTGATGCCGACGCCCCGGAGCTCCGACTTGTCGACCTTGGTGAGCACCTCGCGCACTGCCTCGAGCGTGGCCTGCCAGATCTCCTCGGGGGCGTGCTCGACCCAGCCCGGCTGCGGGAAGTGCTGGGCGAACTCCTGGTAGCCCTTCGCCTCGATCCGCCCGTCGGCCGTGACGACGACGGCGGTCACCCCGGTCGTCCCGGCATCGATGGCGAGGATGCTCATTCGTTGGCTTCCCGGACGATGTCGAGGATGCGCTGGTCGATCCACTCGAGGTCGGGAGCCACCCGCATCTCGTAGTTCTCGGTGCCGACCCAGGCGTGGAAGTCTCGGTGTCCCTGCGCCGCGGCGAAGTCGGTCAGCTCCTTCTCGAGCTCCGGTGTCACCGGCACCTTCTCCTCGTCCGTCGAGGCGGTCAGGTAGAGGTCGTTGAGATCGAGGAGCCTGGCCAGCTCGGAGACCGGGACTGCGTGGTCGTCGATGCGCAGGTCGACCGCGATGTCGTCGAGTCCGCCGTATCCGGCGCCCTCTCGTACGACGAGCAGGGCCGCCGACTGACGGCCGCGTTTGTCGCCACCTGCCTGGTCACCGGCGGCAAGCGCGGCCAGGAGACGTCGCGCCAGCGGCTGCGCGGGGTCGCTCGCCTCCCACGCGGCCTGCATGGCGTCGACGACCTCCTCGCCGCTCAGCACGTTTCCCTGGATCGCGTAGCCCTCGCCGGTCAGGCCGCCGGCCCAGTCGAGGCACGCCTGGCCCGTGTGGCTGGCCGCCCCGCCGTCCATGTCGACGATGCCGACCTGACGGTGGTCGCGGCCTTCGTCCTCCTCGAGCAGCCGGAGCAGGGCCACCGATGCGGTGGCTCCGTCGTCGAGATGCGCGAGCGCCAGGCCCTTGTAGGCCACGTTGGCGTCGGCCTGGGTGGCGATCGCGCCGACCTGGGCAACGGCGGCGGGGACCGCGGACCCCACGGCCAGGAACTTGGAGGCGACCGCGACTCCCCACGACTCTCCGTCGGCGGACCGGGCAACGATCGAGAACGTCATGGCGGGAGCGTAGCCACAGCCTGTTGGATGGATGCGTGCTCGACCGACTCGGCTTTCCCTCCGTGGGCAACCACCGGCGCTTCGTGACCGCGATCGCCGTGGACGCGGTCGGTAGCGGTGTCTTCATGCCGATCTGCGTCCTGTACTTCCTGGTCACGACGGATCTCAGCCTGGTCCAGGTCGGCGCCGCGATCTCCCTCGCATCCCTGGTGTCGCTGCCGGTCGGTCCGATGATCGGCGGCCTGGTCGACAGGATCGGTGCCAAGCAGATCCTGCTGGTCGGCAACCTGCTGCAGGCGGCCGGGTTCACGGCGTACCTGTTCGCCGACTCGTTCGTCGTGATCACGCTCTGGACGCTCGTCGTGACCGTGGGCAGGACCGCGTTCTGGGGCTCCTACGGCAACATCGTCGCGGCGATCTCGGTGCCGGGGGAGCGCGAGAAGTGGTTCGGCTTCCTGGGCGCGCTGCGCAACGTCGGCTTCGCTGTCGGTGGGCTGTTGTCGGGCCTCGCCATCACGATCGGGACCCCGACGGCGTACGCCGCGGTGGTCATCGCCAACGCCGTGTCGTACGTCGTGGCGTTCCTGCTGCTCCTGGCGGTGCCCGACCCTCCACGAACCGCGCACACGCCGACGCCCGGGTCGTGGGCGATCGTGCTGCGGGACCGGCCTTACCGCGTGCTCTGGGCCACACAGCTCGTGTACTCCACCTCGATGATGGTGCTGAACTTCGCGATCCCGGTCTACGCGACCACCGTCCTGCACCTGCCCGGCTGGGTCACCGGAGCGGTGTTCACGATCAACACCGTGATGGTCGGTTTCGGCCAGGGACTGGTGGTCCGGGCAATGACCGGTCACGTCCGCTGGCGGGTCCTGCTGGTCACCAACGCCGTCTTCGCCGCGTCGTTCCTCGTGCTGCTCGGAGCGAACTGGCTCTCCGTCGGGCTGGCAACGGCCGTGCTGCTCGGCGGCTCGATCATCTACACGCTGGGCGAGCTGCTCGGCGGCCCGGTGCACGGAGCGCTGTCCGCCGAGGCCGCCCCCGAGCACCTGCGCGGTCGCTACCTCTCGCTGATCCAGCTCGCCTGGAACCTGGCGGGCACGATCGCGCCGATCGCCTTCGCCTGGCTGCTCGACCGCGGGCCCACGCCCATCTGGCTCGGGCTGTGCGGGGTCGGGCTCGCCGGCGCTGTCCTGGCGGCCCGCCTCGGCACCGTGATGCCGTTGGCTTCGGAGCGGGTCAGCAACGCGGCGCGCGACGAGGACGTCGCAGGCGTCTGACGGGCCGGCCCGCGCTGGCCCTGCACAGGTGCCGGGCACTACAGTCGACGACGCCCATATGAACGATCCAAGTGATGGGTCGAGCACCGGAGAGCAGGAGCCCCACATGCGTGTCGGAGTACTCACCGGAGGCGGGGACTGCCCCGGACTCAACGCCGTCATCCGCGCCGTCGTCCGCAAGGGCGTCGTCCAGCACGGGTTCGATTTCGTGGGCTACCGCGACGGGTGGAAGGGGCCGCTGGAAGGACTCACGATGGAGCTGGGCGTCCAGCAGTGTCGCGGCATCCTGCCCCGCGGTGGCACGATCCTGGGCTCCTCGCGGACCAACCCGTTCAAGATCGAGGGCGGCGTGGAGAAGATCAAGCAGAACCTCGCTGCCGACGGGGTCGAAGCCCTCGTGGCCATCGGCGGCGAGGACACCCTCGGGGTCGCCACGAAGCTCTCCGACCTAGGGGTCAACGTGGTCGGCGTGCCCAAGACGATCGACAACGACCTGTCAGGCACCGACTTCACGTTCGGCTTCGACACGGCCGTCAACGTCGCCATGGAGGCGATCGACCGGTTGCACACGACGGCCGAGTCCCACCACCGCGTGCTCGTCGTCGAGGTGATGGGCCGCCACGCCGGCTGGATCGCGCTGCACGCCGGCATTGCCGGCGGTGCCAACATCGTCCTGATCCCCGAGAAGCCGTTTGACATTGTCGAGGTGTGCGCCCTGGTGGAGAAGCGGTTCGAGAGCCACTACGCCCCCATCATCGTCGTGTCGGAGGGGGCCGTTCCCGCCGAGGGCGGGGACATGACCCTGGTGTCGGGGGAGAAGGACGCGTTCGGCCACGTCCGCCTCGGCGGCATCGGGGACCGGCTCGCCCACGAGATCGAGGCACGCACCGGCAGCGAGGCCCGTGCCGTCGTGCTCGGCCACATCCAGCGCGGTGGCACGCCGACGGCGTTCGACCGCTGGCTGGCGACCCGCTTCGGGCTGCAGGCCATCGACGCGGTCGCGGAGGGCGACTTCGGCACGATGATGGCGCTGCAGGGCACCAAGATCATCCGGGTTCCCCTCATCGAAGGCACCGGCGAGCTCAAGCTGGTCAGTGACGAGGAGTACGCCGAGGCGCAGGTCTTCTTCGGCTGAGCGTGTCGAGATCCGCGCGGAGAGCAGCCCACGGTCTGGTGCGAGTTCGGGCGACCCGGCCCCGCCCGCGTACGCTTGACCGGTGAGCATCCCCGACCTCGCGACCTTGCACGCCCTGGGTCCGGCCCAGCAACCGACGTACCCCGACAGGGGCGCCGTCGATGCCGCCGTGGCCAGGCTCCGCACGGTGCCGCCGCTGGTCTTCGCCGGGGAGTGCGACGAGCTCAAGAACAAGATCGCCGCTGTCGCGCGCGGCGAGTCGTTCCTGCTGCAGGGTGGCGACTGCGCGGAGACGTTCGCCGGAGTCACGGCGGACAACGTGCGCAACAAGCTCCGGGTGCTGCTGCAGATGGCCGTCGTGCTCACCTACGCCGCGTCGGTCCCGGTGGTGAAGCTGGGTCGGATCGCCGGCCAGTACGCCAAGCCGAGGTCCTCAGACCTCGAGACCCGCGACGGCGTCACGCTGCCGGCCTACCGCGGCGATGCGGTCAACGGTTTCGACTTCACCCGTGAGTCGCGGGTGCCCGACCCGCAGCGCCTGGTCGATGTCTACAACTCATCGGCTGCGACGCTCAACCTGGTGCGTGCGTTCGTCACCGGTGGCTACGCCGACCTCCGCCAGGTGCACGCCTGGAACACCGACTTCGTGCGCGAGTCCCCGGTGGGCCAGCGCTACGAGCAGCTCGCCGCCGAGATCGAGCGGGCGCTCACGTTCATGCAGGCGATCGGCGCCGACCCCGACGAGTTCCACCGGGTCGACTTCCACAGCAGCCACGAGGCACTGGTGCTCGAGTACGAGCACTCGATGACCCGGATCGACTCCCGCACCAGCACGCCGTACGACGTGTCCGCCCACTTCGTGTGGATCGGTGAGCGCACCCGCCAGCTCGGCAATGCCCATGTCGAGCTGCTCAGCCACATCCGCAACCCGATCGGCGTCAAGCTCGGTCCGACCACCACCGCCGACGACGCCCTGGCGCTGGCCGCCAAGCTGAACCCGCTCAACGAGCCCGGGCGGCTGACCTTCATCACCCGCTTCGGCGCCGGACGGATCCGCGACGGCCTACCCCAGCTCGTCGAGAAGGTGGCCGCCTCGGGCATCGACGTGGCCTGGGTCTGCGACCCGATGCACGGCAACACGTTCGAGGCGAGCTCGGGCTACAAGACCCGCCGCTTCGACGACGTGATCGAGGAGGTCCAGGGCTTCTTCGACGTGCACCGCTCCCTCGGCACCTGGCCCGGTGGCGTGCACGTCGAGCTGACCGGCGACGACGTGACCGAGTGCGTCGGAGGTGGCGAGGAGCTGCTCGAGATCGACCTGGGCAACCGCTACGAGTCGGTGTGCGACCCGCGGCTCAACCGGGTGCAGTCGCTCGAGCTGGCGTTCCTCGTCGCGGAGATGCTGCGCAAGGCCTGACCCCTGCTGTGGACCCTGCTCCTGCAGAAGGGGGCCGGGTCTAGGGTGCGAACATGATTTCTCGTGTGTTTGGCGCGGCCGTGCTGGCCGCTGGCGTCTCGTTCGTTCCGCTGGTTCAGGTTGGCCCTGCTGCGGCCGGCGGTGTTGCGGTCAACGTCCACAACATGGCGTTCACGCCCGCGAAGGTTCAGGTCCCGGTCGGTGGCACGGTGACGTGGACGTTCCCGGACAAGGTGCAGCACACCACGACGTCGACACAGGGCTTCTGGAACAGCGGAGCGAAGTCAGCAGGTGGCACGTTCAGCCATTCGTTCGCCTCGGCAGGTTCCTACTCCTACCGATGCACGTTCCACTCGATGATGCGCGGCGCCGTGAACGTGCCCGTGAGTGCCAGCGGCACGCCCTCGGCCGGCTGGAGGCTGCGCTGGTCGACGGTCCCGGGTGCGGGCGGCACGACGTTCGACGTCCAGGTCCGCCGGCCCGGCTCGTCGGCGTGGACGCCGTTTCGGACCGACACGACCCGGGCCACCGCGAAGTTCAACCCCGGCCTCAACGGCAAGTACGCCGTGCGCGCACGCACCACCGACGGACAGAACTCCGGGTGGTCGCCGTTGAGGTCCGTCAAGATCACGTGATCGACCTCCGCAGCGACACGCTCACCCGTCCCACCGAGTCGATGCGCCAGGCGATGGCGCGCGCCGACGTGGGCGACGACGTGTACGGCGAGGACCCCACCGTCCGGCTCCTCGAGGAGCGGGTGGCAGACCTGTTCGGCCACGAGTCCGCGCTGTTCACGCCGACCGGCTCCATGGCGAACGTGCTCGCCGTGCGCTCGCTGGTAGCCCCCGGCCAGGAGGTGCTGTGCGAGTCCGGCGCGCACATCGCGCGCGCCGAGCTCGGCGCACACGGCGCCTACACGGGCCTCACCATGCGCACCTGGATCCACCCGCGTGGGCAGGTCGACCTGCCCGTGATCCAGTCGATCTTCGCGCCCGACATGGGGCCGTTCTTCGTGCCCACTGCCGCGATCTCGGTCGAGAACACCCACAACTTCGCCGGCGGGGCGGTGCTACCGCTGGCCGACCTGCGTGACCTGCGCGAATGGGCCACCGGCGTCGGCGTCCGGCTGCACGTGGACGGCGCACGCATCTGGAACGCGCACGTCGCGACCGGCACGCCGCTGAGGGACTACGGCGCGGTGGCCGACGTGATGGCGGTCTGCCTGTCCAAGGGGCTCGGCGCCCCGGTGGGCTCATTGATGGTCGGTTCGTCCGACACGGTCGCCGAGGCCCGCATCTGGCGCAAGCGGATGGGTGGGGGAATGCGGCAGGTGGGCATCCTGGCCGCGGCCGGCCTGCATGCCCTCGACCACCACCTCGAGCGCCTGGCCGATGATCACACGCACGCCCGGCTCCTCGCCGAGGCATGCGGCGTGGACCCGTCCGGCGTCGACACCAACATCGTGGTCGTCTCGCGGTCCGACGCAGCCGACTTCGTCGCCGCCGCCCGCGAGGCCGGGGTCCTGGTCGCGACGGTGGGACCGACCGCCGTACGCCTCGTGACGCACCTCGACATCAACACCTCGGACGCCGAGAGGGCCGCTGCGGTGCTGGCGCGGCTCTGACGTGGTGGGCTCGTCCTGCGTCTTGCCGTCCGCGCGGCTGGAGTGCACGGACCTCGCCGATGGGGCACTTCGACCGATACGGCTACCGACCGCTCCTCTGCAGCTTGGCGCGCAGAGTCCGCGATGCGACTGGACCGAGCCCCTCGACAATCCCGAGCAGGCTCCCGAGCGTTTCCAAGGCGTCCAGCGCGGCCGCTCCGCCGGCTGGGTCCACTCCCTCGAAGAGCTCGAGTCCGATGAAGGCTGCGCAGATCGCTTGGGCGAACCCGGCGGTGTCGATCAGGTCGGCCATCGCTGTTCCAGCCAGCACTCGGGCGACGGTCCTCTCGATCTCCTCGCTCCACGCCTTCATGGCATCCGCAGCAGCTGTCGCAAGAGCGAGGTCCTGCTGAGCGCCTGCCATCACCTGAGCCATCAGCGCGACGTTGCCGGTGCCGCGCTCGCGATCGTGCAGCCCTCGCCCCACAGCCAGCAGCTCCGACAGGGACTGGACCTCGGCGAACCGGTCTCGGTAGTAGGCGACGCTTTCGTCGACGGACTTCCGTGTCGCTGCTTGCACCATCTCGGACATCGTCCCGAAGTGGTAGAAGACGAGGGCCTGGTTGACGTTGGCGCGCGCCGCGATGGTCCGCGCCGAAAGCCCACCGAAGCCGTCGCACCGGAGTGCGTCGGCGGTCGCGGACAACAGCTTGTCGCGGGTGGTCACGGGCGACCGAACCTGCGGAGATGGGCGACAGCTGCCACAGCACCCACGAGCGTGCCCAGGACAAAGCCAGGCACCCCGGCGATGACGCCGCCTTCGAGGAAGGCGAAGACGAGTGTGGGGGGATAGTCGCGACCCAGCACGAGACCAACGACACCGCCCACGGCGCCCGCACCCACCGCGGTCCCGCAGGCAGACAGGCCCAAGATCCGCCAGGACTGTCCGGCGACCGTGTGCGGAATGCGCATCCGGAGCAGGAGCACGAAGCCCACGAGGGTCAGGCCGACCGGCCCCGCCAACGCCGAGAGGCCGAGACAGACCCAGGCGTGCGTCGACAGCTCGTCCGGGCGGTCCCGCGTACTGGCCTGGGTGCTCATGGGTGCTCTCCCTCGTATTGAGCATTCGCTCAAGAGTGAGACTACTCGTGTTTTGAGCGATCGCCCAACGTCACCCGGGCATGCCGACGAGCTCGACGTCGCTGATCGGCGTGTAGTTGCGGGCCGCGGGACCGGAGCCGGGCGGGCTGACCTGCAGGATCCGCAGGCGGATCAGGCTCGTGGTGACGGGCTCGACGTCGACCGACTGCGTCCGACGGGTCTGCGCGAGATCCTGGTCGACAACGGTGCCGTCGTCGAAGACCCAGGCGACGGCCAGGATCCGGCGGTTGCCGCGATACCAGTCGAGCTGCGCACCGCCGGCGCCGAGGGCCGTCTTCGCGTAGCCGTTGACCAGGCCGACGCGGCTGATCAGCGTGGGCTCCGCGAGGGAGATCGTGATCTCTGCGCCGGTCCCGTCGCCGGGCATCCGCCAGCAGGTCTCGGGGACCCCGTCGAGCATGTTGCGGCCCTCGTAGCGCACCTGGTTGCCGGACACGTCCTGGTTCGGCGGTGCGGTGGCCGGGACGTCGACGGTGGCGATCGCGGCGACGTCCTCGGGCTGCCCGGGCGGTGTCGTGGACGGCTTCGTCGACTTGCCCGGCGAGGTCGGCGCCGTCGTGGGTTCGGTGTCCCTCGGGCTGTGGGTCGGCCCCGGGCCCGTGGCCCTGTCGTCGCCGGGGTTGTCGCCGCCCAGGAGGAGGAATGCTCCGAGCGTGGCGACCAGCGTCAGTGAAAGACCGCCGGCCACGGCCCAGACCAGCCACGGCGGGGGCCGGGGCCGACGGTGCGGTGTCGCCGAGCCCGGGTGGACCTGGTCGGCGAACAACGGGTAGCGCGCAACCGGTGGGGCCGGCCGAGTCAGCGGTGCCGCAGGCACGTGAGCTGCGGGGTTGCGGGACTCGATGGGGTGGCCACAGTTCGTGCAGAAGCGACCGACTCCCAGCTCGTGGCCGCATCTCGTGCAGAACTCCATGGCGCTCCTCGCGGACGGTCACTCATGTGACTCGGCCGTCAGGGTAGGCGAAGGCGCGGGTCACGAGCAGGCGAAGTCGCTCAACCTGTCCGGACCAGCTGCGAGGCGTCCACTCGTCCGACAACGGGCGGAAGCCGCCGTACGGCCTGCGCCAGCTCACGAAGCTCGGTCCCCATCAGGGCCTGCGGGCCGTCGCAGAGGGCCGTCTCCGGATCCGGGTGCACGTCGACGATGACGCCGTCAGCACCGACGGCGATCGCCGCGCGAGACAGCGGCACCACGAGGTCCTTGCGCCCGGCGGCGTGCGACGGGTCGACGATCACCGGCAGGTGGCTGGTTGCCTGGACGACCGGGATGGCGGAGATGTCGAGGGTGTTGCGGGTGGCCGGCTCGAACGTGCGGATGCCGCGCTCGCACAGCACGACATCGAGGTTGCCGCGCTGGGCGATGTACTCGGCGGCCATCAGCCACTCCTCGATGGTCGCGGTCATGCCCCGCTTGAGCAGCACCGGCTTGCCGGCCTCGCCCACGGCCTGGAGCAGGCCGAAGTTGGCCATGTTGCGGGTGCCGACCTGGAGCATGTCGGCGTGCTCGGCCACGATCCCCACGTCGCGTGCGTCGACGACCTCGGTCACGACCGGCAGACCGGTCGCCGCGCGCACATCGGCGAGGATCTCGAGACCCGGCACGCCCAGGCCCTGGAAGGCGTACGGCGAGGTCCGCGGCTTGAACGCGCCTCCGCGGAGGATGGTGGCGCCCGCGGCCTTCGCCATCAGCGCGGCCTCGAGAGTCTGCTCCGGGGTCTCGACGGCGCACGGCCCGGCCAGGAACGTGAACGAGTCCGGACCGATCGGCACCTGCATCCCGGCGGGCCCGACCCAGACGGTGGACCTGTTGTGATGGTGCTGGCGGCTGACGAGCTTGTACGGATCCGAGATCCGGTGCACGTCCGCGACACCCCGCAGCGTGCGCAGGTTGAGGTGGTGGAAGGACTCGATGTCTCCGACGAGGCCGATGATGGTGCGGACGACGCCCTTGCTGACGAAGGCCTCGCCCCCGACTCCTTCGACCCGGGCGACGACGTGTGCGACGTCCTCGTCGGTGGCGTCCGGTGACATGACGACGACCATGGTGTTCCTCTTTCTCGAGCGACCCCGGTCCGGACAAGCGAAACGCCCCGGGCCGGAGCCGGGGGCGTCAAGAGACGGTAGGCGCCCCGACCCGTCGGCTCACCCCGTATTCAGGATGTGGGACGTCAGACCACGAGGTGCTGGACCTCGCCCTCGATCTTGCGGCGCGGACCGGCCTCGACGACGAGCATCGCGAAGAGCACCATCAGCCCGCCGCTCACCATCCGGAGCGTCGGGGACTCGCCGCCCAGCAACACCGCGAACGTCGCCGCGAACACCGGCTCCATGCTCATGATGATCGCGCTGCGGGTGGGCGGGAGGTGGGCCTGGGCCCACGTCTGGCCGACCAGCGCCAGAGCACCCGCGATCAGCGCCATGTAGACGATCGAGGCCCAGTCGCGGGCGTTGTCGGGGAGCACGATCCCGTCGGGTGCCGTGCACAGCAGGCACACCGCCGCGATCACGATCAGCTGGACGATCGACATCCCGAGCGCTTCGCGCGGGTTCGACCAGGCGCCCAGACCGACGATGTGCAACGCGTAGAGGAGCGCGGCCACGAGCGTGATCGCCTCGCCGTAGCCCACGGACAGGCCGTCGAGGGTGAGGACGCCCAGGCCGGCGGTGGCGAGCAGCACCGCGGCCCAGGTCAGGACGGTGATCCTGGTCCGGAGCAGGAGCGCGGCGAGCAGCGGCGTCGCGACGACGTACATCCCGGTGATGAAGCCCGACACGCTGGCAGAAGTGTGCGCCAGACCCGCTGTCTGGAGGATCTGGGCGACTCCGTAGAGGAGACCGAGGACCATGGCGTGGCGCCGCGACTCCCGCGAGAGACGCGCCACGGCGCGGGGGGCGACGAGCAGCAGCGCGACGCTCGCGATCGTGAAGCGGACGGCCAGGAAGTCCAGGGTCGGCACCCGGTCCAGCAGGTCGTGGATCAGGAAGAATGTCGATCCCCACGTCGCGGTCATCGCCAGCAGGGCACCGGTCGCGAGCAGGGTCGTACGCCGGTCCGCCGTCACGCTCGGATCCCGAAGGCTGTCCTGGCCACCCGTCAGCCCGCGTATCGAACTGGCTTGGCGCCCGAGCGTCCATGACGCAGCCGGTGCAGCCAGCGACCCACGCTTCCCTCGGGGATGTGTCGTCCGCCCTCATCACGGTCCCGGCCCCACTCGCCGTGCTGCGACCGGGCGAGGAGTGCGGCCGCCAGGTCGGGACTGGCATCGAGAAGGTCCGTGTGGACCTCCCGCGCTCCACCGGGCGTCTCTCGGAACCCGAGCACGTCGAGCTCGGCATGGGGCATCTCGGTGACGACTCTCAGAGCACCCGTGCAGGCGGCTTCGTAGACAGCAAGGCGCGCCAGCTCGAGGACCACGGTGGGAGGCGCGTCCGGTACGGCTTCCAGGTGCACGAGCGTGGCAGTGTCCTCATCGACGCGGCTGACACATGCGGTGCCGACGAAGGGCCCGCCCGTCGAGTTGTTCTCGTAGGCCGTGATCCACGCGACGAGCCGTCCCACGTCTCGTTCCGTCAGGGCTGGCTCCGTGTCGAGCCCGGCAGCCGCAACGGACGGCACGCAGCCCCACGCGATGGGCGGTTCCGCAGGAGTGATGATCTGGTCGAAGAATCGGTCGTCCATGGGCCAGGTCGGTGCGCGGAGCTCGATGTACTCGCCGACCCTGGCTCGTGAGGCTCGCGCGACGAACCCGACGTCGAGCTGGACCATCAGCCCGAGCGTCAGCTCGTCAAGCCACTCGTCGATCGACGTGACCGGCTGCTCGTAGAAGTAGCTCTTGTCCACGTCTGTGAGCGAGATGGGCACGCCGAAGACATGTCGATCCTGCGCCCACCTGAAGACGAACACCGCCTCGTCGCCAACAAGCCGCACCTCGGTCAGCGCGGCATCGCTGAAGTGTCGCGAGCCGGACCCGAAACGGGCCTGCACCCTGGCGAACAACTCCGCGTGGTCGGTGGACTGCACAGGGCGAGTATTCACGAGACCCGGAGCCGCGACGAGAGCCGGTCAGACCGGCGGCGGTAGGCCGGGTGGGGCCTGGGAGCGGTAGGTGTGGCCGGTTGGGGTGGTCACTTCGATGGTGTGGTGGCCGGCTCGGGTGTCGGTGGCTCGGTGGGTC
>JAOPXM010000120.1 GCA_025965125.1 Nocardioides sp.
TCGGCCACGGACGTGTCCGGAGTTGCGAGCTTCTCGGCGTATCGCTCGTCGCGGTGCCGCCAGGAGATGCGGAGGTCGTCGCCGAGCTGGGCGGCGCGGGCCTTGCTCGTCGTGGTGATCGGGTCGAAGGGGTGCTCGCCGAGCTCGGAGCCCTCGATCACCGGCGTCCACTCGTCGAGCAGCCCGACCAGGGTCCGCAGCACCCGGGTCTTGCCCTGGCCGCGCTCGCCCAGCAGCACGACATCGTGGCCGGCGATCAGGGCACGCTCGAGCTGCGGGATCACCGTGGCCTCGAAGCCGTGCAGGCCGGGCCAGGGGTCGCGGCCCTCCTTGAGCGCCGCGAGCAGGTTGTCGCGGATCTCGGTGCGGAGGGGCTTGTGCTGGTGACCAGACGCGCGAAGCTCGCCGACGGTGGTCAGGGTGGGGGCAGAAGTCACCCCTTCACGCTACTCAGCCCCTCAACAGAGCGGGTTTCGGCCACGTTGCGAGGTACGGTGCCGCGACATGGAGCCACTCCAGCGCGACTGCCCGTGCGGCAGCGGCCGCACGTACGACGCGTGCTGCGGTCGGCTGCACCGCGGGGCCGCCGACGCCGAGACCGCCGAGGAGCTGATGCGCTCGCGCTACGCGGCGTACGCCGTCGGCGACACGTCGTACGTGTTCCGATCGTGGCACCCGCGCACCCGGCCGGACGAGATCGAACCCGACCCGGCGCTGACGTGGACCGGCCTGAGCATCGTGGACACCGTCGACGGCGGGCCGGACGACGAGACCGGCGAGGTGGAGTTCGTGGCCAGCTACCTGCGCGCGGGCGTCGCCGGCGAGCGGCGGGAGCGCAGCCGGTTCGTGCGGCGAGCGAGTGCCTGGGTCTACGTCGACGGCGACGTGGGCTGAGGCGCACCATCGGTCTCGGCCCGGACCTTTGCGTGGATCTCGCGGACCAGCTGCTCGATGACCCGGGTCAGGTCGGTGTTGACGTGGAGCTCCTGCTCCTGGGCCACGAAGTCGTGGTCAGCCTTGACCTGCTGGAACTCGGCCTGCCGGTTCTGGCCGATCATCACGAACGTCGAGAGGAAGATGGCCTCGAGGGACACAATCAGGGTGAGCGTCGGCCACGGGCTCTTCTCGAACACGATCATCCACAGCGCGAAGATCGCGATGTGCGCGTAGACGAATCCCATCGAGCCCGCAAACCGGGTGATCAGGTCGGCGATTCGCACCTGCACGTGCTCGGCACGGGACAGCTCGCGGGCGACGGCCGGGTGATGGATGAGCTCCGTTGTCGATTGGTCGGTCATGAGCCGGTTGTACACCCGGAAGGTCAGCGCCCGTCCTTGAAGGTCGGTGTACGGCCATCCTTGCGAGCCCGTGTGGCCTCCTCGAAGTTGTCGGTGAGCAGGCGCAGGTAGAGCTGGCCCAGCCCCTCGGACGTCATGTGCGTCTCGAGGGAGCTCGCGGCGATGCCGGCGTGCAGCGACTTCTTCGTGAGCTCGATGCCCGGCTGTGAGAAGGCGGCGATGCGCTGGCCGGTCTCGACGGCCGCCGCGACGACGTCGTCGTGGAGCGCGGAGACGAGCCCGATCCGCTCGGCCTCCTCGGCGCCGACGTCGCGCCCGGTGAGCATGATGTCGGCGGCCCGGGCGGAGCCGACAGCGCGCGGGAGCAGAAAGCTGAGGCCGAGCTCGCTCGCCGTCAGGCCGTTGTTGATGCCGGCGGCCCGGAAGTACGCCGCGGGGGCGGCGAGGCGGAGGTCGCAGGCCAGGGCGAGGCAGAGTCCACCGCCGATCGCGGCGCCGTTGACCGCGGCGATCACCGGCTGGTGCAGGCGTCGCAGCGTCAGCACGACGTCCTCGAGCATCTCGATCGCACGCAGCGCGTACGTCGGACGCGTCAACCCGTCCACGTGTGGCGGAACACCCGCCGACTCCTGATCGGCTCCGGAGGAGAAGCCGGTTCCGGCTCCCGTGACGACGACCGCGCGGACCGCGTTGTCGTGGCCAACCTCGAGCAGGGCGTCGCGAAACGGCACCATCACGTCGAACCCCATCGCGTTCATGCGCTCGGGACGGTTGAGGGTGATGACCGCGACCTGCGGGACCGGGTGGTCGACCAGGACGAAGCTCATGGTCAGACGCTCAGCAGGACCGACGAGCCGTGGCCGAAGAGGCCCTGGTTGGCGGTGATGCCGACCTTGGCGTTCTCGACCTGACGGCCCACGGCCTGGCCGCGCAGCTGCCAGGTCACCTCGCAGACCTGGGCGAGTGCCTGTGCGGGGACCGCCTCGCCGAAGCAGGCCAGTCCGCCCGACGGGTTGACCGGGATCCGGCCGCCGAGGGTGGTGTCGCCGGCCCGGAGCAGCGTCTCGGCCTCGCCGCGCTTGCACAGCGCGAGGTCCTCGATCCAGTCCAGCTCGAGCGCGGTCGAGAGGTCGTAGACCTCGGCGAGGCTGACCTCCTCGGGGCCGATACCGGCCTCCTCGTACGCCGCGTGCGCGATCGACTCCTTGAACGTCCGTTCCGGCACTCCGGCGACGGCAGAGGAGTCGGTCGACAGGTTGGGCATGTCCATGACCGTGTTCGGGAAGGTGGGGGTAACCGTCGAGACGGCCCGGACCCGAACCGGGTTGGTCAGGCCGCGCTTCCTCGCGTAGTCCAGGCTCGTCAGCACCACGGCAGCAGCGCCGTCGGACGTCGCGCAGATGTCGAGCAGGTGCAGCGGGTCGGAAACGATCGCGCTGGCCAGCACGTCCTCGGCGCTCACCAGCTTGCGGTAGCGGGCGTTCGGGTTGTTCAGCCCGTGCCTCGCGTTCTTGACCTTCACCTGCGCGAAGTCGGCCTGCGTGGCGCCGTAGAGGTCCATGCGGCGACGGGCGTAGAGCGCGAAGTACGCCGGGTTCGTCATGCCGAGCAGGCGGAACCGCAGCCAGTCGGGGTCGTCCCAGCGCTCACCTGCGTTGGGGGCGAGAAAACCCTTCGGCGTCGTGTCGGCGCCCACGACGAGCGCGACGTCGCACATGCCGGCCAGGATGCGGGCGCGCGCGGTGTCGATGGCCTGGGCGCCCGTGGCGCACGCGGCGTACGACGTGGCGACGCTGGCACCGTTCCAACCGAGTGCCTGGGCGAACGTCGCACCGGCGACGTAGCCGCCGTAGCCGTTGCGGACCGTCTCGCCGCCGACCACCAGGCCGACGTCCTGCCAGTCGATGCCGGAGTCGGCGAGTGCCGCACGGGCCGCGTGCACGCCGTACTCGACGAAGTTCTTGCCCCACTTGCCCCAGGGGTGCATGCCCACCCCGGCGACGGCGACGTCGTTGCTCATCCGGGGTCCCCGGGCAAGGTGAAGCGAAGCGAGCATTTGTCTGGGGTGGTCATTGGTCGGCCTCCTGGCCCATCTCGATGACCGGCTTCCAGCGCCAGATCGTCCGGTCGCCGGTGTCGTCGGTGTACAGCGTCTCGACGACCAGCTCGGCCTCGGCGCCCACCTCCAGGTCGGCAACGCCGTACCCGCCGGCGACCTGGCCGAGCACCACGAGGCCCTCGGGCAGCTCGACAGCGGCAAGTGCGAACGGCACGTAGGGGTCGGTGGCCGGGATGTAGGGAGGCGGCGGCTGGTACTGCGCGTCGGTGTAGGACCAGATCCGGCCGCGGCGCGAGAGCTCGATGCCCTCGAACTCCTCGCCCGAGCAGGCCGGGTTGCGGCAGAACCCGCCCGTCCTCGGGAAGAACACGGTCGCGCACGTCGTGCACCGCGAACCCACGAGCGCCGGCGCGGGACCGGTCGTGAACCAGCCCTCGATCGCCGGGGTGGCCGTCTGGCTCATCGTCGCTCCTCGAAACTAGAACAGGTTCTCATCCTAGCGGCCACGGCCGCCGAACTACTGAACGAAGTCCTCGTGGACGACCACCGTCAGGCGGCAGCGCCGCGCCTGGGCCCGACTTTGGTCAGTAGTTCGGCGAGCCCCACCGCAGCGACGAGGACCCGGCGCACGTCTGCAGGGTGAAACATCACGTCCTCGTACGAGAAGCGAAGCACGATCCAACCGTTGACCACCAGCATGTTGTATCGACGCGCGTCCGACGTGAGCGCGGCTCGGCCACCGTGCCACTCGAAGGAGTCGGCCTCGAGGACGAGGCGGAGGTCCTCGTCGACGAGGTCCGGGCGCACCGCGAAAGGGCCATCGCTGATCACGACCTGAGGTCGCACCGACAGTCCGGGCGTGTCCAGGGCGATCGCCCGGAGCGCTGATTCGAACGGGTTGGCGGACTTGGGTGTCGCTTCGCGAGCAACACGTCGGATCTGCGGCGAGCCCGGACCCCGAGCGGCGTCGGCGATCGCCGTCATCACGCCTGGGTCGACTCCTTCGCGGAGCGCCGAGTCCGCGATTCCGAGCGCCTCGTCGAATGGCAGCCTTCGCAAGCACTGCTCGAGCGTGAACTCGACGGAGGTGCAGAGACCGTCGATCTCGTTCCGGGCCAGCTCACCCCGATGAACGACGGCAACGCGCTGAGCAGGGCCGAGCTTTCGGCCGCGACTGACCAGGACGTGGGGCTTGTCGGGAGGAGTCTTGACGGCCCAACCGTGCCGCAGGGCGGCACTCGTCAGGCAGAGCCCCGCCAAGCTGGTTCGCCACTCGCACCGCTGCCTCGGTCTCCGGGAGCGAGTAGAGGCCGCGGGCGTCCCGGACGACGAGACCCTCCGCGAGCGCTCGTTCCAGCTCTCCCCGGTCCACGACCTTCAGGAGCGCGTGCCGGCGAGCAACGCCTCCCAGCTCATGCAGCCACTCGACAACGGACATGCCGCCACGTCTGCCCCGTGGAGCAGCCGGCCAATCTGGCTGTCCACAGCCACGCACTCACCCCCGGGCGAGGTAGGCCAGCAGGTCCTGGCGGGTGAGTACGCCGACGGGCTTGCCGTCCTCGTGGACGAGGACGGCGTCGGCGGACTCGAGCATCGTGACCGCGGCGTGTGCCTCCTCGGTCGAGCCGATCGTCGGCATCGGCGGGGACATGTGGGCGTCGACGCGGTCGGTGAGTCGGGCCGAGCCGGCGTACAACCCGTCGAGCAGGGTCCGCTCGGAGACCGAGCCGGCCACCTCCGCGGCCACGATCGGGGGTTCGGCGCGGACGACGGGCATCTGGCTGACGCCGTACTCCTGCAGGATCTGGACCGCCTCGGCGATCGTCTCACCGGGGTGGGTGTGCACGAGGTCGGGGAGACGGCCGTCCTTGCCGCGCAACACCTCGCCCACGGTCTGGGGGGCGGACGCGTCCGCGCCGTCGACCGGAAACCCGTAGTGGCCCAGCCACTCGTCGTTGAACACCTTGGTGAGGTAGCCGCGGCCCGAGTCCGGCAGCAGCACCACGATGACAGCGTTCTCGCCCTCGGGGGTGCCCGCGAGCTCTTCGGCCAGCTGCTTCGCGGCGTACGCCGCCATCCCCGACGAGCCGCCGACGAGCAACGCCTCCTCGCGGGCCAGACGCCGGGTGAAGGCGAACGAGTCCGCGTCGGAGACCTCGATGATGCGGTCCGCGACGGTCCGGTCGTAGGCCTCCGGCCAGAAGTCCTCGCCGACACCCTCGACGAGGTAGGGCCGGCCGCTGCCGCCGGAGTAGACAGAGCCGGCGGGGTCCGCACCAACGACCTGGACAGCCGGGTTCTGGTCCTTGAGGTAGCGACCGACGCCGCTGATCGTCCCGCCGGTGCCGACGCCGGCCACGAAGTGTGTGACCTTGCCTTCGGTCTGCTGCCAGATCTCGGGTCCGGTGGTCTCGTAGTGGGAACGCGGGTTGTTCGGGTTGGAGTACTGGTCGGGCTTCCACGCGCCCGGCTGCGAGGAGAGCCGGTCCGAGACGTTGTAGTAGCTGTCGGGGTGCTCCGGCTCGACGGCGGTCGGGCAGACGACAACCTCGGCGCCGTACGCCTTGAGCACGTTGCGCTTGTCCACGCTGACCTTGTCGGGGCACACGAAGATGCAGTGATAGCCCCGCTCCTGGGCAACCATCGCCAGCCCGACGCCGGTGTTGCCCGAGGTCGGCTCGACGATCGTGCCGCCGGGCTGGAGCTCGCCTGAGGCCTCGGCGGCGTCGATCATCCGCACCGCGATGCGGTCCTTCACGGAGCCGCCAGGGTTGAGGTACTCGATCTTGGCCAGCACCAGCGGTCCGGGCGCCTCCCCCACCGCATCGAGCGACTTCGAGAGTCGCAGAAGGGGGGTGTTGCCGATCAGGTCAAGGAGTGAGTTCGCGTACTGCACCTGGTCAATCTAGGACCAACGCGGCGAAACCCGTTGAACGACGACGGATCGCGCTCAGTAAGGTGCCTTCGTGGGCAAAGCGGGGGCAGCACGCAAGCTGGCGTCCGCCGCCGCGTACGGCGGCGGGGGCCTCTCCGTGCTGGGCACCGCGCTGTACGGCGTACTGCGAGCCGAGGCCAAGCTGGCTCGCAGGGCCATCGGGAATGCCGACGGGGACCCGCCTCCGGACTCCACCGGCTGGTACGGCCGCGGCCGGCCCGGCCCCGCGATCAAGGTCGCGCTGCTCGGCGACTCGAGCGCAGCCGGCTACGGAGTCGAGCGCGTCGAGGAGACACCAGGCGCCCTGCTGGCCAGCGGGATCGCCGAAAGCGCCGACCGCCGCGTCTACCTGCGCTCCTTCGGCAAGGTGGGCGCGCGCTCCTCGGACC
>JAOPXM010000144.1 GCA_025965125.1 Nocardioides sp.
ACGAGGCGTTCGTGTAGCCGATCGTGTAGATGAATTTCGGGACGTCGCTGAGCATCAGCGCCTTGTAGGTCAGGAACACGTTGAACGCCTTGACGAAGGCGTCTCCCGAGTTGGCGAGCTCGGTCAGGACCGGCTGGAGCTGCTGGATCGACTCGATCGTGGAGGCCTTCGACGCGTTGATGACGCGGACGCCGACGTCGCCGAGCTCGCTGAGCGCCTGGAGCATCTTGACCAGGTCGGCGCGCTGGCTGTCCAGCGAGGTGAGGGCGCTGGGCAGCTGCTCCAGTGCGCTGTCGATGATCCCCTGCTGGGCGTGGACGTTGAGCGCCAGCCTGTTGAGGGAGTCGATCGCGTCGACGATCTTGACCTTGTTGTCATCGAGCTGCTGGGTGAGCGAGGCAATCTGCGTGAGGACCGACTTGGCCGAGTCCTCGCGACCCTCCAGGGTCTTGTTGAGCTCCGTCGCGATGGTCTTCAGCTGGGCCACGCCCCCGCCGTTGAGCAGCAGGCTCAGGGCGCCGAGCACTTCTTCGACCTCCGGGTTGTTGCCCGTGCGGTCGAGAGGGATCTCGTCGCCGGTCTGGAGGAGCCCGTCGCTGGCGCCCCCGGGCGGCGCGCTCAGGGACACGAACTTCTCACCGAGCAGGCTGGTCTGCTGGATCTCCGCGATCGCGTTGTCGGGCAGCAAGGTGTCCTTGCGCAGCTCCAGCGTCACGTCGGCGGTGTAGCCGGAGAGCTTGATGTCGGTGACCTGCCCGACACTGACGTCGTTGACCTTCACCGTGGACTTGGGCACCAGGTCGAGCACGTCGTGGAACTTCACCGTGACGGTGATCGGGTCGCTGCCGACGTCGGTGCCGCCGGGAAGCGGCAGGCTGTAGACGTCGAAGTTGCAGCCGCTGAGCAGCACGGCGCCGACCAGCAGGAGCAGCAAAGTCTTCGCGCGCATCACGGCGTTCATCGAACGACCTCCACGAGCCCGCCGAGACCCGGGTCGAACCGCGGACCCGTCGACACCGCGCCCTGGCCGAAGGTGCCGGCCCTCGCGATCCCGGGCAGGCCCTGGATGAGGTCGCAGAGGTGCCCCGTCGGGTCGGCCTGCCCGACCAGGCCGCACAGCAGGGTGGCGGGGTCGGACGCGATCTGGTTGACCAGCTCACCGAGGTTGGCGTTCGTGTCGAGCGTCCCGGTCATCGGGTTGTAGGTCAGGGCGAGGTTGTTCAGCGCGACCGGCGCGTCCGTCAGGATCTCGTCGAGCGCGCCGCGCTGCTTGACCAGCACCTTTGCCACCCTGTTGAGGCCCGTGATGTTGCGGCCCAGGCTGTCGCGGTTGTCGCGGACGAACCGGCCCACCTGACCGAGGGCCTCGGCCAGGTTGTTCAGGGAAGCCGACAGCTCCTGACGCTCGCCGGAGAGCACGCTCGACACCTGTGACAGGGACTGGTTGAAGCTGCGCACCGTCTTGTCGTTGCGGGCGAGCGTCGAGATGAATCCCTCGAGCTCGGCCGCCGACCCGAAGAGCTCGTCCTTGTTGTCGTCGAGGGTCTGGCTGAGCTTGCTGAAGTCCAGGATGGTCTGGTGGAACTTCGCACCCTCGCCACCGAAGTTGGCGGCGGTCGTCTCGAGCAGGTCGGACAGGGCGCCGTTCTTGTTGGCACCGGTCGGCCCGAGCGCCACGGTCAGCTGGTCGATGCTGCCGTAGATCTGGTCGAGCTCGAGGGGCACCGCGGTCTTGCTCACATCGAGCTCGGCGCCGTCCTTGAGCAGGTCGCCGTGCTCGTAGACGGGGGTGAGCTGGATGTAGCGGTCCCCGACGATCGACGGCGCGATGATGACGGCGTTCGCGTTAGTGGGGACCTTCACGGATGCGTCGTAGTGCATGGTCACCTTGACGGTGGTGCCTGACGGAGTCACCGAGTCGACCTTGCCGACCGGCACGCCGAGGACCCTGACGTCGCTGCCCTCGTAGATCGAGATGGTCCGCGGGAAGTACGCCGTGAGGGTCTTCTGGTCCGAGCCACCGAACAAGGTCAGGGCGGCCACCACCACCAGGGCGAGGATCACCAGCGGCACGATGAGACGCTTCACCTGGTTCATCCGACGCCACCGCCGTTCGCCAGGTCGGGCACCGGCGGCAGGTTCTGGATGTAGGTGTCGAACCAAGGGCCGTTGCCCAGGGTGTTCGCGAACACCCGGTAGAACGGGGCCATCAGCCTCAGGCTGTTGTCGATGTTGTCCTCGTTCTTGTTCAGCACGCCCAGCACGCCCTCGAGGTTCGACAGGGCCGGCTTGAGGTCGGCGCGGGTCGACCTCACCAGGCCCGTGAGCTCTCGTGACAGGTCCGCGGTCGAGACGAGCAGGTTGTGGACCGCCTGCCGGCGCTGCACCAGCGCCCGGAACAGGACGTCGGAGTCCCGCATCAGACCGACGATGTCCTGGTCGCGGGCGTTGAGGGTCGTCGACACCCGCTTGAGGTTCTTCAGCAGCGAGTTGATCTGGTCGTCGCGCGCGGCGAGGTTCGTCGAGAGCGCCGAGACGCCGTCGAGTGCCGCGCGGAACTCCTGGGGAGTGTTGCGGGTCAGGTCGGCCAGGGTGGTCAGTGAGGCGGCCAGCTGCTTGGTGTTGATGTCGGCGGACGTCTCGGCCAGCCCCGAGAACGCCTCGACGACGTCGTACGGCGAGCTGGTGCGCTCGACGGGAATCTCGCTGCCGGCCTTGAGCTGGCCTTCACCCGCGGGCTCGAGCGAGAGGTACATGGCGCCGAGCAGGGTCTTGACCTTGATCGCGGCCCGGCTCAGATCGCCGAACGCGGAGTTGGTCTTGACCCGGAACGTGACCCGCACGTGGTCGCCCTCGAGCTCGACGGACTCGACCTTGCCGACGCGGACGCCAGCGATGCGGACCTCGTCCTCGGCCTTGAGACCGCCGGACTCGCTGAACGCGGCGTAGTAGGTGTCCCCGCCGCCGATGAGCGGAAGGTCCTGGGCGCGGAAGGCCGCCAGGATCAGCAGCGCGATCGCCATCAGGCTGACCGCCCCGATGATCACCGGGTTGCGCTCTCGGAACGGCTTGCTCATCGGGGTCCCCTCGGTGGCGCGATCGGAGGGACCGCGGTGAGCGGATTCGTGGGGTGAGTCATCCCAGATCACACCTTGGGGAACCAGTGTTGTAGTTGATCGGGATCGAGGCCCCGGGCAGGCGAACGCGCGCCTGGAAGTGGCAGAGGTAGAAGTTGAACCAGGAACCATAGGCGGCGGTCCGGCCGACCTTGTTCAGCTTGATCGGCAGCACCTGGAGGGCCCGGTCGAGCTCTCCCTTGTTGCGGTTGATGTTCTCGGTGAGACGACGCAGCTGCTTGATGTCCTGCACGAACGGCGACTTGATGCCGTGGACGAGGTCCGCGGTCTGCACCGACAGCTGGGAGATCTGGTCCAGCGAGTCGAGGATGGCTCCGCGGTCGTTCTTGAGCCCGGCCACGAATGTCCGGAAGTTCTTGATCAGGGCGGTCAGCTGGTTGTCACGGTCACCGATGTGGTCGAGCACGTCGTTGAGGTTGGTGAGCAGCGCACCGATCACCTCGTCGCGCTGGGCCAGGGTGCTGGTCACGGACGCGGTGCTGGCGAGCAGCCCCTCGAGCGTGCCGCCCTCGCCCTGGAACACCTGGACGACCTCGTAGGACAGCTTGTTGATGTCGTCGGGCGAGAGCGCCTGGAACAACGGCTTGAAGCCGTTGAACAGCACCGTCAGGTCGAGGGCCGGCGAGGTCTGCGCCACCGGGATCGTGGATCCGGCCGCGAGCTCGTCGGTGTTGCCGACTTCCTGGGACAGCGAGATGTAGCGCTGGCCGACCAGGTTGCGGTAGCGGATGGTCGCATGGGTCGCCTGGCTGATCGTCGTGGCGTCCTGCACCGTGAAGCTCACCAGCGCGCGGGTTCGGTCGACAATCTCGATGTTCTTGACCGTCCCGACCTTCACGCCGGCGATCCGTACGTCGTCGCCGTTGACCACGCCGGTCGCGTCGACGAACTCTGCTTTGTACTCGCGGCTGCCCGAGAACGAGATGTTGCCGATCGTCAGGACCAGCACCCCTGTGGCGAGGGTGGTCACGACGATGAAGATGAGCAGCTTGGTGAGGTCACCTGCGGTACGCCTGTCGAGGAGCTTCATCGCATGGTCACCTTGGCCCCTCGGGCCATCGGGCCCACGAGCAGCACACCCAGGTCAGGGACGTCAGCGGCGGTGAGGCCGAGCACTGGACCGAGCAGGGACTTCAACAGGTCGGACTCCTCGGGGCTGCCAACGGCGCCTTCGCCGCCGCCGAACAGGTAGCTGGGCGCGATCCGGGAGGTGCCCTTGCCGGTGGGCTCGTCGACGCCGTCGTTGAAGTTCGGCTGGTGGCGTACGGGGTTGGACTGGCTCCAGGGCGGGTTCGGCAGGTGCAGGCAGTTCGGGCCGCGGTCCTCACCCAGGCGTGGCTGGTCCTGCGGGCCGTAGCCGCGCGGCTGCACCGGCAGCGTCTCCAGGACGATGTGCAGCTCGAAGCCGCGGAAGGCCGCAGCCTCCAGCTTGCCGCCGTTCACGATGCCGCGGGTCAGGCACGGGAACTCCGTGGAGTACTTGGACAGGACCCGCAGCTGGGGCGCACTGACCTTGCCCAGCCGGATCAGGTTGTCGCCGTTGTCGCGAAGGAACGTCCGTGCGGTGTCGGAGAACGACGCCACGTCCGTGAACAGGGCGTTGAGCTTGACCTCACGGTCCTCGAGCGTCCCGGTCGTCGTGACGGTGTTCTGCAGGATCGTCCCGATCTGGGGCAGCACGTCGGAGTAGACGTCGGAGACCTTGGACGTCAGTCGCAGGTCCTCCACCAGGGCAGGGATCTGAGGGTTGATCCGCTTCAGGTAGCTGTCGACCACCACGAGGTTGTGGCCGAGCTGCTCGCCGCGGCCCTCGAGGGCGGTGGCCAGGGCGGTGAGGGTCTTGTTGATCTCGGCCGGCTGCACCGCACGCAGCAGCGGATAGAGGTCGGCGAGCACCTTCTCGACCTCGGTGGAGACCACCGTGCGGCTGATCGTGGCGCCCGCCTCGATGTGGTTGGCATCCGCCTTGGCCGGCACGACGAGCGAGACGTACTTCTCGCCGAAGAGCGTCTTCGGGACGATCGAGCCCGTGACGTTGGCGGGGATGGTGTCGAGCTGGCTGGGGTAGATGCCAAGGGTGAGCTCGGCGCCGTCCGCGTCCGTCGTCGCGTCGAGGACCTCACCGACGATGACGCCACGGATCTTGACATCAGCCCGCGACGGCAGCTGCAGACCGATCGTCGATGTCTGCAGCTTGACCTTGTCGTAGGTCACGAACGACTTGTTGAAGATGCCGTAGGTCAGGTAGACCGAACCGACGACCAGGGCAAGGAACACGATGCCCAGGAGCTTGTGACTGCGCGCAAGTCTCACCGGTTCACCCCGCCAACCTGACTGTGGTCGTGGTGCCCCAGATGGCCATCGACAGGAACAGGTCGATGACGTTGATGGCCACGATGCTCGTGCGCACCGCCCGGCCCACGGCGACGCCCACGCCGGCGGGGCCGCCCGACGCGTTGTAGCCGTGGTAGCAGTGGATGAGGATGACGATGACCGCGAATATCAGCACCTTGCCGAACGACCAGAGCACGTCTATCGGTGGTAGGAACTCGTTGAAGTAGTGGTCGTAGGTGCCGCTGGACTGGCCGAAGAACTGGGTGACGGTCAACCGCGTTGCGAAGTACGAGGACATCAGCCCCACGACGTACAGCGGGACGATCGCGATCAACCCACCGATGATGCGGGTCGTGACCAGGAACGGCAGCGACGGGATCGCCATGACCTCGAGGGCGTCGATCTCCTCCGAGATGCGCATCGCGCCGAGCTGGGCGGTGAAGCCGCACCCGACGGTGGCAGCCAGTGCGATCGAGGCCACCAGGGGCGCGATCTCGCGGGTGTTGAAGTACGCCGAGACGAACCCGGCGAAGGCGGCCGTGCCGATCTGGTTCAGCGCGGCATAACCCTGCAGCCCAACCTCGGTGCCAGTGAAGAAGCACATGGCGAGGATGACCCCGACCGTGCCTCCGATGACCGCGAGTGCGCCGGAGCCGAGGGTGACCTCGGCCAGGATCCGCAGGATCTCCTTCTTGTAGCGAGAGATCGTGCGCGGGGTCCAGGCAAGCGCCTTGACGTAGAAGGCGAGCTGCTCGCCGAGGTCGTCGAGCGACTTGAGCGGTCTCTCGTAGACCGCCTTGATGTTGGCCATGTCGCTAACCCGTCTTTGGAGGGACGAGTTGGAAGTAGATGGCGCTCATCACGAAGTTGACGACGAACAGCAACATGAACGAGATGACCACCGACTCGTTCACGGCGTCGCCGACGCCCTTCGGACCACCACCGGCGTTCATGCCCTTGTACGACGCCACGATCGCCGCGATCAGCCCGAACACCAGGGCCTTGGCCATGCCTTGCCAGAGGTCCGGTAGTTGTGCGAGCGCGGTAAAGCTCGCTAAATAGGCCCCTGGCGTGCCGTCTTGGAGCACGACGTTGAAGACGTAGCCGCCGGCCACACCGACGACGCTCACCAGGCCGTTGAGGAAGACGGCGACGAGCATGCAGGCGAGGACCCGCGGGACCACGAGGCGCTGGATCGGGTCGATGCCGAGCACCATCATGGCGTCGAGCTCTTCCCGGATCTTGCGGGCGCCCAGGTCGGCCGCGATCGCGGAGCCGCCGGCGCCGGCGATCAGCAACGACGTCGCGATCGGGCCGGCCTCACGCACGACCGCGAGGACCGCGGCCGAGCCGGTGAAGGACTGGGCGCCGAACTGCTTGATCAGGCCACCGACCTGGAGGGCGATGACGGCGCCGAAGGGGATGGCGACCAAGGCCGTCGGGATGATCGTGACCGAGGCGATGAACCACGCCTGCTGGAGGAACTCGCGCATCTGGAAGGGACGCTTGAAGAGCCCCCGGGCCACATCGAGGCCGAAGGCGAACAGCTTGCCCGCGGCGCCTACCGGGGCGAGCACGCGCGAGGAAGTCAGCGATGACACAGATCAGCCACCGATCGACATGGACATGTTCTCCTTGAAGGAGCCCGGCGGTGGGGTCACACCATGCTCCTTGAGCCACTCACCCGGCGGGCGCTGGCTACGACGCGGAATGCCGCTGGAGGGCTCCTGCTGCAACGGGATCGGCGGCAACGGCGGCAGCTCCTCGTCCTTCTCAGCCTCGAGCTCGTCGGCGTCCTTCTCCTCCGACATCCCGATCGGTCCGACCCGCTGGGCGTTGAGGAACTGACGCACCACCGGCTCCTCCGAGGACAACAGCATCTCCCGAGGACCGAACATCGCCAGGTGCCGGTGATAGAGCAACCCGATGTTGTCGGGCACCGTCCGGGCCGTGTTGACGTCGTGGGTGACGATCAGGAAAGTCGCGTCGATCTGCGCGTTCAGGTCGATGATCAGCTGGTTCAAGAACGCCGTACGCACCGGGTCAAGACCCGAGTCAGGCTCGTCGAACAGCACGATCTCGGGATCCAGCACCAACGCGCGGGCCAGACCAGCACGCTTGCGCATCCCACCGGAGATCTCACCCGGCAGCTTGCCCTCGGCACCGATCAAGCCCACCAGGTCCATCTTCTCCATCACGATGGAACGAATCTCAGACTCCGACTTCTTGGTGTGCTCACGCAACGGGAACGCGACATTGTCGTAGAGATTCATCGAGCCGAACATCGCACCGTCCTGGAACAGCACCCCGAACAGCTTGCGGATCTCGTAGAGCTCCTTCTCCGAGCAGCTCGCAATGTCGGTGCCCTCGATGATGATCGAACCCTTGTCCGGCTTGAGCAGACCGATCAGGGTCTTCAGGAACACCGACTTACCGGTTCCGGACGGGCCGAGCATCACGCAGATCTCACCGGCAGGGATCGTCAGGGTCACATCACCCCAGATCAGCTGCTTGCCGAACGACTTGGACAGATCGTCGACCTTGATCTCCACGCCCATGAAGCGCCCTCTCCTCGACCGATGGCCCGTCGGGCCCAGTCCCCACCCGGGCCGAGTTCGTGACGCTCGTCCCACTGACCGGTAACAACGGAGTTACGGCCGCGAGGTTACGCAACTTTGTGCTCGCCGTCACTGTCTGGACAGACTACGAGACCGTGTTGTCACCGGAACTGGCCCGGGCCGATTCTTCCTCCGACCTGCGCAAACGTCGATTTGCCCCGTTGCCGGGAACGCAGCACGGGGCGGCCACCCCTGAGGGTGGCCGCCCCGTGCTTCATCGTGCTGGGGCTGGCTGCTCAGCAGCCAGAGATCACTTGACGGTGACGGTGGCGCCGGCGCCCTCGAGGGCGTCCTTCGCCTTCTCCGCGGCAGCCTTGTCGACCTTCTCGACGACGACCTTGGGTGCGGCCTCGACCAGCTCCTTGGCCTCCTTCAGGCCGAGGGAGGTGAGGGCGCGCACCTCCTTGATCACGTTGATCTTCTTCTCGCCAGCGGCCTCGAGGATGACGTCGAACTCGTCCTGCTCGGCAGCGGCGTCGCCACCGGCAGCGCCACCGCCAGCGGCGGGAGCAGCGGCAACGGCAACGGGGGCAGCAGCGGTGACGCCGAAGGTGTCCTCGAACTGCTTCACGAACTCGCTGAGCTCGATGAGGGTCATTTCCTTGAACGCGTCGAGCAGCTCGTCGGTAGAGAGCTTCGCCATGGTGGCGCTTCCTTCCATTCGGTGGTCCGGCGGAACAGGTCCGGTCCGGGTTTCAGGTGGTGTTCTACGTCGGCCTGTGGATCAGGCTTCGGTGGCTTCGCCCTCATCGGAGGTCTCGGCCTCGGCGGCGGGGGTCTCCTCGACGGCTGCGTCAGCAACGGCCTCGGGTGCCTCCTCCGCGGTGGCCTCGGCCTCGTCGGCGGGAGCCTCGGTCGCTGAGTCGGACTGGGTGTCCGCGGCAGCGGCCGGAGCCTCCTCGGCGGCGGCTGGAGTGCCAGCACCACCTGCGAGGATCGAGGGGTCCTGCTCGGCCTTCGCCTGCAGCGCACCGGCGAGCCGGGCGGCCTGGGCGAGGGGGGCGTTGAGCAGGTAGACGGCCTGTCTGAGCGACGCGAGCATCGCCCCTGCCAGCTTGCCCATGAGCACCTCGCGCGACTCGAGGTCGGCCAGCTTGGCGATCTCCTTCGCGTCGAGGGACTTGCCGTCCAGGACGCCGCCCTTGATGACAAGGGTGGGGTTGGCCTTGGCAAAGTCACGCAGACCCTTGGCGGCCTCGACCACGTCACCGTTGATGAACGCGATCGCGGTCGGACCCGTCAGTAGGTCGTCGAAGCCTTCGATGCCCACCTCGGTGGCGGCGATCTTGGCCAGCGTGTTCTTGACCACGGCGTAGTTGGCGTTCTCGCCGAGAGAGCGCCGCAGTTCCTGCAGCTGCTTCACGGTGAGACCGCGGTACTCGGTGAGCACAGCACCGGCGGCACCGTTGAACGAGTCAACGATCTCCGCGACGGCTGCCTGCTTCTCTGCCCGCGCCATGGGTCTCCTTCCGGACTGCGAGACCTCCGCGCAGGGCCCGGAAACACGAACGCCCCGAGCACAGATGCTCAGGGCGTGGACGGCGCCTGCTCAGCAGGGCCTTGCTCTGTCACCTGCGCAGGTCGTCCGCACTTCGCGGAACCTTCGATCGTGCTGCTCATGCAGCATGACAACCGGCGGTCTCTGGATTCAGGAGGAACTGTACGGGGAGCCGGACCTGGAGCCAAATCGGGTGGCGTGAGTTTCGCGGGCAGCGTGGCCGCCGGGTCAGGTGAGAATGCGGATGGGGCCGCCGGCCCGCCAGGCGCCGCCCAAATGCGCACTGACCCGCCCGAGGTTGAACGGCGAGCTCGCAAGCTCGCGCGCCTTCGGGCGGGTCAGCGGTGACGTGTCGATCAGGCGGGGGCGTTCTCGTCCTCGCTGGTGACGTTCTTGGTGCGGTTGGGGTCGACCTGCACACCCGGGCCCATCGTCGTGGAGACGGTGACCTTGCGGAGGTAGCGGCCCTTGGAGCTGGCCGGCTTGAGCCGCAGCACCTCCTCCAGCGTCGCGGCGTAGTTCTCCGCGAGCTGCGCCTCGGTGAAGGAGGCCTTGCCGATGATGAAGTGCAGGTTGGAGTGGCGGTCGACGCGGAACTCGATCTTGCCGCCCTTGATGTCGGACACGGCCTTGGCCACGTCCGGAGTCACGGTGCCGGTCTTCGGGTTCGTCATCAGGCCTCGCGGGCCGAGCACGCGGCCGAGACGGCCGACCTTGCCCATCATGTCCGGGGTCGCGACGACGGCGTCGAAGTCGAGCCACCCGCCGTTGACCTTGTCGATCAGCTCGTCGCCGCCGACGATGTCGGCGCCCGCCTCACGCGCGGCCTCGGCCTTGTCGCCGTTGGCGAAGAC
>JAOPXM010000146.1 GCA_025965125.1 Nocardioides sp.
TCGCGCACTGGGCAGACGACCTGGGGGCGTCGTTCGGGATCGGCGTCGCGGCGGATCTGCCACGGATCGAGTCAGCGCTGTCCGGTCTCCACGGCTACGTCGACGACGTGGTCCTCGACCGGCAGGCGCACCCCCGCGACGACCTCGTCACAACGCTGCTCCGGGCACAGGAGGCCGACGGCCTGAGCCGCCACGAGCTCGGCGTCGCGCTGGTCTTCCTGGCGTTCGCCGGGATGGAGACCACCCGCAACCAGCTGGGCCTGGCGCTCCAGACCCTGCTACGACACCCCGACCAGTGGCGCCTTCTCGGCGAACGGCCGGACCTCGGTGCCAACGCCGTCGAGGAGGTGATGCGGGTGAATCCGACGGTCACCTGGGTCACTCGCGAGGCGCTGGAGGACGTCGAGTTCCAGGGCCTGCACATCCCGAAGGGCGGCATCGTGCAGATGTTGTCGCACGCGGCCGGCACCGACCCGGCAGCCATGCCCGACCCCGCCTTCGACATCACCCAGGTCCGCCCGCCGCACCACGGGTTCGGGGCGGGCGTCCACCACTGCCTCGGCCACTTCGTGGCCAGGACCGACATGGCCGTCGCGTTGCCGCTGCTCGCTCAGCGGCTGCCGGACGCGCAGCCCGACGGTCCCGGCGAGTGGCTGCCGGTGTCGGGCAACACCGGACCGGCGCGGTTCCCGATCCGGTTCAGGCAGTGAGGTGGTGGACGTAGCACCAGCGCCAGTCCTCGCCGGGCTCGGCGGACTGCATCACCGGGTGCGTGGTCTCGTGGAAGTGGGCGGTGGCGTGCTGAAGCGGCGAGGAGTCGCAGCAGGCGACGTTGCCGCACTCCAGGCACTGCCGCAGGGCGACCCAGGCGACGCCGGCATCGATGCACCTGGCGCACGACGGATCCCGATCTGTGTCGATCACGAGGTACCGCTCCAGCTCGGCGCAGATGTCGCCGACCCGCTGCCTGGAGGAGCTGACGACCTTCAGCTCCTCGCGCGCGGCGCTGGCGACGTCGATCATCGACTCCTCGACGTCGAGCATCGCGAGGACCTCCGCGATGACCTCGGACGCCACCGTGCCCGACTTCCGGATCTCGAGGATCCGGCCTCGCTCGGCCCCGATCATGGCCAGCCGGATCCGGGCGTAGAGCTCGCTCGGTGACTCCTGGTCGGCGGTGGTGCCGAGCCGCTCCCAGGCCGCGAAGTTCCGTTGGTCGATCCGCTGACGCACCAGGTCGCAGATGCCGTGCTGGTCGTCGTACTCCAGCTTCTCAAGCTCCTCGTAGCCGGCCTTCGAAGCCTGCTGCAGCAGGGTGGCGCGGGCCAGGGCGTCGTCCATGGGATCCGGCGCGGGCACCTTCAGCCACCGGGCGAGGACCGGCAGGGTCAAGCCCTGGATGAACAGGGTCCCGGCCACCACCGTGAACGCGATCAACAGCAGGATCTCCCGCTGTGGGACGTCCGCCGGGATGACGAAGGCGGCGGCAAGGGTCACCACGCCGCGCATGCCCGCCCAGCCGAGGATGAAGGTGTACTGCCACGGCGGGACCTGTCTGGTGATCCGATCCGGTCCGGGGCGCACCAGCGCGTAGCGCGCGACGAAGACCCACGCCAACCGGAGCACGATCACGCCGACCAGGGTGGTGGCGCAGACCCCGAAGATGCGCAGCGCCGAGAGGTTGCTCCGCCCGACGTCGGTGAAGATCCAGGACGCCTGCAGTCCGATGAGCAGGAACACGGCGTTCTCGAGGACGTAAGCGATCGTGCGCCAGTTCATCCGCTCGGCGATCCGCGACTGCGCGGTCTGCAGGATCGCCGCCTTGTGACCGAGGAACAGGCCGGCGACGACCACCGCAATCACGCCGGAGGCATGTGCCTTCTCGGCCAGGATGTAGGAACCGAACGGGACCACGAACGAGATCGCGGTGTCGAGCAACGGGTCGGTGATCCGCTTGCGCATCCTGCCGACGAGCAAGAAGATCGCGAATCCGATCAGCGCACCGCCCCCCGCTGCCCAGAGGAAGTCCCGGGCCACGTGCCACATCACCACTCCCGATCCGGCGGCGAGCGCGGTCCGGAGCGCGACCAGAGCGGTCGCGTCGTTCAGGAGCGACTCGCCCTCGAGGATCGTGACGATCCGGCGGGGCAGCCCGATCCGGCGCCCGATGGCCGTGGCTGCCACGGCGTCCGGCGGCGCGACGACCGCCCCGATCGCCAGGGCCGCGGCCCAGGACACGTTCGGCAGGCTCATGTGCACAAAGGCACCGATGCCGAACGTCGTGAACGTCACCAGGCCGACCGACAGCAGCAGGATCGAGCGCCGGTTGGCGTTGAAGTCAACCAGCGAGGTCTGGATCGCCGTGGCGTAGAGCAGCGGGGGCAGCAGCCCGAGCAGCACCACCTCGGGCTCGAGGTGGACCTCCGGCATGCCCGGCGCGTACGACGCCGCGACCCCGACGGCGATCAGCACGAGCGGAGGCGAGACGTCCAGCCTCTCGGACAACGCCGTGACGGCCAGCACGCCGATTGCCAGGGCGACAAGGAAGAAGGCGACATCCACCCGGCCATTGTCGCGGACAACCGGTCGGGGATGTCCGGTCTGCCCGCGCGGGCTCGGACAGCCCTACGAGGAAGCGGCCTCCGCGACCCAGCGCATCGGGTCGCCCCACCCGAGCTCGCCGACGCCGTGGTGGTCGAGGGCCAGGGCCACCAGGGTCCGGCGGTGGGCCGCGAACGTGAGGACGTGGGCGATCATCCCGCCATACGTGAACACCTCGGCGGGCAGGCACAGCGCGTCCACGAACGTGTCGTCGAGACGGTTGGCGTCCACAACCTCACGGACGTGGGTGAGGTACGTCGGGGCCTCGACGGCCAGCCGCTCCCGCATCGACGTCAGCGACTCGTGCTCCTCGACCGACCAGTCGTAGTCGCGGGTCGCCATGGCGGCGTTCCACATGCCCATCTGACCGATCAGCCGCGACAACAACCGGCGGATCGACTGCTCGTCCTCGTCGACATCGACCCCGATCAGCTGGTCGAGCTGCTCGTCGGAGAGTCGTCCGGCCACACGCACCATCTCGCCGGTCAGCCAGATGTGGTGCTCGACCATCTTGGTCAGGAGGTCCATGGAGGTCACCTTGTCTCGTACGGGCAGCCGCAGGCCGCCGGGTGGGTGGAAGTGCACGTCGCTGGGTGCGGCGATCTGGAGATGACCGGGCTTGCGGCGCCAGGCCGCCGGTGCGACGCCGTACGCCCTCGTGAACGCACGGGTGAACGCCTCGTGGGAGCCGTACCCCGCCTCCACCGCGATATCGAGCAACGGCGCCGCGGTCGTGACCATGCGGTACGCCGCCCGCTCGAGCAGGATCCGTCGACGGAAGGCGTGCGGGGGCTCACCGGCCACGGACCGGATCATCCGGTCGAAGTGGAAGCGCGAGAAGTGCAGCCGGGTGGCCCAGTCCTCGCCGGTCATCGAGCTGCCGGCCGATGCCTCGTCGTCGAGTGCCTCGGCGAGGTGGTCGACGAAGTCCGCGAAGGTGTCGGCAGCGGTCATGCGTCGATACTCAGGCGCCGGCCCGGCCGGTGGCTTGATCGCGCTTGCCCAGGCTGCCGAGCAGCATCCGGGCCAGACCGAGCAGACGCTCGGTGTCGAAGCGCGCGGGGTCCTCGAGCAGGATCCGGCCGAAGTGCTCGAGCACCGCCACCAGTGCGTGCGAGGCGATCTCGACGTCCACCTCCGGCCCGCCACGCACCGCGAGGCCTGCCGTCAGCAGGACGGCGAGCTGGCCGCGGATGCGCTCGCGGTCCGCGTCGATGCGGGCGCGGACCGCCTCGGGGGTGCCCTGCGGAGCCAGCAGGATGGGCCGCCAGGTGAGCGGGTCGGCGGACACTGTCTCGATGAGCGCCCGGACCGTGTCCAGCAGGAAGGCGTCCGGGTCGTCCACGTCGAGCCGGTCCGGGAGCACCCGCGCCAGCTGGCTGAGCGCGCGGACCTGCTGGCGGTCCAGGAGCGCCTCGAGCAGCGGCCCGAGCCCGTTGTACGCGCCGTAGACGACCGGCCGGGTCACCCCCGCCTCCCGGGCGATCGAGTCGACCGAGACGCCGTCGTACCCGTCGCGCACCACCACCCGGATCGCGGCGTCCAGCAGCTGCTCGCGACGGACGTCGAGCGGCACCCGGGCGGCGTACGGACGGCGGCGTCCGGTCGTCGGCTGCTGGGTGCTCATGGGGGTAACCGTACGGCAGACCTTCCAATTACTACAGTGGTGTAGTAATTTGCGACGACCAACGAGAGGAGTCGCCATGGCGGCACGCAGCAGCACGGTGGAGCCACCGGAGGACTACGGGTTCTTCGGGCCCGGCTCGATCACCTGGAAGGTGTGGGGCTACGCCACCTCGGTGACCATCGGGTTCCAACGTGCGGTCGTCGTGGAGGAGCTGGATCCCGCCCTGGTCGCGGCCGTCGACACCACGCAGGCAATCGTCCTCCGGCCTCGGACCCGCTACGACCGGACCCTGCGCTACTTCGCGATGGTGGCCTTCGGCGACACCCGCTCCACCTCCCAGGCGGCCGACATCCTGGTCAAGGTGCACTCCAAGGCAATCGGGACCGAGCCCCTGAGCGGCCTGCCGTACGACGCCAACGACCCGCACTCGCAGCTCTGGATCCACCTCACGGCGTGGCACTCGATCCTCTACGCCTACGAGAAGTACGGGCCCGGCCGGTTGACCGAGGACGAGGAGAACAGGTACTGGGCCGAGTGCGCGGTCGCGGCCGAGCTGCAGACCTGCGACCCCGCCGACGTGCCGCGCACCCGTGAGGGCATCCGCGACTACTTCGCAATGATGCGACCGCGTCTGGCCGGCAGCGAAGCGGCCCAGCGGACCATGGCCCACCTGCTCAACGCCGACGTGATGATGCCGCCGATGCCGCGCCTCCTGCGGCCCGGTGCCTGGGTCGTCAGCAGGGTGCTCCGGGCCGGGACCATCGCGACGATGCCACAGTGGATGCGCACCATGGGCGGCCTGCGCCAACCCCGGATCATCGATGTGCTCGTCACGCCGGTGCTGCGGGTCTCGTTCTGGCTGGCCGAGCGGAACACCGCGATGAAGCTCCGGGTCCTCCGCGTCCTGTCGCCGATGACGGTGCCGGTCGTGGAGCCGGTCCTTCTCGGGATCGCGCCGATCCGCCAGGAGACGCTGACGCCGACCGAGGCGCGCGAACGCTACGGCTACGACAAGCCCGCCGAGGCGCACCTCGAGCTGCGGGCACGGCAGGCGGCGAAGGTCTTCGGCGAGGGTGCCGCGCCGAGCGACGAGGGCCTCGTCGAGTCCGAGCCGATCCTGGGGGCGATGAGCTAGGGCCGTAGCGCGCGGATCCGGGCGTCGAGGTCGCGACGGTTGTCGCGGCGCACCGGCACCTCGACCACCTCGATGCCACCCGCAGGGGAGGCTAGGGCGTGCTCGAGCTCGGCCAGCGAGTCGACCCTCCAGTGCGGCGTCTGGGTCGCGGCGCAGAGAGAGCCGAGGTCGACGCCGTGCGGGGTGCCGAAGAGCCTGTCGTAGCGGTCGGCGTGCTCCGCGGCGCCCTGCTCGAGCATCGCGAAGATCGATCCGCCGTCGTCGTTGACCACCACGATCGTGAGGTCCGGTCGCGGTTCCTGGGGGCCGAGCACCAGGCCGTTCGAGTCGTGGAGGAACGTCACGTCGCCCATCAGGGCCAGGTTGCGGCTGCCGTGCGGACGCCCGAGCGCCGCGCCCAGGGCCGAGGACACCGTGCCGTCGATGCCGCTCAGCCCGCGGTTGGCGATCACCTTGCGCCGATCGCCCACGGCGTACGGCGCGACCATCAGGTCCAGGTCGCGGATCGGGCTGGAGGCGCCGACGAACAGCAGCCCCATGGCAGGCACGGCGCGACTCACCGCGCCCGCGACCTCGTACGGGGTGAGCTCGGGCTCGGCGGCGAGCAGGGCGTCGAGCCGTCGGGCCACGGACCGGTCGGCCGCGCGCCACTCCTCCAGCCAGGCCGGGTCGTCCGGCCGTGCCGGCCCCGGCTCGGCGTGGACGTCGAGATGCCCGTCGACGCGAAAGGGCCGCTTGCTCCAGACGCCGCCGGTCGGGGCCGTCAAGATCTCGACGTCGCTGCGTCCGAGGAGTCGAGCGACCGGTCGCGACAGCGTCGGGTGACCGAACACGACGACCCGCTCGATCGCCGAGCCCAGAGCCGTGTCGAGCAGCAGCCGGTAGCAGCGCAGGGCGTTCTCGCCCGTTCGCGAACCACTCGTGGGCTCCGCGAACAGCGGCCAGTTGGCCTGCTGCGCCAGGACGCGCGCCCGCGGACCCGCGTCGTCACCCGCCACCACGACCGTCCGCGGGCCCGGTGGCGGGGGCTGCACGTATTCGTTCAATTGCTGGGGAAGGGACGCGATTCGGGCGGAATCAGGTCCCTTTCCCAGCAATTGCGCGGTTACGTCCGCCCACGGACCCTCGGGCAGCAGCGGGTCGTCCAGCTGAACATTGAGGTGGGTGGGGCCCACGACCGAGGCCAGGGGTGGGATCTCGTTCGCCGCCGCCAGGTCGACGGTCTCGACCAGCCGCCCGAAGATCCCGACCTGGTCGGTGGTCTGGTTCGCGTTCGTCTCGCGCAAGCGCGCCGGGCGGTCGGCGGTGACGACGACGAGTGGCAGGGCGGCGTGGGCCGCCTCGAGCACCGCGGGATGCAGGTTGGCCACGGCCGTTCCGGACGTGCACACGATCGCGGCCCGGGCGCCCACCCGGGTCAGCCCCAGGGCGAGGAAGCCGGCGGACCTCTCGTCGATGCGGGTGTGGATCCGCACCAAGCCGGCCGCAGCCGCGTCGAAGACGGCGAACGACAGCGGGGCATTGCGCGAACCCGGCGCTATCACGACCTCGGTCACCCCGGCCTCGACCAACGCCGTGACGACCGCACGGGCGAGGTCGGTCGAGGGGTTGCTCACGAGCGTCGATCCTGCCGCAGCGCCCGGACCGCCGCGAGCCGGGCCTCCCAGTGCGCGGCTCGCTCCGGTGAAGCACCGAGACGGGCCAACGCGTCCTCGTCCACGACCGGCGCCCCGACCGGCAGGACGCCGTCGATCGGCAGCAGCGGGTGGAAGACCACGTCGTCGGTGAGCAGCTGCACGGTCGCAAGCCCGCAGGCGAAGGGCAGGTGGGGCAGCGCGGCAGCCAGGGCCACACCCGCGGCGATCCCGACCGACGTCTCCAGCGCGGACGACACCACGACGGGCAGGTCGATGTCCTCGGCGATCCGCAGGCAGGCCCGGACCCCGCCCAGCGGCTGGACCTTGAGCACCGCGATGTCGGCCGCCTCCAGGTCACGAACCCGATAGGGGTCGGCTGCCCGCCGGATCGACTCGTCGGCTGCGATCGGCACGTCCACCGCTCGGCGTACGACGGCCAGGTCCTCCACGCTCGCGGTCGGCTGCTCGACGTACTCCAACCCGCCAGCGGCCCGGTCCAGCACCCCGATCGCGGCGATCGCGGTGTCGACGTCCCAGGCACCGTTGGCATCGATCCGGATCCGCCCGGCCCCACCGAGCGCGTCGCGCACCGCCTCGACCCGGGCCTGGTCGTCGGCGAGCGACTGGCCCGGCTCGGCCACCTTCACCTTGGCGGTCGCGCAGCCGCCCCGGCCGACGATCGCGTGGGCCTCTGCCGGGCCTACGGCGGGGACGGTGACGTTGACGGGGATCGAGGACCGCAGCGGCGCCGGCCAGTCGCCGGCGGCCGCTTCGTCGGCGCACCGGAGCCAGGGCTCGGCCACCTCGGGGTCGTACTCCAGGAACGGGCTCCACTCCCCCCAGCCCCCGGCTCCACGGACGAGCACGCCCTCTCGCACGGTGATGCCGCGAAATCGGCTGCGCATCGGAATCGAGAAGACAGTGGAGAAGGTCATGCCAGGGCCTGCAACCGGACCCGGTCGGGCTTGCCGTTTCCGAGCATCGGGATCTCGTCGAGCCGGACGAGATCCCGGGGTGCCCAGGACCGGGGTTGCTTCTTCCCCACCCAGTCCCGCGCCTCGTCGAGTGTCACGTCGCCGACGACGAACGCGACGACCCGGCTGCCCCACTCGTTGTCGGGTACGCCGAGCACCTCGACGGCGGTGACGCTCGGGTGCTCGCGCAGCCTGGCGGCCACCGCTGCGGCCGGCACGTTCACACCCCCGCTGACAACCATGTCGTCGATGCGACCGAGCACCTGGAGGCGCCCGTCCTCGTCGATCCGCGCGGCGTCGGAGGTCAGGAACCAGCCGTCCACCAGCACCTCGGCGGTCAGCTCCGGGTTGTCCTGGTACCCCTCGAAGAGGGTCGGGCCGCTGACCCGCAGTCGTCCGTCGCGGTCGGTCGCGAGCGCGACCCCGTCCAGGGCGTACCCGTCGTACACGCACCCGCCCGCGGTCTCGGCAGAGCCGTAGGTGGCGACCACGCGCACCTCGGCCTCCGAGGCTCTGGACCGCAGGGTCGGGTCAACCGGGCCGCCACCCAGCAGGACCGCGCGGAAGGTACGCAACGCTTCGACGTCCGCGGGCGTGTCCAGCATCCGGTGCAGCTGCGTCGGCACCAGCGAGACGAACCGGTCCGACGCCATCGCGGCGGCGGCCTCGGAGAAGGACCCGTGCTCCTCGAGCAGCACCGGTTCGTGTCCCGCGACCAGCGAGCGGCAGATCACCTGGGCCCCGGCGACGTACGACGCGGGCAGCGCGACCAGCCACTGGCCGACTCCACCGAGGCGGCGTTCCGTGGCGCGGACCGAGGCCAGGACCGCGGACCTGGGCAGCATGACTCGCTTGGGAGCCCCGGTCGACCCGGACGTCTCGACCACCAGTGGACCGGGCTCGCCGGGCTCGCCCAGCCACCCGGACAGGGACGTGACCACCTGCCGCGTCGTGCCCCGCAAATCCACCTGACCGAGGCTAGTGGTCCGTGGTCTCATGTCGTCGTGCCCTCCCTGTTCGACCGCTTCCTGCCGCCGACGCCGCTCGCGCGCAAGCTGTCGCTGCAGTCGGTGCTGTTTGCGATCGGCGAGGGCGTCTTCCTCACGGGGAGCGCGGTCTTCTTCACCCAGATCGTCGGCCTCTCGGCCGCCCAGGTCGGGCTCGGGCTGACGGTCGCTGGGGTGGTCACGTTCTTCTTCGCCGTGCCCCTCGGCAAGATGGCCGACCGGATCGGACCCAAGCGCATGTGGTCGATCGGGGCGTTCGCCGGCGCCGGCCTCTACGCACTGTGGCCGCTGATCACGGGCTTCCCGGCGTTCCTGGCGATGATGATCGTGCTCGAGCTGGTCGGCACGGCCGGCTGGTCCGGCCGGGGTGCCTACACGCTCGACGTGTTCCCACGCGAGGAGCGCGTGCGATCCCAGGCGTTCATGCGGGCAGCCCTCAACATCGGGTTCACGCTGGGCGCGCTGATAGGGGGCCTCGCTCTCGCGTTCAACAACGACGCTGTGGTGCGGGCGGTGCCGTTGCTGACCGCGGTGATCCTGGCCCTCAACGCGGTCTACATCACGCGGCTCCCGGACGCCGAGCACGACGCCAAACCGGCTGACGACGAACAGCTGATCAACCCCGGAGCCCTCAGGAACAAGGGGTTCCTCGCCCTCAGCGCCTTCGACGGCGTCCTGGGGACCAACCAGGTCCTCCTGAACGTGGTCATCCCGCTGTGGCTGGTCCAGGAGACCGACGCTCCTCGGGTGCTGCTCGCCTGGTTGTTCGGCACCAACACCGTGATGGCGGTGCTGTTCCAGGTGGCCGCGGCGCGCGGGGTCGACTCGGTGGACCGCTCGCTGCGGGCTGCGCGGATCAGTGCTGCATTCTTCGTGCTCTCCTGCCTGATCGTCCTGGTCACCCACGACACCCTCGGCTGGACGACGATCTTCCTGGTCTGGCTCGGGCACGTGACCGTCACGGGCGCCGAGCTCTACCAGTCGGCTGGCCACTGGGGCTTCATGTCCGAGCTCTCCGATCCCGATCGTCGCGGCGAGTACCAAGGCGCGGCTCAGCTCGGCGGCACGCTCGGGAGCGTGTGGGCACCGGCGGCGTACACGTTCCTGGCGATGGAGTGGGGCACGCCAGGCTGGCTCGTCATCGCCGGAATCGTCATCGTGGCCGCGCTCGGAATGGCGCCCTCCGCGCGCGCAGCCGAGCGCTACCTGGCCCGGGAGTCGGGCGACCGGCCCGCCGAGGCCCCGCTCGCCGGCCAGCAGCCGCCTGCTTAGATCCTCCGGTGGCCACCACCTCCGACTGGATCGCCGGCGCGCGTCCCCGCACCCTCCCGGCCGCCGTCTCACCCGTGCTCGCTGGCACCGGCGTGGCCGCCTACGCCGATGCCGCGGTGTGGTGGAAGGCCGCGCTCGCGCTGGTCGTCAGCCTGGCTCTGCAGGTGGCGGTCAACTACGCCAACGACTACTCAGACGGGATCCGCGGCACCGACGACGAACGCGTGGGCCCGATGCGCCTGGTCGGCTCGGGTGCCGCCGCCCCTGGCGCCGTGAAGCGTGCCGCCTTCCTCGCGTTCGGTGTCGCGGGGGTGGCCGGCCTGGTCCTCGCCGCGACCACGGCCTGGTGGCTGGTGGCCGTCGGCCTGGTCTCGGTCGCCGCGGCTTGGTTCTACACCGGCGGCCGCAAGCCGTACGGCTACCTGGGCCTCGGCGAGGTGATGGTCTTCGTCTTCTTCGGACTGGTGGCAGTGATCGGCACGACGTACGTCCAGACCGAGTCATGGGAATGGGCCGCGCTGTACGCCGCCGTCGGGGTCGGCGCGCTGGCCTGCGCGATCCTCGTGGTCAACAACCTGCGCGACATCCCGACTGACACGGTCTCCGGCAAGCGCACGCTGGCCGTGGTGCTCGGCGACCGTCACACTCGGCGGCTCTACCTGGCACTCGTCATCGTCGCCGCGGTCGCGGTCGTTGCCGTGGCTGCCGTCACGACGTGGTTCGCCCTGCTCGGCCTTGCCTTCGTGCTGCTGACCGTCCCAGCAGTGCGCACGGTCCTGGCGGGCGCGACCGGGCCCGGGTTGATCCCGGTGCTCCAGCAGACGGGACTGGCCGAGCTGCTCTGGGCCGCGCTCGTCGCTGGCGCCCTCATCGCCCGCAGCTAGGACCGCCCGCGACGGACCCCGGCGTACGCTGGCAGCATGTTGTGGTTGATCCTGTTGGTCATCGTCGTCGGCTTCGTCGCCTGGCGGATGCGCGTGCCGCTGCTCGCCAAGATCCTCGGTCAGCCACAGAGCCGGATCGACCGGCAGCTCAACCGCCGCAAGCGCTGACGGGGCAACCCCATCGGGCCCGTCGACCTAGTCGACGTCTTCGCTGGCCTTGCGCGCCTCGAACGCCGCGCTGGCTCGGGCCGCGCGCTCCTCGACCCGCTGGGCAAATGCTGCGCGCTGCCGGTCGAGCATGAAGTACGAGCCGACCCCGCTCACGAGGAATGCGATGGCCACGGCCCACAGCACCGGCACGTTGTCCCCGACCAGCAGCCAGACCCCGATCACGATCCCGAGGGACGCCAGGAACAGCACGATCCTCAGGCCGGTGTAGATCACGAACTCCTTCACGCGATCAGGGTAGGCGTTCACCACGGGGCGCCTACATTGGAGGGGTGCTGAAGTTCCTTTTCGTCGTGATCCTCTTTGCGGTGGCGATCTACCTGACGACGCGGATGATCCAGCGCCGCGGGATCACCCCCCGCACCCAGGCACCCCGCACGCCCAGCCAGCCGCCGCGCCCCATGGGCCCCGACGACGACGAGGACTTCCTCCGCGACCTCGACCGCCGGCGCCGCCACCCCGAGGACCCCGACTCCAAGAACGGCTGAACAGGCCGGACCCGCCCGAGGCAAGGTCGCCTCCCGGTCGGCCCGGGGAGCCGGAACGTCCTACACCCGAGCCGAGGTAGACCCGACGTCGCGAACCGCGGGGATGCTGGCATACGAATGCTGGCTCGTCGTCGAGAAGTAGTTGATCCCGATGAAGTTGAACCACAACGTCGCCACCCCGAGCAACGCCAGCAGCGCAGCGTTGCGCCCCTTCCACCCAGCGGTCGACCGCGCATGGAGGTACGCCGCATAGACGACCCACGTGATGAACGCCCAGACCTCCTTGGGGTCCCAGTTCCAGTACGACGACCACGCCTGGTGCGCCCAGATGGGACCGGTGATCAGCACCGCGAACGTCCACACCGGGAACCCGAACGCGTGGATCCGGTAGGCGATCCGGTCCAGCACCGGAAGGGCCGGGACCCGCGCCAGCAGACCCGTGCTCGTGTCGGGCCGACGCGCCTTGACGAGGTAGATCGCTGACACGATGCCGCCGAGCGTGAACGCACCGGTCGCCAGGATCGCCGAGACCACATGGATGACGAGCCAGTAGGAGTTCAGGGCCTCGGTCAGCGGAGCGACCGGGTCGTAGAGCCAGATCACCGCCACCATCAGCAGCGTCAGGACCAGGCCGACCACCACGGGCGCCATCCACTGCAGCCCGAACCGGCGGTGCAGCACGACGTAGAACAGGGCGACGACGAACGTGCCGGACAGCGTGAACTCGTACATGTTGCCCCAGGGCACCCGGTTCGGGTCCGCAGCCATGCCCCGCCCGGCAAGAGCGATGGCGTGCACCAGCACGGCAATGCACGTGAGCAGGAACCCGAGGCGTCCGAAGACCTCCGTGCGGCGAACCGCGGCGTCGTCCGCTTCCGGTCCCCCGGTCGCGACGGCGACTCCCCCGGACGAGGCAGCTTCCGACACCGCGGCAACGGGCACCTTGCGCAGGGAGCTCCACTCCACCAGGTGCGACAGGAGCGCCAGGAAGTAGACGAGCCCGCAGGCCGCCACGGCCTGGTTGCTGAGGTTCTCCCACGCGGCGTCGGTCACGACTTCTCCTCGGATCCGGGTTTGTGCTGGGCGCCTCGCAGCGCGGAGACGACATCATCGATCACGCCGGAGACGTCGCCGCCGCCGGACCGGTCCAGCGCCGCCACCTCGACCAGTGTGACGCCACCCTCTCGACGGGCGCGAACCCAGGTCCGACGCGGCCGGATGAACAGGGAGCCGAGCAACCCGATCAGGGCCAGCACGACCCCGCCGAGCGCGATCCGCTTGCCGGGAGTCTGGGAGATCTGGATGCGGTTCCACTGGACGACGTCGTCGAAGCTGACGGTGCCGAGACCATCGGGCAGCTTGACCTTGTCGCCGACGCTGAGGTCGATCCGCAACGGCTTGCCCTTGTCGTTCTTCACCGGCTCCGTGCCAGCCTTGTCGAGCACGTAGACCGACTGCGGTGTCCCGTTGTCCATGCCGAGGTCGCCGGTGTAGACGAGCATCGACAGCTTGGGGTTCTTGTCGTCACCCATGACGTTGACGGGGTCGCCGCCCATGTTGATGAAGGTCGGGTAGAACAACCCCTCGAGCCCGATCTGTGCCGGCTTGGCGTCCGGTGCCTTCACCACCCCGAAGGACAGGAAGGTCTGGTCCTGCGGCAGAAACACGGTCGGCCCGCGGTAGGCGATGTTGCCCTCCCCGTCGCGGACCGTGATCACCGGCGCGTAGCCATGACCGATCAGGAAGACCTCCGTGCCGCCGATCGTCAGCGGGTGGTTGACCCGCAGGTCGTAGGACTTCTCGTCGGCCGTCGGCGACTCGCGGTAGCGCAGGTGCGCGTCGAACCCGCGGGCCATCCCCTGACGGGGGCCGGACGTCAGCCAGTCGACGTCGAACTGGTCGACCACGAACGAGAACGGGTCGAGGTCCTGTGCGTTGAACAGCCTGCCGGGCACGAAGTCGTCGTACTGGGTGAGGTTGTTGGCGAAGCCGTTTCCCACGACCAGGATGACGCCGCCCTTGTAGCCGAACAGCCCACCCATGGCGAAGCCCACGAGCACGACCAGCACGGACAGGTGGAAGACCAGGTTGCCGACCTCGCGCAGGTACCCTCGCTCGGCGCTCACCGCGTCGTCGTCCCGGTCTGAGGCGCGCACCCGGTAGCCCTTGGCCCGCAGCACCACCCGGGCGCGGTCCAGGACCTCGTCGACCCGCTCGTCGGTGTCGTACGACGCGTGGTCCGGGAGCCGGCCCAGGTTGCGCGGGGCGGGGGGTGGGTCGGCCCGGATCGCGCGGGCGTAGACCCAGGTCCGCGGCACGATGCAGCCGACAAGCGAGATCACCAGCAGGAGGTAGATCGCGGAGAACCACGGGGAGTCGTAGACCGCGAACAGCCCCAGCTTCTCGTAGACAGGAGTGAGCTTCGGGTGCTGGTCCTGCCAGTTCGCGGTCTTGAGGGCGTCGACGCCCCTTTGCGGGATGATCGAACCGGGGACGGCTGCGAGCGCGAGCAGCAACAGCAGGATCAGCGCGATGCGCATCGATGTGAGCTGGCGCCACAGCCAGCGTGCCAGCTCCCGCACGTTGAGCTCGCCGGGGCGGCGTTCGGGACTACTCACACCCCCACGGTCCAGCCGCTGATCAGGTGGATCTGCAACCAGGTGACCAGCTCGGCCCACCAGCCGGTGAGCAGCAGGACGCCCACGGCGATCAGCATCAGGCCGCCGGCCCGCGTCACCCACTGCTGGTGGCGGCGGAAGAACGCGAAGGCTCCGAGAGCGCGCCGCCAGGCCAGGCCGGCCGCGATGAACGGCAGGCCGAGACCGAGTGAGTAGAACGCCAGCAGCACGCCGCCGCGGGTGGCGCTCCCCTCGTTGATCGCCAGCGTGAAGATGACCCCGAGCGTCGGTCCGATGCACGGAGTCCAGCCGAGTCCGAACAGGAACCCCAGCAGGGGTGCGGCAGCCAGACCGACGGCCGGCACCGCGTGGATGCGCACGTCGCGCTGGAACCACGGAACCAGCCCGAGGAACGCGACGCCGAGCACGATGGCGAGGCCACCGAGCACCACGTTCAGCAGCCGTTGGTTGACGATCAACCACTCGCTGACCGAACCGGTCACCACCCCCAGGGTCACGAAGACCACGGAGAAGCCCAGCACGAAGAGCACCGATCCCGCGAGCATCCGGCCTCGTCGGACGTCGCCCGTGGCGAGGTCCGCTCCGGACAGCCCGGTCGCGTAGGAGAGGTAGCCGGGCAGCAGCGGGATCACGCAGGGTGAGAAGAAGGACACCAGGCCCGCGAGCAGCGCAACCGGCACCGCGAGCACGAGGGACCCCGAGCCGGCGGTCTCGCCGAACCAGTCACCCATCACCGGTCACCCATCCTGGCCAGCGATCTCGTCGATGACCTCGGTCAGCGTCAGCTGGGACGGGATCGGGCCGGTGACGACCGCCGCGACCCGGCCCTGCTTGTCGAGGATGGCCGTGCTGGGGACGGCCGCCGGGCTGACCTTGCCGGAGAACTGCAGCAGCGCCTCGCCGCCGGGCGAGTAGATGGAGGAGTAGCTGACGCCGAGGCTGCGCTCGAAGGCCAGTCCGTTGTCGGCGCTGGAGTCCCGGATGTTGATGCCCACGAACGTGGCCTTGCCGGCGTACTCGTCCGCGGTCTTCGTCAGCATCGGCATCTCGCCTCGGCACGGGCTGCATCCCGACCACCACGTGTTGACGACCACGATCTGGCCCCGGTAGTCGGCGAGGTCGATCTTGTCGCCCTCGAGGGAGGTCCCGGTCAGCTCGATCGGATCACCCCGATCCGCCGGGGCCAGCTGGAGGATCTGACCGTCGCCGGGGACGTAGCCGGCGTTGTTGGTGCCGCCCAACGAGTTACAGCCCGCCAGCAGGAGAACGCAGGCGAGCACGACACCGAGGACGGCGGGGAGGGTACGGCGGGACCGGGACGACATCGTCAGGGCTTGCGCTCCTCGGGTGCTCCGCCGGCCGAGAACGGCGCCTTCTTGTCCGCTGTGGGGATCAGGTCGCCGGCTGGCTCGCTGTAGGAGACCTGGCTGAGTCGGTCGCCCACGAAGTGAAACGACGTCAGGGAGCAGAGCGTGCACTGACGCTTGCGCGGGTCGTGGAGGAAGGAGCGGCCTTCGACGTGCAGCCGCGTCGTCCAGATCGGCAGCTGGTGGGAGACGAGGACCGCCTCATGGCCGGCCGCCGCGATCCGGGCGTCGTGGACCGCCGCCATCATCCTCGCGACGATGTCCTTGTACGGCTCGCCCCACGAGGGCTTGAACGGGTTCCACAGGTGCCGCCACGCCGACGGCCTGCGCAGGGCGCCGTCTCCGACCCCGAAGCGCATCCCCTCGAAGACGTTGGTCGACTCGATCACGCGCTCGTCGGTGACGATCTCGAGGCCTCGGGCCTGGGCAAGCGGCCGGGCCGTCTCCTGGGCCCGCTCCAGGGGCGAGACCCGCAGGTGGACGATGTCGCGGTCCTTCACGGCGTCGGCGACCTTCTCCGCCATCTGCTTGCCCAGGTCCGAGAGGTGGTAGCCGTCGCGGCGGCCGTAGAGCACGCCGTCGGGGTTGTGGACCTCGCCGTGGCGAAGCAGGTGGACGATCGTGTCGGGGGTCGCGTTCATCGGTCCTTCTCGGTAGCGGCCGCGGCTCTGGCGGCGTCGGGCAGAGCGTCGAGCACCGTCGACACGGCGCGGTCGTCGTGCGCCGAGGAGAGGAACCACGCCTCGTACGCCGACGGCGGCAGGTAGACGCCACGGTCGAGCATCGCGTGGAAGAACGCTGCATAGGCACGCGAATCGGTGCGCGACGCGTCGTCGAAGTCGCGCACGCTGCCGTCCGCGAAGAAGACCGAGAACATCGTGCCGGACGCCTGGACGACATGCGGGACGCCGGCCCCGGAGAGTGCGGTCGCGACCGCGTCCTTGATGGTCTCGCCGGCACTCGTGATGTGGTCGTAGACCTCCTGGGTCGCGAGCCGCAGCGTGGTCAGCCCGGCGGTGGTGGCGACGGGGTTCCCCGAGAGGGTGCCTGCTTGGTAGACCGGCCCCTCGGGCGACAGCCGCGACATCACGTCGGCCCGCCCGCCGAACGCAGCGGCCGGGAAGCCGCCACCCATGACCTTTCCGAACGTGACCAGGTCGGGCCGCCAGCCCTCCACCGCGCCATCCAATCCCCACTGTCCGAGCCGACTGGCCCGGAAGCCGGTCATCACCTCGTCGCTGACGAACAGGGCGCCATGGCGGGTGCAGGTCTCGGCCAGGAACGCGTTGAATCCCGGCTCCGGTGGCACCACACCCATGTTCCCGGGAGCGGCCTCGGTGATCAGGCACGCGATCCGGTCGCCGTGCTCGGCGAACGCCTTGTCGACGGCGGCGCGGTCGTTGTACGGCAGCACCAGTGTCAGGGCGGTCGACGACTCGGGCACCCCTGGCGTGCCCGGCACGGCGAACGTGGCCAGGCCCGATCCCGCGGACGCGAGCAGCGAGTCGACGTGACCGTGGTAGCAGCCGGCGAACTTCACCACCACGTCGCGGCCGGTGAAGCCGCGCGCGAGCCGGATCGCGGACATGGTCGCCTCGGTCCCCGACGACACGAGGCGCACTCGCTCGACGGGGGCCCGGGTCACGATCTCCTCGGCCAGCTCGACCTCTGGTTCGGTGGGCGTGCCGAACGACGTACCTCGGGTTACGGCCGCTGCCACCGCGGCCTGCACATCGGGGTGTGCGTGCCCCAGGAGCATCGGCCCCCAGGAGCAGATCAGGTCGACGTACTCGTTGCCGTCCACATCAGTCAGCCATGCCCCGCTGGCCGACCGGATGAACCGCGGGGTGCCACCCACGGCGTTGAACGCGCGTACCGGGGAGTTCACGCCGCCGGGCGTCACCGCGCGGGCGCGCTCGAACAGCGACGCGGACGCGGCGGTGTGGTCGGGCCGGAGGGGGCTCACCGAGTCATTGTCCCCAACGGTCCAACCCCGGCATGCCGGGGGCCAGTCCTGGGCACCGGGAAGGTGTTCCGGGCCACGGAATCGATGCTGTTCGGCGTCATGACCAGCCGCAATTCCCGTCACCTTGACACGGCCTCGAGTCGAGGACCAGTGCCACGTATCGGACACATCCGTAACTTGGATGTGACACGATTCGTTGTATCGGTGTTCGGTGCTTGAGGGAGTGCCACGAACAGCGTCAGAATTGGGAGTGCATCGGATGTCCGCAAAGCGTTTCGGCCGCGTCCAGAAAGCAACGGCGATCCTGCCGCTCGCTCTGCTCTCGGCAGCGTGGACGGCCAGCCTCGCAGGAGTCGGTGCGGCCACTGTTGCCGCGGACGCCGAGCCGAACACGTCACTGCCGGACGGCACGAGTGTGCCGTCGCAGGCGATCGAGGCGCCGGCGAGTGTGTCGTCGCGTGGTGCGGTGTCCCCGGATGTCTCGGGTGCGGGCGACGCGGAGCAGATCGTGGCCCATGCGTCGACCTCGGGGATCCCCTCGGCTGCCCTGGCGGCCTACCAGCGTGCCGAGACCGTGATCAACTCCGCTGACAAGTCCTGCAACCTGACCTGGCAGCTGATCGCGGGGATCGGGCGGGTCGAGTCCAACCACGGCCGCGCGAACGGCAACCAGCTCAACAACGACGGGGTCGCCACCCCGGGCATCTACGGTCTCGCGTTGAACGGCCAGCACCACACCGCGCTGATCCGCGACACCGACGCCGGCCAGTTCGACGACGACACCGCCTACGACCGGGCGGTCGGGCCGATGCAGTTCATCCCCTCGACCTGGTCGGTGGTCGGGGTCGACGCCGACGGCGACGGGCAGCGCAACCCCCAAGACATCGACGACGCAGCCCTGGCCACCGCGGTCTACCTGTGCTCGGGCAACGACGACCTGGCCACCACCGCGGGCCAGCACGCCGCGGTCTACCGCTACAACCACTCCGCGTCCTACGTCGACCTGGTGCTGTCGATCATGACCGCCTACGCCGACGGCGACTTCACCTCGGTGCCCAACAGCACCACCGCGGCCGGGGTCATCGCCCCCGACCCCAACTACGTGGCACACCCCCACCCCAACAACGGCGCCCACGGCCCCGGACACCCCCACGCCCAGCACGTCCCCACCAACCAGCCCGGCAGCGGCGGCGAAACCACCCCACCGCCCACCCAACCCACCGACCCCCCCGAGACCGGCGGCAACGGCAACAACGGCGGTGGTGGGGTCCCGAACATCCCACTCCCCCCGGTCACCCTGCCCCCGCTGCCCACCACCTCGATCGCCCCCGTCGACGACATCCTCACCATGGCCCAGGCCATCGTCCAGTGCACCCTCGACGGCTACATCGACAACATCCTCGTCAAGAACGACAAGTTCGACCGCTGCCTGATCCGCTACACCCACTGAGGCAGAACGTCTCGGCGGTCGGCTTCTTCAGCGGGCGAGGAGGCGGGCGGCTTCGGCTGCCCAGTAGGTCAGGACGACGTCAGCGCCGGCTCGGCGGATCGAGATAAGGGTCTCGAGGATCGCCGGCTCGCGTTCGATCCAGCCCCGGGCGGCGGCCGCCTCGAGCATGGAGAACTCCCCCGAGACGTTGTACGCCGCGACCGGCACGTCCACGGCGTCTCGCACCCGGCGTACGACGTCGAGGTAGGCAAGCGCCGGCTTCACCATCACGATGTCGGCGCCCTGCTCGATGTCGAGCAGCGCCTCGCGGACTCCCTCGAGGGCATTGGGCGGGTCCTGCTGGTAGGTCCGGCGGTCGCCCTCGAGCGAGGAGTCGACGGCCTCCCGGAACGGGCCGAAGAACGCGGAGGCGTACTTCGCGGAGTAGGCGAGGATCGAGACCTCCTCGTGCCCGTCGGCATCGAGCGCCTCTCGGATGACGGCGACCTGACCGTCCATCATCCCGCTGGGTCCGACCATCTGCACGCCGGCGTCGGACTGGGCCCGCGCCATCTCGGCGTAGGCCTCCAGCGTCTTGTCGTTGTCGACCCTGCCGTCGGGGGTCAGCAGCCCGCAGTGACCGTGGTCGGTGAACTCGTCGAGGCACAGGTCGCTCATCACCGTCAGCGCGTCGCCCACCTCGGCGACGACGTCGGTGATGGCGAGGTTGAGGATGCCTGCAGGGTCGGTGGCACCCGAGCCCACGGCGTCCTTCGTCTCAGGGATGCCGAACAGCATCACGCCACCGAGGCCGAGCTCGGCCGCCTCGGCGACGGCCGCGAGCAACGTCGATCGGGTGTGCTGGAAGACCCCTGGCATCGACGAGATGGCGCGGGGCTCGCTGAGCCCTTCACGCACGAAGACCGGCAGCACCAGCTGGCGTGCCTCCAGTGACGTCTCTGCCACCATCTTGCGCAGGGCCGGGGTCGTACGCAGCCGTCGTGGCCGGACCCGGGGTCCGGCCACCTGGGGCGACGTGCCTTCTTCGCTCACGGGTTTCGAGACGGGCGCCAGCGCGCCGTCCTCGACCTCCTCATTGCGTTCGGACCTTCCGTCGCGCAGAGGGCTTGCGCTCGGAGGGCCGGGTCACCGGCTGTCCCTGGTCGAGCAGCGAGAGCCGGCGCGCGGCGCCGAAGTCAGCGAGGGCGTCGACCAGCTCGTCGATGTCCGGCTTCGCGGCCAGCACGTCGACGCGCAGGCCGTGCTCCTCGGCGGTCTTCGCCGTGGCCGGGCCGATCACCGCGATGATCGTCGAGGGGTGCGGCTTGCCGGCGATGCCCACCAGGTTGCGCACGGTGGAGGACGAGGTGAACACGACAGCGTCGAACTTGCCGGTCTTGATCGCGTCGCGGGTCGGCGCCGGCGGCGGCGTGGCCCGGACCGTGCGGTACGCCGTCACGTCGTCGCACTCCCAGCCGAGGTCGACCAGGCCGGCCACGAGGTTCTCGGTGGCGATGTCGGCCCGCGGCAGGAAGACCCGGTTGATCGGGTCGAGCAGCCGGTCGTACTCGGGCCAGTCGGCGAGCAGACCCGCAGCCGACTGCTCCCCCGAGGGGGTCAGGTCGGCGCGCAGGCCCCAGGCCGAGATCGCCTGAGCGGTCTTGTCGCCGACCGCAGCGATCTTGAGGCCGGAGAAGGCCCGGGCGTCGAGGCCGTACTCCTCGAACTTCTCCCGCACCGCCTTGACCGCGTTGACCGAGGTGAAAGCGATCCACTCGTAGCGGCCCTCGACCAGGCCGCGCACGGCCTTGTCCATCTGAAGCGGGTTGCGGGGCGGCTCGACCGAGATGGTCGGGACCTCCTCGGGCACCGCGCCGTAGCCGCGCAGCCGCGCGGACACGGCACCTGCCTGCTCCTTGGTGCGGGGCACCAGGACGCGCCAGCCGAACAGCGGCTTGGTCTCGAACCACGAGAGGGTCTGTCGCAGGTCGACCACGGCGCCGATGACCGTGACCGCCGGCGGTGCCATCCGCGCGGCACGCGCGTCGGCGGCGATGTGCTCGAGGGTCGAGGTGACCGTGGCCTGGCCGGTGGTCGTCCCGACCCGGGTCATCGCGACCGGGGTCTGCGGCGAGCGCCCAGCGGCCACGAGCGCCTTGCTGATCTCGCCGATCGAGCCGACAGCCGAGAGCAGGACCAGGGTGCGGTCGTCGGCGTACTGCGCCCAGTCGATCCGGTCACCGCAGGTGACGACGGCGACCTCGCGGTGGTCCTTGGTGGTCAGCGGGATGCCGGCGTACGCCGGGACCGCATTCACCGAGGACACGCCCGGAACGATCTCGAAGCCGAGTCCGGCCTTGACGCAGGCCTGGGCCTCCTCCGGGCCGGACGCGTAGAGGAACGGGTCGCCAGACATCAGGCGCACGACGCGTAGGCCACGCTTGGCCTGCTTGACGACGACCTTCGCCCGGGCGGCATGGGTCAGGGGCTGGCCGTCCTCACCGAACCCGCCATCGACGAACTCGGGACCATCGACGTCGGCGGCGACGGGCTCGTCGCCCTCCTCGGGCTCGACGGGCTCGGGCAGACCCAACAGCGCCCGGACGAGTCCGGCGTGCTCGGGTGCCTCGGTGACGACCACGTCCGCCTGCCTCAGCAGGGCGACAGCTCGTACCGTCAGCAGGTCCGGGTCACCGGGGCCGCTGCCGACGAACGACACCCAGCCACGGGTCTGGCCCTGGGCGGATCGAGTGGAATTGCCTCGCGTCATGCGTTGTGCACCTTGTCTTCGTGTACGTCGTGTTCCCGCGGGTCTACTTCGGCCCCGCCCATTTCGAGCTGTCCTGCACCGTCGGCGAGCATGTCCTGCGCCAACCGGGTCCCGACGCCGATGGCATCGGCCGGGGCCCCCGATGCGGATCTCCGCACCGCGAGCCCTCCGTCGAGCGAGAGTGCGACTGCGCGCACCCAGATCTCGTCTCCGTCCTCACCTTCCACAACCTCTGCCAGGGTGCCGATCGGTGCCGAGCAGCCACCTTCGAGCGTGGCCAGCACCGCGCGCTCGGCGTCGACCGCCGCCCGGGCCCGGACGTCCTCGAGCGTGGCCAGCTCCGTGCGCAGCTCGTCATCGGCGCGGCACTCGATCGCCAGCGCGCCCTGCCCGGGGGCGGGAAGCATCTGCAACGGGTCGAGCACCTCGGTCGCCATGTCGAGCCTGTTGATACGAGCCAGACCCGCACGGGCGAGGACCACGGCGTCGTACTCGCCGGAGCTCACCTTGCTGATCCGGGTGTCGACGTTGCCACGGACTCCGACCACGTCCAAACCGAGGCCGAGGGCATGCAGCTGGGCGGCACGTCGAGGCGACCCGGTGCCGACCCGGCTGCCAGCCGGCAGCTCGCCGAGAGTGAGCCCGTCGCGGGCCACCACGACGTCGCGCGGATCCTCGCGGGTGGGCACGGCTGCCAGCGCGATGCCCTCGGCGGGGTACGTCGGGAGGTCCTTGAGGGAGTGGACAGCGACGTCGACGTCACCGCGGAGCAGCGCGTCGCGCAGCGCCCCGACGAAGACGCCGGTGCCGGACGCGGCCAGCGAGGTGCCGGCGGCCTGGCTGCGGTCGCCCTCGGTGGTCACCTCGACGAGCTCGACCCGGTGTCCCAACCGGGTGCGGATCAGTTCGGCCACCGTGCTGGCCTGGGTGGTGGCGAGCAGGGAGCCTCGGGTGCCGACGCGGATGGTCGCCACGGTTTCGGGGTCCCCGGCGGAACGGGAGCCCAGCGAGGGATCTGGCGGGGAGATCATGCCAGGCCCTCCGGACGGGTGACGGCGTCGACGGCCTCGGGGTCGAGAGCGAACAGCTCGGCCAGGGCCGCGGCGTAGGACACCGCCCCGGTCTCGTTGGCCAGCTCCTTGACCCGCACGGTCGGCTCGTGGAGCAGCTTGTCGGCGACCCTCCGCACGGTCTGCAGGATCTCGGCGCGGGCCGCCCCGTCCAGCTCGGGCAGCCGACCGTCGAGGCGAACCATCTCCGCTTCGACGACCGCCGTGGCCATGGAACGCAGCGCAACCACCGTCGGGGTGACGCTGGCCTGGCGACGTGCGGCCAGGAAGGCGGCGACCTCCTGGGTGACGATGGCGCGGACGTCCTCGACCTCGCGGCCGACCTCGGAGTGCTGCAGCTCCTCGGCGAGCTCGGCGAGGTTGATCAATGTGACTCCGGGGAGGTCACGCACGGCCGGGTCGACGTCGTGCGGGAGCGCGAGGTCGATGAAGGTCAGGGGCCGGGCGTCCGACTGGGCGGTCACGACCATGTCGGTGGTGATCAAGACGCCGGTGGCCCCGGTGCAGGTCAGGACGACGTCGGCGGCGCCGAGCTCGACGGCGAGATCCACGAGCGGCGCCGGCCTGGCGCCGTACTCGCGGGCCAGCCGGTCGGCGCGGTCGGGGCTGCGGTTGACCACGGTCACCTCGGTCGCACCGAGCCGGGCGACGGTTGCGGTCGAGAGCCCGGCCATGGCCCCGGCGCCCACGACGACGACTCGCTTGCCCGCGATCTCTCCCTGGGCCAACCCGGCGCGGTCCAGAGCGGCGCTGACCAGCGACGGCGCGACCCGATCGATGTCGGTCTCGGCCCGGGACCGCTTGCCCACGCGGAGTGCCTGCTGGAAGAGCACGTTGAGTGCGGGGCCCACGGTGCCGAGCTCCTGGCCGAGCCGCAGCGCCTCGCGGGTCTGGCCGAGGATCTGGCCCTCGCCGACCGCCATCGAGTCGAGACCTGCGGCGACCTGGAAGAGATGGGAGACCGCACCGTCGTCGTAGTGCACGTAGAGGTGCGGCAGCATCGCCTCGGTGGACTCGCCGGCGCGGTCGACGAGCAGCTTCGAGAGCTCCTCGACGCTGCCGTGGAAGCGGTCGTCGTCGGCGTAGACCTCGAGCCTGTTGCAGGTGGAGATGACCGTCGCCTCGGTGACGTGCTCGCCCGCGGCGACGTCGTGCACCAGCTTGTGCACCCCATTGGCATCGAGGGCGACCTGCTCGAGCAGGGACACCGGGGCGGAGTTGTGGGAGATGCCGACCACGAGGACGCTCATGCTGTGTCCGCCTGGGCCTTGCGCTGCTCGTGGTAGGCGAGGATCTGCAGCTCGATCGACAGATCGACCTTGCGGACGTCGACGCCCGCCGGCACCGCCAGCACGGTGGCTGCGAAGTTCAGGATGCTGCTGATCCCGCACTCAACCATGCGGTCTGCCACGTCCTGGGCGGCGATCGCCGGCGTGGCGATCACCCCGATCGCGACGCCGTTCTCGCGGACGATCTGCTCGAGGTCGTCGAAGGGGCGTACGTCGATCCCGGCGACCACTTCCTCGTGCCGGGTCGGGTCGGCGTCGAGCAGCGCGACCACCCGGAACCCCCGGCTGCGGAAGCCGGAGTAGTTCGCCAGCGCGTGTCCGAGGTTGCCGATACCGACGATGACAACCGGCCAGTCCTGGGTCACGCCGATCTCGCGGGCGATCTGGTAGCGCAGGTAGTCGACGTCGTAGCCAACCCCGCGGGTGCCGTAGCTGCCGAGGTACGAGAGGTCCTTGCGGAGCTTGGCGCTGTTGACGCCCGCTGCCCGGGCGAGGTCCTCGCTGGAGCACGTGACGGTGCCCGACTCAGACAGCGTGATCAGGGCCCGCAGGTAGACGGGAAGTCGCGCGACCGTGGCCTCCGGGATGTCCCGGGTGCTCTCGGCGGAAGTCCGTGCGGTCACTGTCTTCTCTCCATGCCAGCGCCGTGGATGGGGGCCATCACAGGTCCGGATTCGTCCGACGGCCCGCTCACTGTAAGAGTTTGTGAACGCGAGAACAAAACGAGCCGCACCTCCGGACGCGGGGCGGACTAGCACATGTGAGATGTGACACTGCCTCGGGGGTGCGGCAGGCGGCGATCACCCCGTGAGAGCGGCGCGGAGGCGGGTCTCGTCGACCCGCCAGAAGTCGTGCTGGCGACCGTCGACGAACGTCACCGGGATCTCCTCGCCGAAGCGCGCAAACAACTCGGGATCGTCGGCGATCGAGATCTCGTCGTACCCCACGCCGAGATCGGCACACACCCGTTCGATGACGGTGCGCGCCTCGTCGCAGAGGTGGCAGCCGGGCCGGCTGTAGAGGGTGATCCGGGCAGTCATTCGAGGAGGCCGAGCGCGCGGCGGCGCTCCATGCCCCGCAGGCGACCCTTCTGGACCTTCCCGGTGACGGTCAGGGGCAGCTGGTCGACGATCTCGACCCGACTGGGCCGCTTGAAGCGCGCCAACCGCTGTTCGCAGTGCGCCCGCACTGCGGCCTCGACCGCACCCGGGTCGCTGCCCGTGGTCCGGACGTAGGCCACGACCGCCTCCCCGGTGACGGGGTCCTCGACGCCGATCACCGCGGCCTCGACCACACCGTCGACCTCGCGGATCACTTCCTCGACCTCGACCGGGTAGACGTTGAACCCCGACACGATCACCAGCTCCTTGAGCCGGTCGACCAGGAACAGGTCCCCGGTGGCGTCTAGGAAGCCCACATCACCCGTCGACCACCAACCGTCGGCGTCCGGACCGCCGGTGCCGTCGGGCCAGTAGCCGCTGAACAGGTTGGCGCCGGAGATCTGGATCTCGCCGGGGTCCTCACCCTCAGGGGCGCGGCCGGCCTCGTCCACGAGCCGGAGGCCGATCCCGGGCAGGGCAGCCCCGACCGAACCCGCCTGCAGCTTCTGGGAGATCAGGGTGCTGGTGACGACCGGCGATGCCTCGGTCAGGCCATATCCCTGGTGCACCGGGATCTGGGTGGCCTGGGTGAACTCGTCGACCAGCTCGGGTGACAGCGGCGCCGAGCCCGACAGGATCAGCCGCACCGGGCCGAGCCTGTCCTTGAGGTGCTCCTCGCCCCGCCAGTACGCGAAGACGGGTGGGGCCACCGGGATGACGCTGCAGGCCTCGTCCTCGATCAGGTCGAGGGTGCCCTGCGGGTCGAAACGGTCGACGAGCACCAGCTTGGCCCGGTGTCGGATCACGCCACCGAGGACCGCGTTGAGGCCGTAGACATGGAAGAGGGGGAGTACGCCGAGGACCACGTCGTCGCCGTGGATCATCCGCGGGTCGACGCGCGCGACCTGGGCGATGTTCGCAAGCAGGGCACGGTGCGTCAGCATCGCGGCGCGGGGACGACCCGACGTACCGCTGGTGTAGAGGAGCGCGGCCAGCTTCTCGGGGTCCTGCAACGGCGGCACGAACCTGGCCTTGTCCGCGCGCAGGTGGTCGTAGGAGCGTTCGCCCGGCAGGAGAGTCCCGCCGACCACCACGACGCGCGGTTGGACGGCGCGCTCCACGAGCTCGGGCTCGAGGCCGCCGTCCTCGTCCTCGCCGTCAAGGGCGCGGGCCAGGATCGCCACCGCTTCCCGGACTGCCCGCACGGTGTCGACGTCGGTGACGACCATGCGAGATCCGGAGTCGGCGACCATCCGGGCCAGCTCGCCGGGCGTCGCGCGCGGGTTGACCGGCACGGCCACGGCCTGGGCCCGCAGGACACCGAGGTAGGTGGTCACGAACTCGATGCGGTTGCCCATCGCGACCATGACCCGGTAGCCGGCCACGATGCCCGCAGCGCCGAGCCCCGTTGCGATCCGGCCGACCTCGTCGTCGAGCTGGGACCAGGTGAGGCTTCGTCCGCCGGCTTCCACGATCGCGAGCTTGTCGGGGCTCTCGGCGGCTGCTGCCTCGACCAGATCCGCCACGTCGGTGACCCCGTCGAGCTCGTCGTAGTCCTCGACGGCGCTCTCGGAGTCGTCGACCGGGGAAGGCATGGAGGGATACTTCCACAAGGGACGACCGCTCGTTGTGGTCTCGATTCGATCTACTGTTACGGGCGTGAGTCCTCCCGCCGAGAAGCCGCGACCGCTGCTGGACCTGCAACAGCGATCGACGCTCGCGGGCGAGGCCGCCGCAGCCGCAGCCGAGGTGGAGACCGCGTTGGACACCCAGGCCGATCCCACGTCCGCCGCCTTCTTCGACGTCGACAACACCGTGATGCAGGGCGCGAGCATCTTCCATCTCGCACGCGGGCTGCACCGGCGCAAGTTCTTCACCACCGGCGAGATCCTGGGCGCCGCCTGGAAGCAGGCCTACTTCCGGATAGTCGGAGTCGAGGATCCCGAGCACGTGGCCGATGCACGCAACTCGGCCCTCAGCTTCATCGCGGGGCACACCGTGCTGGAGCTGCAGGAGCTCGGGGAGGAGATCTTCGAGGAGGCGATGGCGCATCGCATCTGGCCGGGCACCCGGGCCCTGGCCCAGCTGCACCTCGACCAGGGCCAACGCGTCTGGCTGGTGACGGCGGCACCGATCGAGATCGCCCAGATCATCGCCCGGCGGCTCGGCCTCACCGGAGCGATGGGCACCGTCGCCGAGCACGAGGACGGCGTCTACACCGGGCGCCTGGTGGGCGACCTGCTGCACGGCCCGGCCAAGGCCGAGGCGATCAAGGCCCTGGCGGCCCGGGAGGGCCTGGCCCTGGAGACCTGCTCGGCGTACTCCGACTCCTACAACGACCTGCCGATGCTGAGCCTGGTCGGCGACCCCTGTGCCATCAACCCGGACTCGAAGCTGCGCTCCCATGCGCGCGAGCAGGGTTGGCGCATCCGGGACTACCGCACCGGCCGCAAGGCGGTACGGGCCGGGTTGCTGGTCGGAGCCGCGGCCGGCGCGGTCAGCGGCACGGTCGCCGCGGGCGTCGCTCTGCGGGCCCGCCGACGATGACCACGCCCTAGGAGATGTCCTTAGTTTTCAGGGAACGTGTTCTAGTTCTGAGCGGTCCGGGCGGCCCCGATGGTCCAGACCAGGGATCTGCCATTTCGTTCCCAGGACCGGTACTTCGGCCTATCCTTTGGGTGGCTTCGGGGGGAAGTCGTACTGGGAGGGTGCACAAGATGCCGTGGAACGGTGCTGACGTTGCGCGCGGGCTAGAGGCCCTGCGCGTCACGGTCACGCGCCTCATGGCCCTCGAGGACCCCCTCCTGGCCGGTATCCCCACCCCGCTCCTCTCCGAAGCCCGGGCCGATGACAACGCCGGTGCCGGCGCCGCAGTCGTGCCGGGTGGACCGGACGGGTACGGCGACTCCGACCTCGCGACGTCATCTGAGGAGTCCGAGGCCGACCGCACCAGGCTGATCGCCCTCGTCGAGCTGGCTCGCACCGGAGACTCCGAGGCGTTCGGGCTCCTCTACGACCACTACCAGGGGTCGGTCTACCGCTTCCTCTTCTACCGGACGCGGTCCACGGCGCTGGCCGAGGACCTCACGTCGGAGACGTTCTTCCGGGCGCTGCGGAGCATGACCAACTTCCGCTGGCAGGGCAAGGACTTCGGCGCCTGGCTGATGACGATCGCCCGCAACCTGGCGACCGACCACTTCAAGGCCGGCCGCACCCGCCTCGAGCTCACCACCGAGGACATGGGTCTCCACGACGACGCCACCGAGGGTCCCGAGTCGGCGGTGCTCGCCGGTCTGACCAACGACATCCTGCTCAAGGCACTCACCGAGCTCCCCGACGAGCAGCGCGACTGCCTCGTGATGCGCTTCCTGCAGGGCATGAGCATCGCGGAGACGGCGGCCGTGCTCGGCCGTAGCGACGGTGCCGTCAAGCAGCTCCAGCTGCGCGGGGTCCGCAATCTCGCGAAGCTGATGCCAGAGGGGATCCGGGACTGATGAGCCTCTCCCGCAACACCTTCCTCCGCGGCCCCGCGAGTGCGCCGCACGCCGTAACTTCCGCCCGTCGCCCATCGTTGTGCTCTGTGACGACGCTTCATCTCGGGAACGTCGCCGCACGACCCAACGACTGCACCACAGGATGGATCCGATGACACCCGTGTTCGCGGCCCGACGCCGCGCCGAGGAGTTCAACCTCCTGGTCGAGGATCTCTCGACCGGGGTTCTCCGTGACGCGCGTTACGTCGAGTTCCTCGAGCTGGTCGGCGCCCTCCGCGACACCTCTCCCGTCGAGGCCCGACCCGAGTTCGTGGCAAGCCTCCGCGAGCGGTTGATGGCCGAGGCCGACTCCGTGCTGGCGAAGGCCCCCACCGGCTCCGCAAGGACCCTCAACGACCGGTTGACCGTCGCGCCGCGCCGGACCGCCCGCGAGCGCCGGTTCGCGGTCGCCATCGGCGGGTTCGCCATCGTCGGCGCGACCACCTCCATGGCAGTCGCCGCCCAGTCGGCCTTGCCGGGTGACGCGCTCTACCCGCTCAAGCGAGCCATCGAGAACGCTCACACCGGATTCAGCGTCGACGACAGCTCCAAGGGCTCCACACTCCTGGCCAACGCGTCCGGCCGGCTCGACGAGGTCGACGCGCTGACCCGCGCCGGGGCCGACTCCGGCGACGCGGCGGCGATCGCAGACACGCTGGGCACGTTCTCGGCACAGGCCTCCGAGGCATCGGACCTGCTGATGGCCGACTACCAGAACACCGGTCGCGAGCGCTCGATCTCGGAGCTCCGTGACTTCGCCTCGTCCGCCCTGGCCTCACTCTCCGGCTTCGAGTCGGTGGTGCCCGTCGGCGCCCGCGGCGCCCTCATCACGGCAGCGCGGACGCTTCTCCAGATCGACACCAGCGCTCAGAGCCTCTGCCCCGACTGTGGCGGCGCCAGCATCGACATCGTGCCGCCGTTCGTCACCGAGGCGGTCGACAACCCGTTCAACACCGTCGCCCAGATCTTCACCATCGACACCACTCGCCCCGGCAGGCACCTGCAGCCGGTCAAGCACCCCGGTGCCCAGCAGGGTGCCGACGCGCCGGTCGACCAGCCGGGTGATGCGACCACGGCCGAGGGTTCCCAGGTCGGCCCGCTCCCGGCGGACTCATCGCACGGCGACGGCCCGACTCGTCACCACGGCGGCAACGGCGGCCCGATCTCCCACATCGCCGACCTGCTCGGGGGCAACCAGCCGGCCTCGAACCCTGACGGCGGACTGCCCGACCTGGGTCCGGTCGACGACGTCCTCGGCGACGTGGGCAACATCCTGGGTGGCGTGCTCGGCAACAACACGCCCACGCCCTAGCGGAAGACCGACTTGCGCTGCATGAGCAGCGTGTAGAGCGTCTGCTGGATCGTCTCGCGGACCTGATCGGTCACGTTGAACACCAGCATCGGGTCATCGGCCGAGCCGGCGTCGTACTCGTCGGTCCGGATCGGCTCTCCGAACTCCAACAGCCACTTGGACGGTAGCGGCACCAGCCCGAGCGGGCCGAGCAGCGGGAACAACGGCGTGATCGGGATGTAGGGCACCCCCAGCAGGCGCGCCAGCGAGGGGATGTTGCCGACCAGCGGATAGATCTCCTCGGCCCCCACGACCGCCAGCGGGATGATGGGTACGCCGGTGCGCATGGCCGCGGAGACGAAGCCGCCCCGGCCGAAGCGCTGCAGCTTGTAACGCTCGGAGTAGGGCTTCCCGATCCCCTTGAAACCCTCCGGCCAGACCCCGACCAGCTCACCCCCGCTGAGCATCCGCTCGGCGTCCTCGTTGCAGGCCAGGGTGGCGCCGCCCTTGCGGGCCAGCGAGCTGACGAACGGCATCCTGAAGACCAGGTCCGCGCCGAGCGGGCGCAGGTTGCGTCCGGTGTGGTCGTTGATCGTCACCGACGTCATCAGGCCGTCGAGCGGGACGGTGCCGGAATGGTTGGACACGACCAGCGCGCCCCCGTCGAGCGGGATGTTCTCGATGCCACGCACCTCGATGCGGAACCACTTGTCCGCGATCGGGCGGAGCGCCGTCATGAAGAAGCGCTGGGCGATCTCCTGGTCGAAGCCGTATTCGTCGACGACGTAGTCGCCGGTCACCCGGCGCCGCAGAAAGGCCAGGAAGTGAGCCAGCTGGGGCTCCCACTGCTCGCCGAACAGCTCCTTCGCGGCGAACTGGAAAGCCCCGAGCCACTCCCCGGTGGGGATGCCGGTCAGCGGTGCCCGGTCACGGGTGAGGGCGGGCGGCCGATCGATCACCGGCACCTCGGTCTCGATCACCGGTGTGGGGTCCGGCTCGCGCTCCGCGGCCTTGCGGGGAACCGGTCGGGTGGGCGGTCGGCGGCCGGGGGCCAGGCTCCGGGCCGCGGAGGACGGTTGCTTGCCGGTGCCGCGACCGGGACGACCGCGGGTGCCGATCGGGATGATCTCGGCGTCACCCATGGTCAGCTCCTGACGAGAGCGCGGCGGTGGCTGCGGAGGACGGGAGCCGCTGCTCGAGTCCCGCCAGGACACGCTCCGCCCGGCCACCTGAGGACGGCAGGAGCGATCCGAAGTCGGCAAACGCCTCGGCCGTGGTGAACTCCGGCTCGAAGCCGAAGATCTCGCGCATCCGCGTGGTGTCCACCCCACGACCGTAGGTCAGGAACCCCAGCTGCTCGGGAGAGAAGTCGGCGACCCGCGCCGAGCGAAGCACGGAGCCGACGCTGCCGACCGCGAAGCCAGGCATCGGCACCGAGGTGCGCTGCAGGCGTCGGACCGCCTGGGACAGCATCAGGATCCCGTCTCCGGCGATGTTGAACGTGCCGGGGACCTCCCGGACCACTGCGTGCTGCAGCGCCCGCAGCATGTCGTTCTCGTGCAGGAACTGCAGCCGGGCGTCGTAGCCGAGGACGGTGGGGATCACCGGGAGCCGGAAGTAGGAGGTGATGGGGCTGACGATGTGGGGCCCGATCACGTTGGCGGCGCGCAGCAGCGTGACGCGTACGTCGGAGCGCCGGCGCGCAAAGCCGCGCACGTAGCCCTCGATCTCGGCGACGTCCTTGGCATAGCCCGCCCGAGGTGAGCGACGCGGGCCCATGTCCTCGGTGAACATCGCGGGGTCCCGGTTGCTCGCGCCGTACACGGTGGTCGTCGACTTGACCACGAGGTGCTGGACGCTGGGCGCCTTCTGGCACGCCGCGAGGAGCTGCATCGTCCCGATGACGTTGAGCTCCTTCATCGTGTTGCGGCCGCCGGCACTGCCGGGGGTCGAGATGACGCTCATGTGGACGACCGTGTCGACGTCCTCCTTGGCGATCACCGGGTTGCGGATGTCGGCCCGGACGAACGAGACGTCGCCGATGTCTCCCCGGGGGGGAACCACATCGACACCGATCACCCGGGAGACCGAGGGGTCGCAGGCCACGGCGCGCGCGAACCGTCGACCGAGGTCGCGAGAGACCCCGGTGACGAGAACTATCCTGCCGGGCGCCGCCATGTCAGTTCGCTGCCTGGCGCAGGGCTACTTACCGAGCTTGCGACGCTGGACGCGCGTCTTCTTGAGCAGCTTGCGGTGCTTCTTCTTGGCCATGCGCTTGCGCCGCTTCTTGATGACAGAACCCACGGGAAACCTTCCGATACCGACGAGTCTCTCCGGAAGACGCCCGGAGGACGCCGACAGCCTATCGGCCACGAGGTGGCGCGAAGAATCGGTGCCGAAAAGTCCATCACGTGGGTCGTGTTACGGCGCCCCGAGAGTCGGCACCGAGCGCCGGCTGAACCTCAGCCGGCGTTGTAGAAGCTCTTGCGGAGGTACTCGTTCGCGTCCTCTTCGCGGACCCGGAACGAGCGGCCCACGCGGACGGCGGGCAGCTCGCCCCCGTGGACGAGGCGGTAGACGGTCATCTTGGAGACGCGCATCATCGCGGCCACCTCGGCAACGGTCAGGAACTTGGCGTCAGAGATGTCCCCGGACGAATGTGTGGCCATCGTGCACCGATCTCTCTGTGCGAACGCCACCGGCTTCCCCGCCGGTGATGGTCGTTCGCGTCGGTCGTGAGAATAGAGCCTGAAGTGACTCGTGGGGAAGAGAAAGACTCAAGCAACTTAAGTGGTCTACGGCGTGTCGTCTTGCGCCCGCGGCCCCTCCGGGTCCGGATTTCTCATGGTTGGGGGTCCAGACCGTGCAGCGGAAACGTCTCCGTGCGGGTCGCGTTGATGGCCCGGTCCAGCCACGTGGCGGGGTCGTAACCCTCGCTCCAGTCGCGGTAAGCGGGCTCGCGACCGTCGGTGAGGCGCAGGGGCGCCGTACGCCCGAGAGCCTCACGGACGTGCTCGCGCCAGGCTCCGGGGGTCTCGGTGCCGGGATCGAGCGGGGTCCCGCCGACGATAGCGAGCAGGTGGGTCCAGGCGCGCGGCACCACCTCGACCAGGGCGTAGCCACCGCCCCCGGTGACCACCCAGCGCCCGCC
>JAOPXM010000151.1 GCA_025965125.1 Nocardioides sp.
GGCCAGGGTCGGCGAGGAGGTCGTGGCGCGGGCGACGCTCAGCGACACCGACCCGGTTGTCGTCGAGCCGGTGCCGCCCGACCAGGCGCGCGCGGCGATGGCGACGTACCCCGGGCTCACCTCGCACCCGTTCCCCACCTGCTTCGCCTGCGGCACCGCGCGCGAGGCGGGCGACGGGCTGCGGATCTTCCCGGGCCGGGTCGCCGACCAGGACGGCGCGACCCGGATCGCCGCGGTCTGGACGCCGGACCCCAGCACCGCCGAGGACTTCCACGCGTACGTCGACGAGCTCCCCCGCGCCTCGCTCGCGACCACCTGGGCCTCGCTCGACTGCATCGGGGGCTGGGCCGGCGACCTGGCCGAGCGGCTGATGGTGCTGGCGGGCATGACCGCCCGCGTCGAGACGCTGCCGGTGGTCGGCGAGAAGCACGTCGTCGTCGGGCTGGCCCGCGGCTCCGAGGGCCGCAAGACGTTCACCGCCTCGACCCTCTACGACGCCGACGGCCGCACGGTCGCGTCGGCCGAGCACGTGTGGGTCGCCGTTGACCCCGCCGACTTCGCCTGACCGCGCCGACAGTGACGCGGGTCCCGCGCCCGTCGAGTTGACCTCGGTGGAGGGCGTGGGGAGGATTGGCGGCATGGATTTGAACGATCAAAACGAGTGGTGGCGCCACTCGGTCTGCTACCAGGTCTACGTGCGCAGCTTCGCCGACGCCGACGGCGACGGGATCGGCGACCTGCCGGGCATCACCTCCCGGCTCCCCTACCTGCGTGACCTCGGCGTCGACTCGCTCTGGATCACGCCGTTCTACACCTCCCCCCAGAACGACCACGGCTACGACGTCGCCGACTACCGAGACGTCGACCCGCTGTTCGGCACCCTGGGCGACGCCGACGAGCTGCTCGCGCGCGCCCACGATCTCGGTCTCCGGGTGATCGTCGACCTGGTCCCCAACCACACCTCCGACCGGCACGAGTGGTTCCAGGCGGCGCTGGCCGCCGGCCCGGGCAGCAAGGAGCGCGAGCGCTACGTCTTCCGCGACAGCACCGACGGCAACCCGCCCAACAACTGGCAGTCCGTCTTCGGCGGCCCCGCGTGGACCCGGGTCGAGGCTGGCCCCGGAGAACGAGCACAGTGGTACCTCCACCTCTTCGACAGCACCCAGCCCGACCTGAACTGGCGCAACCCCGAGGTCGGCGACATGTTCGAGGACGTGCTCCGCTTCTGGCTGGACCGCGGTGTCGACGGCTTCCGGGTCGACGTTGCCCACGGGCTGGTCAAGGACGAGAGCCTGCGCGACCAGGTCGTGGACCCCGACGAGGAGCCCAGCAGCATCCCCGAGGAGTCGACCGCCGGAGGCGTAGGTGCCAGCGGGGACAGCATGGTCGAGCGCCACATGCGCGACGAGCCGATGTGGGACCAGCCCGAGGTGCACGACGTCTACCGTCGTTGGCACAAGGTCCTCGCGGAGTACGGCGGCGACCGGATGACCGTCGCCGAGGCCTGGACCCAGACGCCAGAGTCGATGGCCAGGTTCGTGCGCGACGACGAGATGAACCAGGCGTTCAACTTCTCGTGGCTGCTGGCCCCCTGGTCGGCCGAGGCGTTCTCCGAGGTCATCACCGGCACCCTCGACGCCATCGAGGACGTCGACGCCTCACCGACCTGGGTGCTGAGCAACCACGACGTCGTCCGGCACCCGACGCGATACGGCGGCGGGGCAACCGGACTGGCTCGAGCCCGCGCGGCCATGCTCACGATGCTGGCGCTGCCGGGCTCGTCGTACCTCTACCAGGGCGAGGAGCTCGGCCTGGAACAGGTGGACGTGGGTCCCGAGCACCGCTCGGACCCGTCCTGGTTCCGCACGGGCGAGGAGGGTCGTGACGGGTGCCGGGTCCCGATCCCCTGGGGCGGGGAGGACCCGTCCTACGGCTTCGGGCCCAGCGAGGCCCAGCCGTGGCTGCCCCAGCCCGTCGACTGGGCACCGCTGACAGTTGCGGCCCAGGATGCCGACCCGGACTCGACGCTGAGCTTCTACCGGGCCGCGCTCGCCGCGCGCCGAAAGCTCGCGCTGGCCGCCGGCGACGACGTGGCGATGCTCGATCTCGGCACGGACGTGCTGGCCTTTCGTCGCGGCGTGCTGACCGTCGTCCTCAACTGCGGCACCGAAGGGGTCGAGCTCCCCGCCGGCGACATCGCGGCCGCGAGCGGGAAGCTCGAGGGCAGACTGCTGGGAGCGGACACCGCGGTCTGGCTCAGGTCTGGTTGAGCGTGTCGTTGTAGCGGCCGAGCACCTTGGCGAAGCCGAGGAGCTCACCGTCTGACCAGTCGCCCAGCTGCTCGTCGAGCCACTTGCGGCGATGGTCGGCGACGTCGGCCATCCGGCGTACGGCGTCGTCCGTGGCAGTGACCAGGGTCGCGCGGCCGTCTTCGGGGTCGGGCGTACGGGCCACCAACCCGAGGTCCACGAGGTGCTGGATCTGCCTGCTGATGGCGCCCTTGTCGATGTGGAAGGTCTCCGCCATCGCCGACGCGCGCATCGGACCCTGCTCGGCGAGGTAGCCGAGCATCAGGTACGACGCCGGCTGGAGATCCTCGTGCACGGCCTGCGCGCGCTCGCCGATCACCTTCTTGATCCGACGGATCAGGACACCGACCTCATGCTCGAGCAGGCGCAGGGACTCGTCGCGGGACATGGTCGTCAGTCCCGGACCAGCTCGGCGGGGACCGCGGGCGACAGGTCGCTGTCCTTGTCGATCGTCGTCCGCAGTGGCACCTCCTGGATGAACACCACGCAGACCAGGGCGAGGACCGCGAACGGCATCGCGACCAGGAACAGGTGACCGGTGGCCTCGCCGAACGACGCCTCGTACAGCGCCCGGATCGGGGCCGGCAGAGTGGCGAGATCCGGGATGGAGCCGGACTGGTGGCTCGTGTCGACACCCATCGCCGTGAGGCCTGCGGTGACCTTCTGCGCGACCTGGTGGCTGAGCAGTGCCCCGAGGGCCGAGACGCCGATCGAGCCGCCCATCGACCGGAAGAACGCGACCACCGAGCTTGCGGCACCCATGTCCGACTGGGCGGTGTTGTTCTGAACGGAGAGGACGAGGTTCTGCATGGTGGCGCCGAGACCGATGCCGAGCAGAGCCATGTAGAGGCCGACCTGGAAGAGGTTGGTGTAGGCGTCGATCGTGCCGAGCAGGCCGATGCCCACGATCACGAGGACCATCCCGCCGACCAGCCAGCGCTTCCAGAGGCCGGTGTCGCTGATGATCCGTCCGCTGATGATGCTCGAGACCAGCAGGCCGCCGACCATCGCGATCGACATCAGACCGGCGTGGGTCGGGCTCATGCCGCGGGAGTTCTGGAAGTACTCGCTCAGGTAGACGGTGGCACCGAACATTGCGACGCCGATCATGACCGATGCGCCCGTGGCGAGCGCGGTGGTGCGGTCCTTGAAGAGGCGCAGCGGGATGATCGGCTCCACCGCGACCCGCGCCTCGACGTACACGGCGACCGTCAGGATCGCGAGGCCGGCAACCACCAGGGCGAAGCTGGTGGCAGAGCCCCAGGCGAACTGCGTGCCGGCCAGCGAGACCCAGACGAGCAGCAGCGAGACCCCGCCGACGATGAGAGTGGCGCCGAGGTAGTCGATGTGCACCTCACGCTTCACGACGGGCAGGTGCAGGGTCTTCTGGAGCAGCGCGAACGCGGCGACGGCGACGGGCAGGGCCACGAAGAAGCAGCCACGCCAGCCCAGCGGGCTGTCGACGATGACGCCGCCGATCAACGGGCCGCTCACTGTCGCGAGCGCGAACACGGCACCGAGGTAGCCGGAGTAGCGGCCGCGCTCGCGGGGCGTGACCATCGTGGCGATCACGACCTGGACGAGGGCGGTCAGGCCACCGACGCCGAGACCCTGGATGACGCGGGCGCCGATCAGGACCTCCATGCTCGGCGCCAGCGCGGCGATCAGGGAGCCGACGGAGAAGATCACGAGCGCGCTCTGCACGAGCATCTTCTTGCTGAACAGGTCGGCGAGCTTGCCCCAGATCGGGGTGCTCGCCGTCATCGACAGCAGGGTCGCCACGACCACCCAGGTGTAGCCGGTCTGACTGCCCTGGAGGTCGGACACGATCCGTGGCAGCGCATTGGTCACGACCGTGCTGGAGAGCATCGCCACGAACATCGCGAGCAGGAGTCCGCTGAGGGCCTCGAGGATCTGACCGTGCGACATCTGCTCCGGCAGATCGGACGGTCCGGCGCCGACCGGCGAGAGGTGGGTGTCGGACTGGGGGACGGACTGCGGCACGGAAGAAGCTCGATTCATACCTGGTAGAAGGTTGACCTGAGCAACTATATTCCCTTTGGTTGACTCCGGCAACCACCTGTCGGGCAGATCACTCCGGACAGGCAGCGACCCGCAGGCGTGGCCTCGGACGAGACCGCTCCGGAGGACGTGATGTCCGGATCGCCTGCGGGTCGGGTAGCTGCTTGGAATTCGCCAGCAGCGTCACGGTGCCCCCCAGAATCCGGGGGGTCCGATCGTGTTGCTGGGGCTGCTAGCGGGCAGCCACCTCACGCGTCCCAAAAGAATTCATTCTTCGGACCACCTCCTTTCCCGTGTCCGACAAAGGTAGGTGTGGGTTGGCCGGCGTTCAAGAGGTTTTCGGCGGCTGGCTAGGCGACCGCCGCCGCGAACTGGGCGTTGTAGAGCCGCGCATAGGCACCGTCGGCCGCCAGGAGGGCCTCGTGGGTGCCCTGCTCCACGATGTGACCCGCCTCCATGACCAGGATCAGGTCCGCGTCCCGGATGGTGCTGAGCCGGTGCGCGATCACGAACGACGTGCGGTCGGTGCGAAGCGCCGCCATGGCGTGCTGGAGGAGCAGCTCGGTGCGCGTGTCGACGGAGCTGGTGGCCTCGTCGAGGATGAGCAGCGCAGGGTCGGAGAGGAACGCACGGGCGATCGTCACCAACTGGCGCTCACCGGCCGACAGGTTGCCGCCGTCCTCGTCGATCAGGGTGTCGTAGCCGTCCGGCAGCGAGTGCACGAACCGGTCCACGAACGTCGCCCGGGCGGCCTCGAGGATCTGCTCCTCGCCGGCGTCGGGGCGGCCGTAGGCGATGTTGTCGCGGATCGTGCCGGCGAACAGCCAGGTGTCCTGCAGGACCATGCCGATCTGGCCGCGCAGCTCAGAGCGGGGCATTGCCGTGATGTCGCGACCGTCGAGCGTGATCCGGCCGCCGTCGAGATCGTAGAACCGCATCACCAGGTTGACCAACGTGGTCTTGCCGGCCCCGGTGGGTCCGACGATGGCCACGGTCTGTCCGGGACGGGCCACCAACGACAGGTCGTCGATGAGCGGCGTCTCGTCGTCGTAGCGGAACGACACCTCCTCGAATCGCACCTCCCCGCGGCGGACGGCGGGAGTGGCCGATGCCGGACCGTCGGGTGCCTGCTCATCGGCGTCGAGGAGCTCGAAGACCCGTTCGGCCGAGGCGACCCCGGACTGCAGGAGGTTCATCATCGAGGCCACCGTGGTCAGCGGCTGGGTGAACTGGCGGGTGTACTGGATGAACGCCTGGACGTCGCCGAGGCTCAGGGAACCACTGGCCACCCGGACGCCTCCGACGACCGCGATGACGACGTAGTTCAGGTTCCCGATGAACATCATCAGCGGCATGATTAGCCCGCTGATGAACTGGGCGCGGAACGACGCGTCGTACAGCTCGTCGTTCTGCTCCTTGAAGCTCGCCTCGACCTCGTGCTGACGACCGAAGACCGTGACCAGGGCGTGACCGGAGAACGTCTCCTCGATGTGCGCGTTGAGCTTGCCGGTGCGCCGCCACTGGGCGATGAACTGGCTCTGGGAGCGCTTCATGATCCTGGTGGTGGCGTACATCGACACGGGCACCGAGACCAGCGCGATCAGGGCCAGCATCGGGGAGATCCAGAACATCATGGACAGCACGGCGAGCACGGTCAGCAGCGAAGTGAGCAGCTGGCTCATCGTCTGCTGCAGCGTCTGGCTGATGTTGTCGATGTCGTTGGTGACGCGACTCAGGAGCTCGCCGCGGGGCTGGCGGTCGAAGAACGGCAGGGGCAGCCGATTGACCTTGTCCTCGACGTCGGAGCGCATCCGGAGCACGGTGTTCTGCACGACGTCGTTGAGGATGTAACCCTGCAGCCAACCGAGCACCGCGGCTCCGGCGTACACCGCGAGCACGATCATCAGCACATGACCGACTGCGGTGAAATCCACGCCCTGGCCGGGTACGACGTCCAACCCGTTCGCGGCGTCGGGGAGCTGCGACACGTCCGCGCCCGGCGGCAGCTGTCGTCCGAGGTAGCCGGTGAACACAAGGTCGGTGGCCTTGCCCAGCAGCCGTGGCCCGTAGGCCATCAGCGAGACGCTGACGACCGCGAGGGCGACGACGGAGATGGCCTTGCTGCGCTCCGGCGCCATCCGCGCGATCAACCGCTTTGCCGACGGCCCGAAGGTCATGGCCTTCTGGCCGACCATGCCGCCGCCCATCGGGCCGCGGCCCGGGCCGGGGCCGCCGGGACCGGCCTCGATGCGTTCGGTCTCCTTGAGTCGGCCGGTGGACTTCTTGTCGCTCTCGAGCTGCGTCACGCCGCCTCCTCCGCGCTCAGCTGGGACTCGACGATCTCCCGGTAGGTCTCGTTGCCGGCCAGCAGCTCCTCATGGGTGCCGCGGCCGACGACCAGCCCGTCCTCGAGCACGATGATCAGGTCGGCGTCCCGGATCGTGGTCACGCGCTGGGCGACGATGACCACCGTGGCATCGCGGGTCACGGGGCGCAGGGCCGCACGCAAGCGTGCGTCCGTGGCCAGGTCCAGCGCCGAGAACGCGTCGTCGAAGAGGTAGATCTCCGGGCGGCGGACAAGGGCGCGCGCGATCGCGAGCCGCTGGCGCTGCCCGCCCGACACATTGGTGCCGCCCTGGACGATCGGAGCGTCGAGCCCCTCGGGCATCGCCTCGACGAACTCCCGGCCCTGGGCGATCTCGAGGGCCCGCCAGAGGTCCTCGTCGGTCGCGTCAGGGTTGCCATGGCGCAGGTTGCTGGCAACGGTGCCCGAGAAGAGGAACGCCTGCTGCGGCACCAGGCCGATCCGCGACCACAGAATGTCCGGGTCGAGCCGGCGTACGTCGACGCCGTCGACCCGGACCTCCCCTGCGGTCGCGTCGAACAGTCGCGGCACCAGGTTGACCAGCGTGCTCTTGCCGGCGCCGGTCGAACCGATCACGGCGACGGTCTGCCCCGGTCGCGCCGAGAAGGTCACGTCGTCCAGCACCGGCTTCTCGGCACCCGGGTAGGTGAAGCCCACCCCGGCGAGGTCGAGGTGACCGCGGAGCGTCACCTCGCGCACTCCGTCGACGGGTGGGACGACCGTGGAGTCGGTGTCGAGCACCTCCGCGATCCGGTCCGCGCACACGGCCGATCGCGGGATCATCATGAGCATGAACGTGCCCATCATCACCGACATCAGGATCTGCATTAGGTAGGACAGGAACGCCGTGAGGGCGCCGACCTGCATCGTGCCGTTGTCGACGCGATGGCCGCCGAACCAGATCACGGCGACACTGGAGATGTTCACGACGAGCATCACGAGCGGGAACATCGTCGCCATCCAGCGGCCGGCTCGCACGGACACCTCGGTGAGGTCGTCGTTCGCCTTCTTGAACCGCGCGGTCTCGAGCGGCTCGCGCACGAAGGCACGCACCACCCGGATGCCGGTGATCTGCTCGCGGAGCACCCGGTTGACCTCGTCGATGCGGATCTGGACCAGGCGGAAGCTCGGCACCATCTGCGAGACGACCAGGCCGACGCACAGGAACAGCGCGGGCACGACGATCGCCAGGAGCCACGACAGTCCGAGGTTCTCGCGCATCGCCATCAGGATTCCGCCGACCATCATGATCGGGACCGACACCGCCATCGTGCAGGTCATCAGCGTCAGCATCTGCACCTGCTGCACGTCATTGGTGTTCCGGGTGATCAGCGACGGGGCACCGAACGACGCCACCTCGCGGCCCGAGAACGACCCCACCCGGTGGAAGACCGCGGCCCGCAGGTCGCGCCCGAACGCCATTGCGGTGCGCGCGGAGAACCAGACCGCAGCGACGGAGCAGACGATGCCGAGCAGGGAGACGCCCAGCATGACCGCGCCTGTGTGCACGATGTAGCCCGTGTCGCCCCTGGCGACCCCCTGGTCGATGATGTCGGCGTTCAGGCTGGGCAGGAACAGCATCGCGACCGTGGAGGTGAACTGCAGCACCACGATGATCGTGAGCGGGCCGCGGTAGGGAGCCAGGTAGGTCCGCATCAGGCGGAGCAGCATCAGGAGTCCTTCCCGAGATCGTTTGTCGCGTGGATGGCGATGCCGCCCAGGAGGACGTCGGCCACGTCGTCGGCGGTCAGGCTGCGATCACCGACCGGCATGCCGGGATGCCACGCACCGAACACCAGACTGCGCAGCACGAGGGCAGCGCGCTCCGGCGCAACGCGCAACTGGTCGGCGTACGGCGTGAAAAGCAGGTCGGTGAGGTTGGCCAGCAGCTGCTCGTTGGCCTCGACAACGAAGTCCGGAGGCCCGGGCGGCTTGTCGGGGCTGTGCTCCGGCGGACCCTCGGCCATGAAGATCGAGCGCAGCGCCATCATCACCAGCATCCCCTTCTCCATCCGGGCGACGATGCGCTCGGTGACCAGGACGACGGCCTCGCGCAGGGTCGAGGCTGCTGCCAGGCCGGCCGCCATGTCCTCCCTGCCGCTCGGGGGATTCATGGTTTCCTCCGCCGCGGCGAGGAAGAGCGCCCGCTTGTCGGGGAAGGCGCGGAAGATCGTGCCCTCGGCGATGCCCGCCGCCTCGGCGATCTGTCGGGTCGTGACGCTCCCGCCGTGCTGGGCGAGCAGGGGCAGCACCGCCGCGATGATCTCGCTGCGGCGCTCGCCGGGCGACATCGGCCGGGCCCGCTCCCTCTTCGTGGCTTCCGTGTTCACGACACCGAGCATAAGTGAGTGAGTGCTCACTCACAAGTTGATTTCCGGATAGTCCGTGACGGAACTGTCGTGTTTGGGGCCGAATCACGACAGTTCCGTCACGGACTATCGGGCTCTCAGCCGCTCAGGGCGCGCCGCGGAGGGGGCTGGTGGGGAGCTGGCCGAGGTCGATGGCGGCCACCAGGGCGCGGATCCGGAGCTCGCTGTGCTCGAGGACCCGGAGGTCGACGTCGGCCGCGCCCGGTTGGCCGTCGAGGTACTCGAACGGGTCGTCGAGGTCGCGGATCAGCGCGATCAGATAGACCAGCAGGTAGGAGATCAGCCCCACCAGCGACAGCGTCGGGGCGAGCGGACCGAGGTCGCTGACCAGGAGCACGATGACGAGCACCACGGCCGTGACCTCCACGATCAGGTAGCCAGCCGCGACGTACGACGTACGACGCATCGTGTCCATCCGGAGCACTGTCTTGCGGATCGCCGCCTGCTCGCTCTTCAGGCGCGTCGTGAACCCCGGCTGGATCAGCGGCGCGAACACCCGGAAAGCCGCGTTCAGCCCGCGGATGTCGCTCATCAGCGCGTCGACCGAGTGGTTGTGCGTGAGCCATGCGCGCACCGAGGCGTTGACGTCGGCGAGTCGCAACAGGCAGGCGCGCGCGTCCGGGATCCCGAGGTCCTGGTGCACGATCAGGCACTCGTCGGCAATCGTCTCGAGGCTCGAGGCGACCTCCCCCGGCAGCCGCTCGGCCTCCTTGAAGTCCGCAGCGGTGCCGCTGAGCAGGAAGCCAAGGATGAAGACCTCCGCCGAGATCGCCGCGGCCAGCAGCGGGCTCAGGTCGAGCGGCTGGACGTCCGCGGCGACGAGCACCCACTTCGCGGCTACGACCGCGAGCATCCACGGCAGGGCAAGCACGAGCAGCCGGGGGCTGCCCTGGAACAGCCGGCTCGTCGACGGGTTGGTCGGTGTCCTCATCGTCCGCACAGACTAGGGCGCGGAGCGGGGTTCAGGGGGCGAGACGCTCGGTGGTCCAACCCGCTTCGACGCGGCGGTAGACAAGACGGTCGTGCATCCGGCCGGGACGGCCCTGCCAGAACTCCACGACCTCTGGACGTACGACGTACCCGCCCCATTCCTCGGGAACCGGGACCTCGCCGGGGAAGCGGGCGGAGACCTCGTCGAACGCCCTCGCGAGCTCGTCGCGGCCACCGACTGGACGCGACTGGCGCGAGGCCCAGGCGCCGAGCTGCGACCCGCGCGGGCGGACGGCGAAGTACGCCGCCGCGTCCTCGTCGGCCAGCGGGCTGGCCGACCCGTCGACACGCACCTGACGCTCGAGCGGATGCCACGGGAACAGCAGGGAGCACCGGGGGTTCGCGGCCAGCTCGGTGCCCTTGCGCGACCGGGTGTTGGTGAAGAAGACGAAGCCGCGCTCGTCGAGCCCCTTGAGCAGCACCATGCGTGCGGAGGGCGCGAAGTCCGCACCCACGGTCGCCACCACCATCGCGTTGGGCTCGTGCAGCCCGGCCCCGAGCGCCTCCGCGAGCCAGCCCCGGAACATCGTGATCGGGTCCGCCGCGAGGTCCGACTCGGCAAGCCCCGCGCTGGCGTACTCCTCGCGCAGCGAGGCCAGGTCGAGGTCGTCGGCGTCGGTCACAGCGACGACGGTAGTCGGCCGCGTGATGCGCCAGCGCCGTCTGGGGTACAGAATGCGTCCGATGCCCTACCGGGCCGACGCTCTACGACATCCCCACGACGAAGGAGTCGTTCCCGCATGACTGAGGTGCACCACGGACTTGAGGGCGTCGTCGCCTTCGAATCGGAGATTGCCGAGCCCGACAAGGAAGGTTCGGCGCTGCGCTACCGCGGGGTCGACATCGAGGAGATCGTTGGGAGGGTCCCGTTCGAGAACGTCTGGGGCCTGTTGATCGACGGTTCCTACCAACCTGGACTGCCGCCGGCCGAGGCCTACAACATCCCGGTCCACACGGGCGACATCCGGGTCGACGTCCAGGCCGCGATCGCGATGCTCGCCCCCGCCTTCGGCTTCCAGCAGACCTACGACATCAGCGACGAGCAGGCGCGAGCCGACCTCAGCCGCGTCGCCGTGATGGTGCTGTCGTACGCCGCCCAGGCCGCCCGCGGCCTCGAGCGGCCGGTCGTCTCGCAGCGCGAGGTCGACCAGGGCCACACCCTCGCGGAGCGGTTCATGATCCGGTGGAAGGGCGAGGCGGATCCCAAGCACGTCAAGGCGATCGACGCCTACTGGTCCTCCGCGGCCGAGCACGGCATGAACGCCTCGACGTTCACCGCGCGCGGGATCACCTCAACCGGCGCGGACGTCGCCGCCGCGTTCTCCGGAGCGATCGGCGCGATGAGCGGACCGCTGCACGGCGGCGCCCCCTCGCGGGTGCTCGGCATGATCGAGGAGGTCGAGAAGACCGGCGACGCAACGGCGTACGTCAAGGGCCTGCTCGACTCCGGTGAGCGGCTGATGGGCTTCGGCCACCGCGTCTACCGCGCCGAGGACCCGCGCGCCCGGGTCCTCCGGCGTACGGCGCGCGAGCTCAACGCCCCGCGCTACGAAGTTGCCGAGGCCCTCGAGCAGGCCGCGCTCAAGGAGCTCCGCGAGCGTCGTCCGGACCGGGTGCTGGAGACGAACGTGGAGTTCTGGGCCGCGATCGTGCTCGACTTCGCCGAGGTCCCGGCGCCGATGTTCACCTCGATGTTCACCTGTGCACGCACCGGTGGCTGGTCGGCACACATCCTCGAGCAGAAGCGCACCGGCCGCCTGATCCGCCCGTCGGCGATCTACACCGGCCCGCCCTCGCGCAAGGCCGACGAGGTCGACGGCTGGAAGCGGGAGTGGTCCGAGTAGTCGGCCCGGCCGCCGTCGCGGAACACTTCCGCGGCCGCAGCGCGACCGTGACCGGAGCCGGCTCCGGCATCGGGGCCGCCCTCGCCACAGCTCTTGTCGCGGCGGGGGCCGACGTGGTGTGCGCCGACCTCGACGGTGCCGCTGCCCAGCGGACGGCCGCAGCGGCGACGGGACGGGGCACCGCACTCGCCTCGAGCCTGGACGTCACCGACGCGGCTGCCGTGCAGGCGCTCGTCGACGACACGGCAGCTCGGGCCGGCCGCCTCGACCTGATGTTCAACAATGCGGGCATCACCTTCGGCGGCGAGACCGAGGACCTGTCACTCGAGCAGTGGGACGCGATCATCGACGTCAACATCCGCGGCGTCGTGCACGGGGTGGCCGCGGCGTACCCCCTCATGGTCAAGCAAGCCGCCACCGGATCCTCGGGTGGCCAGATCGTGAACACCGCCTCGATGGGTGGCCTCATGGCGGCCGGCCTGATCACCAGCTACGTGATGACCAAGCACGCCGTCGTCGGCCTGTCGATCGCCCTGCGCTCCGAGGCCGCCGCGAAGGGCGTCGGCGTGACCGTCCTGTGCCCCTCCGCGGTGGACACCCCGATCCTCGACAAGGGGCATGTCGGCCTTTTCCATGGACGGGACTACTACCTCAAGGGCCAGGGCGTTCGGCACCCGCTCGACCCCCTCGTGTTCGCCGACCAGGCGCTCGCCGCGGTGGCCGCCGATCACGCCATGTTGGTGACACCTCGCACGGCCCGGATCGCCTGGCGGATCGGGCGCCTCTCCCCCGGGTTCACCCAGCACGCCTCGATCCGGTTCGTCGCCAAGCAGCGCCGCCTGCAGGCCAAGCGCGCCGGGCGTTGAGCCGGTGGCCACCGACGACGACATCGCGCTGTGGGACGCCGAGGCGGAGGCGTTCGACGAGGCAGCCGACCACGGACTGCGCGACGAGTCCGTGCGGTCAGCCTGGCGCGACCTCCTGCTGTCCCTGCTGCCCGGTGCTCCGGCGCGGGTGGCGGACCTCGGCTGCGGGACCGGGACGCTGAGCCTGCTGCTCGCCGACGAGGGGTACACCGTGGACGGTGTCGACTTCTCGCCCGAGATGGTGCGTCGGGCTGAGGCGAAGGCTCTCGGACGAAGCAGAGTTGCGTTCCGGGTCGCGGACGCGTTCACACCGCCGCTGCAGCCCGCGTCGTACGACGTGGCGCTGTGCAGGCACGTGCTCTGGGTGATGCCCGATCCGGCGCTCGCCCTTCGCCGGTGGACAGAGCTGCTCGTGCCGACCGGCAGTCTCGTCCTCGTCGAGGGTCGCTGGTCGACGGGTGCGGGGCTGGCTGCCGCGGAGACCGTGGCCCTGCTCGAGGCAGGCGGCCGCGCGGCGACACTCCGGATGCTGCCGGAAGCGGCCTACTGGGGCCGGGAGATCGACGACGAACGCTACGTGGTGACGAGCTGACCCGCTCGACTCACATCGCCTCGACGGCGTCCTTGGCTTCCTTGAGACCAAGCCCGGTTGCCTGCCGGTAGGCCTTGATCGCCTCGATCTTCTTGCCGTCCTGCGCCAGCTGGCGCACCTGTGCGAGCACGTCCGTCGCGACAAGAGGCTGCCCGGGTGCCGCGCTTGCTGTTGGTGTCGCAGGCACCGCGACCCCCTGCACCAGCAGCGACACTGTCGCCTCGAGGGTGCGCACTCGAGCCTCGAGCTCGTCGAGGCGGTGACTGTCCACGTCGCCCGGCTGCTCCGGCTTGTCGAAGAAACCCATGGGTGGCCCTTAGGGCTTCAGGCGGGTGGTGCGGGCCAGATAGGCGGACCCACGAGGCGAGACCTCGTAGCCCACCTCGAAGCTGCGGGTGAGCCCGAGGTTCTTCAGCTTGCGGACGTCGATCTTGAAGGGGTCCCGCTCGCGGCCCAGCTCCGCCGCCAGGTCGGGAGCCCGGGTGCGCGGGCGGCGCCGGATGATTTCCAGCGTCGCGAGCGTCC
>JAOPXM010000153.1 GCA_025965125.1 Nocardioides sp.
CAGCGGGCCGAGCACGGCCGGCGTCGGCGGCGGGGTCTGGTCGACCGTCCACGAATACGCGGTCGCCGCGGTCGTCGTCGACCCGATCACCGCGCGCACCCGGAACGTGTGCGAGCCCGCTGACAGCCCCGAGTACGACTTCGTGCTCGGCCGGCTCGTCCCGCAATCCGCGAACGCCGACCCGTCGAGCGAGCACTGGAACTTCGTCACCGTCTGCGCGTCGGTGTACGTGAACGAGGCCGAGGTCTGATTCGTCGCACTCGCCGGCGCGGAGCTGATCGAAGGCGGCTGGGGATCGTCCTTCGCCGCCGCCACGCCGACGGCCGAGAAGACACCGAGCAGCACCACGACGACAAGCAACCTCGTGCTCCGCGCTGTCTTCAGCCCCATCAGAATCACCTCGCTCTCTCGGTCTCGGTCGGCTGTCAGTCGTGCTCAAAGGAGGAAGCAGACGGAGGGGCGGCCACCGGCCGCCCCTCCGCCACAGGTGCCTTCCCTAGGCGCTCGTGTAGCTGATCGTGAGCGTCGCGTTCTTGCAGGCGTCCTGGTTGGCCGCCGTGTTCGTCATCGCGACCGACAGACCGCTCCATGAGCCGACGCCGGTGCCGCTCGGAACCTCCTGGACGTTCGCCGCCGGCGAACCGCTGACCACGAAGTCGGCCGGGCTGCAGCCCACAGCACCCGTCGACGTGACGGTGCCCGTGACCGACGCCACGTGAATGGGACCGGCGTTGCCGTTGTCGAAGTTGCCGCTCAACGCCTGAGCCGGGCTACCCGGGTACAGACCCGAGACGACGGAGGTCTGGTTGACCGTGATCCCCGCGGTGGTTCCGGTCGCGGCCGAGCCTGTGCCGGTACCGCTGTTCGTCCAGTACGCGTACGCGCCGATCGACAGGGCAAGCATGGACACAACAGCCAGTCCGATCGTGGACCGCTTCTTCATAAAACGACGCATAGGGCAGTGCTCCTTCGTGAATGGGTTCCGAGACGGAGCGAGCTGCTCCTGGGACGAACCAGTCTGGGCGCGTCCAGGCGCCTCTCCCACGGCCCCAGAGGGCAGAATTCCGTGCAAGTCGTGCACCGGAAACCTGGCCGGATGGCCTATCTCGGCCGGATGGGGGCGTGGAGCCGCCTCGCCTCCCCACGTTGGACCAGCAGGCGCTAAAGGGTTGAATTCCGGCGCATGTAGGGGGCGTTTTTCCCCTGACACCTGCAGAGAGTCCCCGAGCCGACACCCAGGAAGACAGTAAAAAACAGCTGAGCCGCCGGCATGCCAGGGGGCCTATCGACCGCTGGAGGCGCAGGGATGCATCAGGTACTGAGGGAGGAACACGTCGTGCCCATTGACGAGAGCTGCCGTCCGGCAATCACGACCTTGCTCGTGGACAACAACACGCTGTTCCGTCACGGCGTGCGCATGCTGCTCGTCGCCCATGGCATCACCGTCGTCGGCGAGGCGTCCAACGGCCGCGACGCCGTGCGCCTGGCGACCGAACTGCGGCCCGACGTCGTCGTGATGGACACGGACATGCCAATCATGGACGGCATCGAGGCCACGGCGCTCATCGCCGCACTCGCCGACGCCCCCGCCGTGCTTGTCCTGGGCACCGTGGAGTCAAGCGCCGCGCTGGACGCCATCCTCGCCGGCGCCCGCGGGCTGCTGCTCAAGGACTCCGACGGCGAGCAGATCGCGGCCGGCGTGCGGCTGGCGGCCGCGGGCCAGTCGGCGCTCTCGCCGTCTGTCGCCGGCACGCTCGTCACGCGGATGCGGCAGCTCGAGACGGCCCGCCGGGCGCACGCGCCCAAGCGCGCCGAGGCCGGGCTGACCGCGCGGGAGCACGATGTCCTGCGCCTCGTGGCCGCCGGGCGCGACAACCCCGGGATCGGCCAGGAGCTGTACATCAGCTCCAGCACGGTCAAGCATCACGTCGCCTCGATCCTCGACAAGCTCGAGGTCCACAACCGCGTGCAGGCCGCCGTCGAAGCCGTCCGTATCGGACTGGCGTAGACACGCCGTCCCCGGCGCACCCGCGCTTGCGTTCGCGCGGACGTGGCCGGGCTACCAAGCCCGCGTCGCGCCTTGTCGTGCGGCAACAGATGCCCCTTCAGCGCGGTGCAAGAGACTGGCCCCCATGACCTCTTCTGAACTGACCGGGCACTGCCTCTGCGGTGCGATGACCTACCGGCTGCAAGGCGAGCCGATCATGACCGCCATGTGCCACTGCGACGACTGCCAGCGCCAGAGCGGCGCCGCCTTCTCGGTGAACGTCATCGCCGACCGCGCCGCTTTTCACATGGAGGGCGCGACGCTGGCGACTTACACGACCGTGGGCACCGACACCGGCCAGGAGCGCGAGCGTCAGTTCTGCGCCGCCTGCGGCTCGCCGCTCGTGACGCTCCTGGCCGAGGCACCGCAGTGGACGATCATCAAGGCCGGGACGCTGGACGACCGTTCCGCGCTGGCCCCAGGGCTCGAGGTCTGGTGTGACTCGGCACAGTCGTGGGTCGCCGGCTCCGAATCCGAGCGCGGGCAGTTCCCGCGCGGCCTCCCGGGCTAGCCGAACGCACAAGAGCCCCGCGATCGCGGGGCTCTCGGCACGACGGACGGCGCCCGGGCGGCGTGCCCGGGCGGAGGGGCGGGATCCGATCAGACCTCGACGGTGTCCGCGCGCAGCGCCTCGGCCAGGGCGTTGGGCAGGATCCGGTAGGAGTGGAACTCCATCGAGTAGGAGCCACGGCCCTGGGTTGCCGAGCGGATGTCGTTGGCGTAGCCGAACATCTCGCTGAGCGGCACCTCGGACATGACCGAGATGATCCCGCCGGGACGGGACTCGCGCTCACCGACGAGGCCACGGCGACGGGCGATGTCGCCCATGACCCAGCCCAGACCGTCCTCGGGGACGGTGACCTCGACGGCCATGATCGGCTCCAGGATCACCGGTTGTGCTTGTCCCGCAGCCTTTTTCAGCGCCTGGGAGCCGGCGACCTTGAATGCCATTTCCGAGGAGTCGACCTCGTGGTAGGCACCGTCGAGCAGCGTGACCTTCAAGTTCACCAACGGGTAGCCGGCCAGCACGCCGTACTGCATGGCGTCCTGCGCACCGGCATCCACCGACGGGATGTACTCGCGCGGGATACGTCCGCCGCTGACCTTGTTCGAGAACTCGTAGATCGCGCCGTCTTCGCCCGAGAAGGGTTCGATGCTGACGAGCACCTTGGCGAACTGGCCGGAGCCACCCGTCTGCTTCTTGTGGGTGAACTCGACCTTGTCGACCTTGCGCTTGATGGTCTCTTTGTAGGCCACCTGCGGCTTGCCGACGTTGGCCTCGACCTTGAACTCGCGGCGCATCCGGTCCACCAGGATGTCCAGGTGCAATTCGCCCATGCCGCCGATCACGGTCTGGCCGGTCTCGTTGTCCTGGTGCACCTTGAAGGTGGGATCCTCTTCCGCGAGCTTCTGGATCGACAGGCTCAGCTTCTCCTGGTCGCTCTTGGTCTTGGGCTCGATGGCAACCTCGATGACCGGGTCGGGGAAGGTCATCGACTCAAGCACGACCTGGTGGTTGGGGTCGCTCAAGGTGTCACCTGTGGTGGTGTCCTTCAGCCCGATCACCGCGTAGATGTGGCCCGCCGCGGCGGTTTCCACCGGGTTCTCCTTGTTGGCGTGCATCTGGAACAGCTTGCCCAGCCGCTCCTTCTTACCCTTGGTGGAGTTGATGACCTGCGAGCCGGAGTCGACCTTGCCCGAATACACCCGCACGTAAGTGAGCTTGCCGAAGAACGGGTGCGTCGCGACCTTGAACGCCAGCGCCGAGAACGGCTCGTCGGTCGACGGGTTGCGTATGACCTCCACGTCCTCCTTGCCGGGGGCGTGGCCCACGGCGGGCGGAACATCCAGCGGTGAAGGCAGGTAGTCGATGACGGCGTCGAGCATCGGCTGGACGCCTTTGTTCTTGAACGCGCTACCGCACAGCACCAGGTAGGCCTCGGAACTGACGGTGAGCTTGCGCAGCGCACCCTTGATC
>JAOPXM010000159.1 GCA_025965125.1 Nocardioides sp.
GCTCGACAGCTGCGGTGGCCACCTGGTCGGCGAGCTCACGGGCGCGGGTCTCCGCGGCCTCGCGGGCGGCGGCGCTGGCACTGGCCGCCTGGTCCGCCTCGCGGCGACCCCGAGCCTGCGTCATCGCCGCCTGTTCGGCCTCGGCACGGGCGGCGTGGGCTCCTCGCGCTGCGACGGCCTGGTCGGCGGAGAGGCGCTGCGCCTCGGCCTGCGCGGTGGCGGCCGCCGTCGCGGCTTCCTCGGCCACCAGCCGCTCGGCGGCCTGCTCAGCCGCGGCGAGCTCGGCCGCCTGGCGCAGGGAGGAGGCGCGTTCGGCTGCGGCCGCCTGCGCGTCGGCGCGGGCGACGGCCTGCTCGAGCGGCTCGGAGTTCATCGCCTACGAGCGTAGTGCGTCCGCTCCCCGCCTCGCTGCCCCACCGATCGGTGCCACCAAATCGATAGTCCGTGACGGAACTGCTCTCGAAACGGTCAAATGACAGCAGTTGCGTCACGGACTATCCATATCGGACCCATATCGGACCCATATCGGACCCACCCCGCACGGCCGGCGGTCAGTAGACGAGGGCCTGGGCGTCGGGTTGCATGATCTCCTCCACGAACGAGGCGGCTCCGCGGATGACGACGTTCGGCAGCAGGTCGGCCTCGGAGAGGCCCCGTCGCTGGGCGCACTGGGTGCAGACGGTCACCCGGGCTTCCGCCAGGAGGGTGGAGAGCAGGTCCGACAACGGGGTGGCGTGCGGGAGTGAGAACTCCTCGGCACGGCCGGCAACCGCCAACCACGTCGCCTCGCCGGTGAGCCACAGGGAGACTGCGACCCCGCTCACGACGGCGTTGGTCGCGACGGTGAACCCCTGGTTGCAGCGCTCGGGGTCTTCGGCTCCCGCGACCACCTTGACGACCAGAGAACGGGACATGCCCGAACACTAGACTGATGAGATGCCCTTCGAGCTCCCCGAGAACCTGCACGCGGACTGCGCCCCGTTGGCGTGGCTGCTCGGGACGTGGCAGGGCAGCGGGCACGGGGACTACCCGACGATCGACCCCTACCAGTTCGGTCAGGAGCTGATCTTCACCCACGACGGGCGCCCGTTCTTCCACTACTTCTCACGTGCCTGGATCGTCGACGACAACGGCACGAAGCTGCGCGAAGCCGCCCTCGAGACCGGCTTCCTGCGCTGCCGGCCGGGGGGAGAGGTGGAGTTCCTGCTCTCCCACAACACCGGCTTCGTGGAGATCTGGTACGGCCAGGCCTCCGACGGCAAGCTGGACCTCACCACCGACGCAGTGGTCCGCACCCACACCGCCAAGGAGTACGTCGCGGGCAAGCGGCTGTACGGCAACGTCGACGGCGAGCTCCTGTACGCCTTCGACATGGCAGCCGTTGGCCAGCCGCTCCAACCACACACCTGGGCCCGCCTCGCGCGGCGGTGAGCATGACTCACGAACATGCCCACGACGCCCCGGCGCCGACCTCAGGGGGAGACCTGAGGGAGGCGCTGCGGAAACGCGGTTTCCGGATGACCGCGCAGCGCGAGTTGATCCTGGTGGCGATCGACAAGCTCGGACACAGCACCGCCGAGGAGCTGCTCGTCGAGGTGCGTCAGAGTGTCAGCGCCGTCAACCTGTCGACGGTCTACCGGACCCTCGACATGCTGGAGGAGGTCGGCCTCGTCCGCCACATCCACCTGGCGGGACGGGCTCCGACGTACCACTCGACGACCGGTCCGCAGCACTTCCACCTGACGTGCCGGAATTGTGGGGCGGTGTTCTCGGTTGATGAGGACGTGGCCTCTGGCTTCGCGCAACGACTGCGCGCGGAGGAGGCCTTTGTGGCGGACATCGGTCACCTGACGGTGTTCGGGACGTGTCTGCCGTGCAGCCAAGGAGGAGACGACCTGTGAGTAGTCAGCTGCTCACCCTGCCCGGCGCCGTCGCGGGCAACGGGATCGACCACGACGTCGCCGCGCACTACGGCTCGTTCAACCAGGAGCAGCGAGTCCTCGAGGCCGGTGACGGTTTCGTCGACCTGTCGCACCGTGACGTCGTCCGCGTTGCCGGCCCGGACCGGTTGACCTGGCTGCACTCGTTGACCACCCAGCACCTCACCGCGCTGCCGTCCCGCGAGTGGACCTCGGCCCTCGTGCTGAGTCCACAGGGCCACGTGGAGCACGCCTTCGCCGGTTACGACGACGGCGAGTCGTTCGTGGCGCACACGGAGCCGGGCCGCGGAGCGGACCTGATCGACTTCCTCGACCGAATGAAGTTCATGATGCGGGTCGAGGTCACCGATGCGACCGCGGAGCTTGCGGTCTCCTGGCGTCCAGGGCTGCGCTCGACGACCTCGCCCGACGGTGGCTACGAGTTCGTGCCCCGGGACCGGCTCATGAGCTACGCCGAGGCGGCCGGGCCGGCCTGTGGCCTGTGGGCCTTCGAGGCCCTCCGTATCGCCCGGGGTGAACCGCGACTCGGCCTCGACACCGACCACCGCACCATCCCCAACGAGGTCGGCTGGATCGGGACCGCCGTGCACCTCGACAAGGGTTGCTACCGCGGCCAGGAGACGGTCGCCCGCGTGCACACCCTGGGACGTCCCCCGCGTCGACTGACGCTGCTTCATCTCGACGGCACCGAGAACCGGCTTCCGACCCAGGGCGAAGCGGTGCTCAGGGACGACCAGCAGGTCGGGTTCGTCGGCTCATCTGCCCGCCACCACGAGCTCGGCCCGATCGCGCTGGCCCTGATCAAGCGCAACGTCGCCCTGGACGCGCAGCTGGTGGTCGACGGCATGCCCGCGGCCCAGGAAGTGATCGTCGACCCCGAGGTCGGCCTGCACGTCCGGCCACGCGCCTAGGGCTTAGCCCTCAGAGCTCGGGACGCCACCGGCGTACGGTCTCGGTGAAGGCCACCGGGTCGACGACTCGTGCGTCGATGACGTACGGCGGCAGGCTGCGACGCAGGAACAGCAGCTTCCAGCCACGCGACTGCGGGTTGCCGACCATCTCGATGCGGGTGTTGGGGCTCGTCAGGTCGAACTGGTGGGTGGTGGCACCGGTGGCCAGGTGGACGGTGCCGCGGTCGACCCAGACGGTCGTCGAAGGTGTTCGGGTGCGGGCGACGCCGATGATCAGCAGGATCGTCGCGACCGCGGCGATGATGCCGGGGCCGGTCAGCAGGTCTCCGCGGAAGGTCAGGAATGCCGTGATGGCGGCGCTCAGCAGCGCGGCGCCGGCCAGCACCGGGCTCACCATGGCCCCGCCCCGTCGGGCCTGGAAGTTGATCGTCTCGTCCGCGTCGGTGGGGGTGGCGATGGTCGGCACCTGTGTCTCAGCTGGTTCGACGTGCCGCCCCGTGCGCGGAGGCACGTCCTCGCGCACGGAGGAATCATCCGTGGTGGAGACGCCATGAGCACCGCGCGCGCTCGCACGCACTTCGGGCATGAAGACGGGACGGGCCTGCTGCCACCACGCACGCGGCGCCCGGGTCTCGTTGAGCAGGACATCGCGGGTGGCCTCGAGGGCGGCCGCGAGCTCGCGCGCGTGCTCCTCGGCGACCAGTCGGGCCGCGACGGCCTCTTCGGCCAGCTCGGCATTCCGGCGTACGGCGATCTCCACGGCGACGCGATCGGTCGCGAGCCGGGTGGCGGACTCCTCCGCCTCCGCCCGTGCACGTGCGTGCTCGGCGGCGGCGACCTCGGCGGCGGCTCGCTCCTGCAGCGCCACTGCGAGGGCCTGCTGCTGCTCGACGGCTTCCTCGAGAGCCACCCGCAACCGCTCCTCAGCGATGCGTACGTCGGCCGCCGCCCGAGCAGCCTGACCCTCGGCGACGGCCCGATGGGTGGATTCGCTCTCCGCGCGTGCAGCGAGCTCCCGGGCGGTCTCCTCGGCGAGGGCGCGCCCCCGCGCGGCCTCGATCGCCGCCTCGTCGGCGCGCTGGCGTTCGCCGATGTTGCGGGTGGCGGCCTCCTCGGCCTCGAGCCGGGCGGCCAGCGCGACGGCCAGTGACTCGGCATGCTCGCGGGCGGACTGCTCGGCGACGAGGCGGGCCTGGGCTGCCTGGGCTGCGGACTCCTCGGCGACGAGCCGAAATGCCGACTGCTCGGTGGCCGCGGCCTCGGCGGCACGACGGAGCGCAACGTGCTCAGCACTTGCCAGTCCCTGGGGGCTGGCGGAGAGTCTGCGGGCCCGACCGTCGATGTCCCTCGCCGCGCGTTCCCCCTGCGGTTGAGCGGCTAAGGGACGGGCCGGCTCTGGCTCGTCGGTCGCCCGCCGCGGACGGGGGACCCGCTCGTCCGGTGCCGCTGGCTGCACCGCGCTCGCCGCCTGGTCGGAGGTCAGCTTGGGCAGGTCGGGAGCGTCGGTGTCGACGTGGTGGTGGCGGCGACGGCGAAAGCGTCGCCGGTCCTCCTCGTCGGGCGAGGCGATGGTGTGGGGGGCTCCGAGGCCGGCGGCCAGGGCGTCGATGACGGCGCGTTCGGCGCCTTCGGCGACGGGCGCGGAAACGGTCGAGGTCGCGGTGTCGTGCTCGTCCCAGGGGTCTGATGTCGCGCGCTCGGCGTCGGCAGAACGCTGCACCAGGGCCGTGGCGGCGTCCGGGTCGAGCCTGCCGAGGGCCTTGGCGTGGGCGCGCCGGGCCCTGCGGCTCGGTCGCTCCTCGACCGAGCCGGCGTCGGCGTCATCCGTGTCTGGGTCCGTCATCGAAGGTTAAACCGCGGGCGCAGGTGAAAGTTACGAGTCGACCGCGCCGGGCGGGCACTGCTGTCTAGAGGTGCTGGGTCAGGTTCTGCGGGCGTACATCACGTGCGTGTCGGACGGGGCGTGCTCGAAGCCGAGACCGCTGTAGAGCGACCGGGCGGCCAGGTTGTCGGCCTCGACGTACAGCAGGACCTCGCCGACCCCGAGGCTCGCGAGATGCTGCAGGCCGGCCACGGTGAGCACCCGGCCGAGCCCATGCCCCTGGGCGGCCGGGTCGATGCCGAGCACGTACACCTCGCCGACCGTCGGCGACTGCCTCTTGGTCCAGTGGAAACCGCCCACGGATCCCCCGGTGACGGCGATGATCAGATCGGCTGGGTCGAACCAGTCCTCCGCCATCCGTTCGGCAAGGTTGGCGGCGTCCATCCCCCCTTGCTCGGGGTGTTGCGCGAACGCGGCAGCGTTGACACGGAGCAGCTCGTCGGAGTCGCCGGCGTTCCACGGGCGGAGTGTCACGCCCTCCGGAACCGTCAGCTCCGGGAGCGGGCGCGTCATCGGTCGGCGCATCACCCAGAGCTCCCGCACCCGGTCCAGTCGATGGGCGGCGGCGAGCCGACCCGCTGCCGGATGGTCGCCGTGCGACCACGCCTGCACCGGGCCGTCCATCCCCACTGCTGCGTCGGCCAGCTCGCTGCCCAGGCCGCGACGGCGGGCGGCCGGGGCCACGGCGAGGTCTACCTGACCGGAGTGCAGGAACGCGAAGCCATCGGATCCGGCCAGCCACAGCCGGGCGGCGGCGAGCCCGTGGTTCTTCAGCTGCAGCAACGACGCCTCGTCGAGCGGGTCCTGGCCGTCCGCCTCGCGGCAGGCACGGCGTACGGCGTCGACGACGCCTGCGGGCCCCGTGGCACTGCCCCAGGTGAAGTCGTCGGTCGGGACAGGTCGGGCAGGCATGACACCCAGCCTAGGGAGCGCACTCCCGGGCGATGGTGCTCAGGCGTCCTGCTCGACGCGCTCGGACCGTTCGCCGGAACGCACGTCGGCGGCGGTCTCGCGCTCCTTGGCGGGCAGCACGAACCGGTAGCCGACGTTGCGGACGGTGCCGATCAGGGTCTCGTTCTCGGGGCCGAGCTTGGCGCGCAGCCGGCGCACGTGGACATCGACGGTGCGGGTGCCACCGAAGTAGTCGTAGCCCCACACCTCCTGCAGGAGTTGCTGGCGGCTGAAGACGCGGCCCGGGTGCTGGGCCAGGAACTTCAGGAGCTCGAACTCCTTGAACGTCAGGTCGAGAGACCGGCCGCCGACCTTGGCGGTGTACGTCGCGTCGTCGACGACGACCTCGCCGGAACGGATCACGTGGGCGTCGGGATCCGCCGCCTCGCGCAGCGCATGGAGCCGGCCGATCGCCAGCTTGATCCGAGCCTCGAGCTCGGCGGGTCCGCAGGTGTGCAGCACGACGTCGTCCATGCCCCAGTCGTGGCTGACGACCGCGAGGCCGCCCTCGGTCACGATCAGCAGCACCGGGACGTCGGTGCCGGTCGTCCGGATCAGCCGGCACAGGTCGCGGGCATGGGCCAGGTCCTGGCGCCCGTCGATGAGGAGCAGATCGGAGTCGGGCGCCTCGAGGAGGGCGCTGCCCTCCGCAGGAAGAACCTTGACCTGATGGCCAAGAAGAGAGAGGCCGGGCAGGACCTCGGCCGAAGGCTGCAGGGCGCTGGTCAGCAGAAGCAGGGTGCTCACAGGTGGTCTCCTCCCAAAGGGGCGGGGACCGAAACGCAACGCTGGGCTCCGGTCTGGTGCTGCATGAGGAACAATACCGATACGTGAGGGACACATTGGACCGATCCAAGTTAAATGAGACCCACGTCATCCACGTTTCTTACTGGGCAGCGGCCAAGGCCGCGGCGGGCGTCGCCTCCGACGACCTCTCGGTCGATGCCCCGATCTCGCTCTCCGAAGTTGTCCGCCGCGCCGTCGCGCTGCACCCCGGTTCCCGCCTGCCAGACGTCCTGAAGGCGTGCTCCGCACTCGTCGGCGACCGGCCGGTGAGCAGCGCGGATCCAGACGCCGTGATGGTGTCGCCGGGGTCCTCGGTGGAGTTTCTGCCCCCGTTCGCCGGCGGCTGACCGCCGGACCCAACGGTCTAGATCTCTCGTCGGAATGTGTTGCTGGTCAGGGAGGTTGAGTTTTTCGTGACGACGGGAATGTGGGTTCTCCTCGCTGCGGTGGTGCTGGCCGTGGGCTTCGGCTCCTACCGGGCGCTGACCGACGGTCACTTCCGTGGCACTCATCGGGTCAGGGGTGCGACGAGCCCGCCGACACGGACCGACGACGGCGTGTGGCCGCGAGTTGCGGGGGCGTTCCCGAGCGCCGCACTCGGTGAACGCGCCACCCTCGTCCAGTTCTCCTCGGCGTTCTGTGCGCCGTGCCGCACCACGCGCCGGGTTCTCGCCGGCATCGCCGAGTCGGAGCCCGGCGTCGTCCACGTCGAGATCGACGCGGAGCTGCACCTGGAGATCGTCCGGCACCTCGGGATCCTGCGGACCCCCACGACACTGCTTCTGGGCCCGGCCGGCCAGGAGCTCGGCAGGGCCGGTGGAGTGCCCTCCCGGGACCAGGTCCTCCGGGTCCTGAGCGGCTGTTAGTCTGCGCCACTCGAACCGGTCAGCAGAGGAGATCAGCGTGCTCCGCATGGTGATAGCGGACCTCCGGTCCACCGTGAGTGCGAACTATCCACCGCTCAACTTCTGGACCCGGGTGATCGGCAAGTCCCTGTTCGCACCTGCCGTGCACGTCGTGGTGCTGTACCGGCTGAGCGCTGCGCTCTACAAGTTCGTGCCCACGCGACCCTTCGCCTTCCTCCTGCGGGCCATGACCACGGTGTGGGGCGGCACCGAGATCCACCCGGCCACCACCATCGGCCCCGGGCTGTGCCTGGTGCACTCTCACAAGGTCGTGATCGGGCCGGGCGTGACCATCGGATCCAACGCTCGCATCGGTCATGGCGTCACGATTGCCGGGGACACGGGCAGCATCGGCTCGAGAACGCGCCGGGGGTTCCCGGTCATCGGCAACGACGTCACCATCGCCCTGGACTCGATCGTGCTCGGCCCGGTCACCGTGGGCGACGGCGCTTTCATCGCTGCGCAGTCGATGGTGCTGCACGACGTGCCCGCCCGCACCGTCGTCCGGGGGTCGCCGGCAAAGGTGGTGAGGTCCCTCGACGATCCGGACGATCCGGACGAACCAGGAGACCCGCGCGGGGAGGCGTGACGACCAGCCGTGATGGTCGTTGAAACCCCGTCCATGCCTGTTGTGCCGACTAAACTCCCGTGCGCCGGTGCAATCGAGGCGGCGCCCCAGCCCAAGAGAGATCCGTGGAGCCACGTATGAGCGCGCTGTCGTCCCTCCGTCGCCGAGCACTCGGCAACGGGATCGGCGACGGCCTGGTCTTCGCTCTGTACGCCGGGGCGATGGTGCTCGCCCTGCTCCTGGTCGTGGTGTCCTCGTTGGGTGGGCTCTTCCTCATCGGGGCGGTGCTCGTTGCCGGCTCCGTGCTGACGCTCTCGGTCCTCGGCACGGATCGCACGGGCTTCCTGGTGTTGATGGCTGCCTTCTTCACCGCCCCGTTCTACAAGGGCTTCTCGCCGAGCCCCGGCTCCCCGGTCACCGGGACCGACGTGCTGCTCGTTGTCGGGTTCGGCCTCCTCTTTCCCCGCATCATCGGCAAACGGGTGCGGCTGCCGCTCATGTACTTCGGGGGAGTTCTGACGGTCCTCACCGCCGGCCTCGTCTCGTCGACGTTCTCGGCCCAGCCCCTCGCCAGCTTCATGGCCCTCACGTTCTGGATGGTCGTGATGATCGCGATGCCGATCACCATCGGCCTGTGGGGCCCACCGGGTCGACTGATCGACCTGTTGGCGTGCTCGTTCATCGCGGGCCAGATGTTCAGCCTTGCCGCCGGAGTGGCGAAGGGGAACCGCGCACAGGGACGTGACGCCGGGCTGTCAACGCACCCGAACTACCTCGCGGAGGCCGGCCTGTTGTCGCTGGCCCTGCTCTTCTACCTCTGGCATCGGCATGGGGGAAAGTCCTGGGTGACCACCGCCGCCCTGCTCGGGGCCACCGCGGTGTGCTCGGCCTCGATCATCATGAGCGGCAGTCGTGCAGGCACCGTTGTTGCTGCGGTGCTGGTGCTGATGGTCCCGGTTGTGGAGCGATCTGCCATCGTCGGGTTCGGCCTGGCCCTCGTGGGTGCGCTGACATTCGTCGCGTTGCCACTCATCGCCGGCGCCGCCGGACAAGGATCCTCCATCGCCAGGCTGACCGGGGACAGCTCCGCTCAGTACTCCAACTCGGCGCGGACGCTTGGTCTCGAGGCAGGCGTGGCGCGATTCTTCGCCCATCCATTCCGCGGTGACGGCATCGTTGATCTCTACGAGATCCACAACAACTTTCTCGAGGTGGTCATCGCCATCGGGATCTTCGGGCTGGTGGGCTACCTCATGGTGCTCTGGGCCTTCGCCAGGCCCCTGTTCGGCTCGGGTGAGTACCGCCGCCTGGCCTACACCGTCTGGGCGTACATCGGTTTCGGGGCGACGGTGCCAAGCCTCTACGATCGCAGCATCTGGGCAGTCGTCGCGCTCAGCGTGGTGGCGATGATCGAGTTCGAGCGGCTCAGTCTCGCCAACACTGAACGGGGCCGCCACCCACGTGGCGACGACGGCCCGACCCCCACTGAAGAACTCGTCCTCGTCAAGAACTCTGGAGATCCCCAATGAAGACTGAGCGCGGCGTCGCACACCTGGCCAAGCGAGTGCGCCAGACGCCCATGCTGTTCCGCAACTTCCCGACGGTCTTCAAGGACCTCGCGCTGCACGACACCAGGTGGCAGAGCGAGGAGATGACGTTCCGGTTGCGCAACGGCTACACGGTCGTCTCGCCGAACGCCGACGGTGCGCGGTTCCCGCTCTACGAGGTCTTCGCCGACGACGGCTACCGCATGGACGAGCTGTGCGCCGGGGTCGACGCGGACGCGACGGTCCTCGACGTGGGGGGCCAGATCGGCAGCTTCTCGCTGGCCACCGCCAAGACCCTGCCGAACGCGCGCATCCACGTCTACGAGGCGTCGCCGACCAGTGCGGCGTACGTCTCCCGCAACATCGACGCCAACGGGCTCCAGTCCCGGGTGACCGTCCACGCGTCCGCGTTGTCCGGCGAGACCGGCACGTTCACGTTCGTCGACAGCGGCGACGCCAGTGGACACAACGGCCTGACCGCGCCAGAAGGGCTCGGCGACGAGGTCACGGTGCCCGCGGTGACGTTCGACGACGCCGTCAAGGCAGCCGGCGGCAACGTGCAGCTGGTCAAGATGGACGTCGAGGGTGCCGAGTACGACATCATCCTGAAGAGTGACCCGGCCTCGTGGTCGGACGTGCGCAAGGTGGTCATGGAGTACCACCCCGTCGAGGGCCACACGCTCAAGGAGCTGACCGACTACCTCGCCGCGGTCGGCATCACGGAGGTGCGGCACGAGCCGGGGACCCGTGCGGGTCTCGGCGTCATGTGGCTCACCCGGAACACCGCGTGACCCAGCCCGCCGTGACGGACCAGACGCGGTCCAACCGCCTGCGCGAGCGCGCCAAGCTGTTCGTCCGCGGCGCGTTGCACCGCGTCGACCTCGACGTGTCTCGAGGTCCCTATCCCAAGCGGCTGGCCCGCACCCTCGAGTCGCAGGGGATCGACACGATCCTCGACATCGGCGCCAACGTCGGACAGTTCGCGTCCATGACTCGGCGTGCCGGCTTCAGCGGTCGGATGATCAGTTGCGAGCCCTTGAACGGCGCGTACGGCGAGCTCACCTCTCGGGCCTCGCGTGACCCGAAGTGGACTCCGCTGCACACCGCGGTGGGCAGCAGTGCCGGCACCACCACGATCAACGTGTCCGCGAACAGCTTCTCCTCCTCCGTCCTGACGATGACCGACGAGCACTTGACCAGTGCGCCCGGATCCGGCTACATCGCCCAGGAGACGGTGGCGTTGACGACCGTCCGGGACCTGGTGGCCGAGCAGTCCGTCGTGCCCGCCCGGACCCTGCTCAAGATCGACACCCAGGGCTTCGAGGACGAGGTGCTGTCGGGCGCGGGTGACCTGATCGGCGCGTTCGGAGCGGTGCAGCTCGAGCTGTCGTTCGTGGAGCTGTACGCCGGTCAGAAGCTGTTCGACGAGCTCTACCAGCGGATGCGCGGGCACGGCTACCACCTGCACATCATCGAGCCCGGCTTCTCGGACCCGGCGGGACGACTCCTGCAGTGCGACGGACTGTTCGTCCTCGACGAGGTTCAGTGACGCGCTAGACGACGTCGGCGAGGATGCGCTCGAAAGTGTCCCCAGAACGGTGGAGGGCGAACTCCTCCTCGGCGAAGCTCCGCGCGGCCAGGGCGAGCTCGTCGCGCCGCTCGCGGTCGCCCAGCAGGGACGTCGCCCAGGCTGCTGCCTCGGCCAGCGCCGTCTCGAGCGGGGGAAGAACGCAGCCGCCGACCTTGTCGACCAGCTGGGCGGCGAGGTTCTCCGCCGGCATCAGCCCGAGGACGGGCCGGCCAGCGCAGAGGTAGGACAGGGTCTTCGACGGCACGGAGAACGCGCCGGCGTCGTGCTCCAGCAGCACCAGCAGGATGTCGCCGGTGCCGAGCACCTCGGGCAGCCGCTCGTACGGCTGGAACGGCAGCAGCGTGAGGGGTACGTCGAGCCGCGCCGCCTCGGCGCGCAGCAGCTCTTCGGCCGGGCCCTCGTTGACGACGACCAGTCGCACCTCCTGACCGGCGTCCAGCACCCGCCGGGCGAGACCGACCAGCAGGGCCGGGTTGTGCTTGAGGCCGAGGGTGCCTGAGTAGAGGAGAGTCGGGGTGTCCTCGAGCCCGTGCTCGACAGCCCAGTCGTTCTTGCGCTCGACGGGGACGATCTCGTCGAGTGGCGCCCAGTTGGGGATCACGGTGACCTTGTCCGCCGTACCCCACTCCTGGTGCACTGCCTCGAAGGAGGCCGCGATCACGACCACGGCAGCCGCACGACGCGAGCACCACTTCTCGCCGATCTCGACGCCGGCTGCGACGAAACGGAACGCCCAGGACAGCTGGTTGCCCGCGAAGGATCGGATCGCGACCGACTGGACGTCCTGGTGCCAGAGCACCCACGGCACCCGCAGCACCAGCATGGCCATCGCGAAGACGGTCAGCGTCGGGATCGGCACGTTGGCGACCATCGCGACCTCGGGCTTGGTGCGCCGCACCTGGCGGGCCAGCTGCACCCCGAAGCGAAGCTCCTGGAACAACCGGTGGCGGAACCGCATCTTCTGCAGGACGACGCCGGTGCCGATCGGCTCGAACACGAGCGACTCGCCGGGCTCCGCGGCCAGATTGCCCTTGCCGGAGACGTAGGCCGCGCAGATCGAGTGGGTGACGGCATGCCCTCGTCGCGCCAGCTCGCGGCTCAGCTGGGCCTGGAAGGGATGCCCACTGTAGTCGTGGACGAGGACGCGCACTGGATCAGCCCTGCGCGCGCTTCACCTGGTCGTAGACCCAGGCGTACGTCTTCGCGAGACCATCAGCCAGCGAGATGGACGGCTCCCAGCCGTAGGTCTCCACGATCTGGGTGTTGTCGGAGTTGCGACCGCGAACGCCCTGGGGTGCGTCGAGCTGGTAGTTGCGCTCGCAGCGGATCCCGGCGATGCCTTCGACGATGCTCACCAGCTGGTTGATCGAGACCAGCTCGGAGCTGCCGAGGTTGACCGGCTCCGCGCTCTCGCCGTTGAGGATCATCTGGGAGCCCTGCACGCAGTCGTCGATGTACATGAAGCTGCGGGTCTGTTCGCCGTCGCCCCAGATGTCGATCTCGTGGTTGCCGGAGATCACGGCCTCGGCGATCTTGCGACAGACAGCGGCGGGTGCCTTCTCGCGGCCACCGGTCCAGGTGCCCTCGGGGCCGTAGACATTGTGGTAGCGGGCCACCCGGGTGGTGAGGCCGTAGTCCTCGGAGAAGTGGCGGCACATCCGCTCGGTGAAGAGCTTCTCCCAGCCGTAGCCGTCCTCGGGCATCGCCGGGTAGGCGTCGGCCTCCTTGAGGGCGGTGATGTCGGTGTTCGTCTGCTTGTCGGCTGCGTAGACGCAGGCCGAGGACGAGTAGAAGTAACGCTCGACGCCTTGCTGCTGGGCGGCCTGGAGCATGTGGGTGCTGGTCAGCACCGACAGCATGCAGAGGGCCTTGTTGTTCTCGATGAAGCCCATGCCGCCCATGTCGGCGGCCAGCATGAAGACCTGGCTGGCACCCTCCGTGCTGGACACTGCGGCGTCGAGCAGTGACAGGTCGGCCTGGATGTTCTCGGCCTGGTCGTGGACCTGGTACCACTCGGACTGGGGCTTGACGTCGACCGAGCGCACCGAGCGTCCCTGCGCGAGCAGGTCGGCGACCAGGTGGCCACCGATGAAGCCTCCGCCACCTGCGACCAGGACATCCACGCCTGTTGCCATCTTCCTCGAACCTCCAGCTCACCTGCCCGACATCGTCGAAGCCACCAACGACGTATTCGCGGTTACGTCACGCGTTGGCAATGAGCAGTCAGGGAGCGGTCAGGCACGCTCGCTGGGTAAAGCCCTGCGGGCCTGCGGCATCTCGCAGTCCGGCGATGCGATGCTCCGGTCTAGACCGACCGGGTGGGTGCCGGAGGTGCGGGCCTGAGCGATCGGCCCGTCGGGTCAGGCGGTGGGTGCCTCGGCGGCGCGGAAGAAGACGCCGTCGGCCTGGAGCATCGCCCCTCGCGGGCTTGTGAACCCCTGGGAGAACGTGGCCATCCGGAACCCGTGGTCGTAGGCGAAGGAGATTGCCTCGTCGACGAGCATCCCCCCGGAGTAGAGCGGCACGAAGGAGAGCTCCAGCTGGAGTCCGACACACGATTCGAGGGTGCGGGGGCCACCGGCCAGCACCTCCCGTTCGAAGCCCTGGGTGTCGATCTTGAGGAAGGTACGGGACCCGGAGGGGAGGTGCTCGGGCGCGACGTCGTCGAGCCGGGCCACCGCTATCTCCTCCTGGCCGACGTAGTCGACGTGCGGCGCCGCCGAGCGGTGCTCCGCCTCCATCGGGAGCAGCGAGCTGCTGTCGCTGTTGGAGGCGATGTTGATCTTCTGCCGTCCGGCGGTGCTGCCGAGCGCGGTGTTGGCGCAGGTCCAGTCCGGATCTCCGGCAGCGGCCGCCCGCAGGTCGGCGTACGCCGCTGCCAGCGGCTCGAACGAGACGATGCGGCCCTGGTAGCCGAAGTCGCGAAGCTCGCGGGCGAAGCCGCCGCGCGCCGCGCCCACATCGAGCACGACGTCGATCCCGTGCTCCGCCAGGGCGGTCTGCCGCCGCCAGGCGGGGTGACGCTGCACCGCCAGGCCGCGGCGCGCCAGGCCTCGCATGATCGCCGTGCTCAGCCTCGACATGGGCCGTTCCTCTCAACCTGCGGTCCGGACACGGCAAGATAGCGTCCTGGAAACCGAAACCGGCGACCGACCTGGAAGAGTGCCGGATTCCGACAGCCGCCCGCCTCCTGCGACCCGTCGCACGTCACCTCTCTGAGGAGCCCCTGCATGTCCTCGCTCACCACATCGGAGGGCCTCGGTTTCCGCGACCTCGTCTTCTCGGACCTGCAGCGCTACCGGCCGAACGAGCGCCCGTCGTGGCCCGGCGTGCTGATGCGTTGCCTGTCCAACCCGGGGATGATCGCTTCGATCATCCTGCGCGCCCAGCAGATGGCGATGCGCAGGGGCCGGGTTCGGACCGCCTTCGCGCTGCGCACCCTCGGCATGGTGCTGGTCAGCGCCGACTTCGTGCCGGGGATGGACGTCGGTCCCGGACTGCTCATGCCGCACCCCAACGGCATCGTGATCGGCAACGGGTTGAAGGTGGGCGCCAATGTCTCGTTCGGTGGCGGTGTCACCGCCGGCGTCAAGCAGCCGGACGTCCCCGCCGACGAGGACGGCTACCCGGTGATCTGTGACGGCGCGATCGTGCTGGCCCATGCCGTCCTGGCCGGACCGGTGCGGGTCGGGAGCTACGCGCAGATCGGGGCCAACTCCGTGCTGCTCTCTGACGCACCGGACTATGCGGTGATGTTCGGCGTCCCGGCCCGCAAGATCGCTACCCGGAAGGCGGTGATTCCGGGATCCTTCGAGGAGCTCATTCCCGGGGACACCGCGTCCGCGGACTGACCCGAACCGCCCTCGGGGTTCCGCCGTGTTGGCCGTGTCCCCTGGGATAGCCTGTGCCCGCATTCGTCATAGAGGAGATCGCATAACCATGGCCAGCAATTCTGCCGAGCAGGTAGTGAGGGACTTCGTCGCCAGGGTCAAGCCCGAGGCGCCCGCGCTCGAGCTCGACACACCGCTGTACGCCGACGGCGTGGGTCTGGACTCCCTGGAGGCCGCCGAGCTGTCCGCGACGCTGGAGGACGAGCTGGGGTCCGACCCCTTCACCTCCGACGAGATGCCCCAGACACTTCGCGACATCCTCGCCTTCTACGCCGAGGTCGCGGTCGAGGCTTGATCGAGCTGCTCCGCCGCGTCGCGGGAGAGGATCCCGGGCGCGCGGCCATCGTCACGCACGAGCACACGATCGGGTACGCCGAGCTCCTGGCCTGCGCCGAGCGCGCGGCCCGCGAGATCCGTGGCCAAGGGGTGACCCGCTTCGCGGTCGTCGACCACGAGGCAGCGCCCGTCGTGGCGCTGCTCGCCGCGGCGGCCGCGACCGGCGCACAGGTGTGCTTGTACCCACCCGCGGAGCCGGCCGAGATCGCCGAGCTGCTCCAGCGCTTCGATCACGGGCTGGTGGTCACCCCTCGCGACGACATCCATGCCCCGCGCCGGGTCCGCCCCGAGGAGTGGCTGGACGGAGACCTCGACCCCGTCGAAGACCCTGCGCACCCGACCGCGCGTCCGCACATGGTGCTCACGACGGGCACGACCGGAGCGCCCCGCGGGGTCCTGCACGACTGGACGCGGCTGTTGCGCAGCACCGGCCGGATCGCGCCCGAGCCCGGCCACCGCTGGCTGCTGGCCTACGGCCTGCACCAGTTCGCCGGCCTGCAGATCCTGCTGCATGTCTTCGCCTCCGGTGCGACGCTGGTCGCTCCGGCCCCGCGTCGCCCGCGTGAGGGCCTGCGTGCGATCCGCGAGCTCGGCGTCACGCACGCGAGTGCGACCCCGACGTTCTGGCGGTTCCTGCTGGCCGAGATGCGGGCCGACGGTGGCCCGGTGCCGCGGTTGCAGCAGATCACGCTCGGGGGCGAGGCGATCCCGGGACCGCTGCTGGAGGACCTGCGCCGTACCTTCCCCGATGCACGGATCTCCCAGGTGTACGCCGCCTCGGAGTTCGGCTCGACCGGGTCGATGCGCGACGGCCGTTCCGGTCTGTCCGCGGAGGTGCTCGACGCCGCTGACGACGCCGACGTCGCGATGAAGATCGTGGACGGCGAGCTGTGGGTCCGCTCCCGGACCGGGATGCTCGGCTACTACGGCGAGCCGCCGATCGAGCCAGACGCCTGGCGCCCCACCGGTGACCTGGTGGAGCTGCAGGGCGATCGCATCCTCTTCCTCGGCCGGTCCTCGGAGATCATCAACGTCGGCGGCGTGAAGGTGCATCCGCTCCTCATCGAGGAGCGCGTCGCCGCCGTGGACGGCGTGGACGTGGCCAGGGTCTACGGCCGCGCCAACCCGATGACCGGCCAGATCGTCGCGCTGGAGGTCGTCCCCGCTCCCGGTGCCGACACCGCCGCGATCGAGTCGGCCATCCGCTCCGCCTGTGCCGATCTGCCGTCCGCGGCCCGGCCCCGGAACATCCGCTTCGTCGAGACCGTCGACCTGGCGGGCAGCAAGATCGTGAGGAGATCCCGGTGACCAGTGAGCCCCGTGTCGTGATCATCACCGGAGGCAGCCGCGGGCTCGGCGCCGGCCTGGTGCAGTCCTACCTGGACTCGGGCGACCGGGTCGCCACCTGTTCGCGCAGCGGCACCCCCCAGGTGGAGACCTGGCAGGACGACCCGGACACGTCGGACCGGTTCCTGTTCGTCCCGGCCGACCTGAGCAAGTCCGCGGACGCGGAGACGTTCGTCAAGGCGGTCGTGGACCGCTGGGGGCAGGTGGATGTGCTCGTGAACAACGCGGGCGTCGCCCGTGACGGCGTCCTCGGGTTGACCTCGGACGACGACATCGACACGGTGATCGACCTGAACCTCAAGGGCACGCTCTACATGAGCCGGCTGGTCAGCCGCCGGATGCTGGTGCGCAAGCGGGGCTCGATCGTCAACATCTCATCGATCGTCGGCAGGTCGGGCTATCGCGGTCTCGCGGTCTACAGCGCCACCAAGGCTGCCCAGGAGGGACTCACCCGCGCCCTGGCCCGCGAGCTCGGCTCGAGCGGCATCACGGTCAACGCGATCGCGCCGGGCTACCTGCGCACCGAGATGAGTCATGGTCTGGACGAGGCCCAGCTGCAGCAGATCGTCCGGCGTACGCCTGCGGGCCGGCTGGGCGACCCCGAGGACGTCGCCCGGGCCTGTCAGTTCCTGACCGATCCGCGCAACAACTACATGACCGGACAGGTGCTCGTCATCGACGGTGGCCTCACCGGCTGAGGCGATGAACACCTCGGGCCGTTGCAGGTCTTGGGTTCCCCCGCACGGCGCCCAACCCGTGGGCTAGATTTCCCCATCGTGGTCACCCAATCCGGCTCGTCGGCGTCCTTCGCCTCGTCCAAGCGCGTCCTCGTCACCGGCGGCGCCGGCTTCATCGGCTCGCACCTGGCCCGACGGTTGTTCGAGCAGGGACACGACGTCCTGGTCGTGGACAACTTCTACTCCAGCACCCGGCGCAATCTCTACGACCTGATCAACGAGCCGCGCTTCGAGCTGATGCGGCACGACGTGACCTTCCCGTTGTACGTCGAGGTCGACGAGATCTACCACCTCGCGTGCCCGGCCTCGCCGGTCTTCTACCAGCGCGACCCGGTCCAGACGACCAAGACGTGTGTGCACGGGTCGATCAACATGCTGGGGCTGGCGAAGCGGACCGGAGCGCGCATCCTGCTGGCCTCCACGTCCGAGGTCTACGGCGACCCGGCAACGCACCCACAGGAAGAGTCCTACTGGGGCAACGTGAACCCGATCGGCATCCGCTCCTGCTACGACGAGGGCAAGCGCTGCGCGGAGACCCTGTTCTTCGACTACTACCGTCAGCACGCGCTGCCGATCAAGGTCGCCCGGATCTTCAACACCTACGGCCCGAGCATGCTCCCGGACGACGGTCGGGTGGTCTCCAACTTCATCGTGCAGGCGCTGCGGGGCGAGCCGCTGACCGTCTTCGGTGACGGGTCGCAGACCCGCTCGTTCTGCTACGTCGATGACCTCGTCACCGGTCTGATCGCGCTGATGGGCACCTCGGATGACGTGACCGGGCCGATCAACCTCGGAAACCCCGGGGAGTTCACGATGGTCGAGCTCGCCACCAAGGTGCTCGACCTGGTCGGCAGCGACAACGAGCTCAAGTACCTGCCGCTCCCCGACGACGACCCGGTGCGGCGCCGTCCCGATATCACCCGGGCCCGGGAGCTGCTCAACTGGGCTCCCACCATCTCCCTCGACGAGGGGCTCGCACCCACCGTGGCGTACTTCCGCGAGCTGGTCGGCTGATGCGCTACTACCTTGCCTGGCAGTACATCACCGGCTACTCCACGTCGGGCATGCACGCGCTCATCCGGCAGGGCCACGACGTGCAGCTGATGTACCAGGAGGCGCTGGTCCACCCGCCGTTCCTGGCCCCGTTCGACGACGCGGAGCTCACCCAGGGACTCGATGCAGTCGGTTGGAGCGGGGAGCCCGACGAAGCACTGCTGATGCGCCAGCTCGACGAGTTCCAGCCCGACGTGCTCGTGGTCAACTCCTGGCACATCCCGGCCTACATGAAGGCCGCGCGACGGTGGCGCGGACGCGCCCTGCGCATCGTGGTGATGGATCACCAGTGGCTCGGCACCCCCAAGCAATGGCTGGGTCGGGTGACCCGGAACCTGTTCATCCAGCCGGCCTTCGACGCAGCCTTCATGCCCGGGGACGAACAGGCGGTCTTCGCCCGGCACCTCGGGTTCAAGCAGCACGAGATCATCTCCGGGCTGTACACCTGTGACGACCCGTTCTTCACCGGGCCGCAGGACCCGCCCCGGAACTCGTTCTTGTTCACCGGCCGGCTGGTTGACGTCAAGGGCGTCGACGTCCTGGCCGCGGCGTACCGCACCTATCGCGAGACGGCCGAGGACCCGTGGCCGCTGGTGGTGGTGGGGATCGGCCCCATGGACGAGGAGCTCAAGGCGATCGACGGCGTCGAGCTGCTCGGGTTCGTGTCGCCCCAGGACCTTCCGGCGGTGATGGCGTCCTCGGGCTGCCTGCTGCTGCCCAGCCGGTTCGAGCCCTGGGGTGTGGTCGTCCAGGAGGCGGCCGCGTCGGGACAGGCGGTGATCTGCACGAGCACCTGCGGTGCGGCCTCGCGCCTCGTGCTCGACGGTTACAACGGCCGCGTGGTGACGCCGGGCAGGCCCGACGAGCTGGCCGCTGCGATGACCTGGGTTGCGACCGCGGACCCGGAGCACCGCAAGGCGATGAGCGTCCGCAGCAGCGAGCTGGCTCGGCAGTACACCCCCACACGGTGGGCCGAGCACCTGACCGACAAGTGCGTCGAGCTGATCCCCGAGAAGGTGGCCGGGCGCGCCGCCCAGCCGCGGAGCTGAGCGGGCGCATGCGAACGTATGCTCCGGGCCGGCCCCTGGTGTTCAGCCACATCCCGAAGACGGCAGGCACCTCTCTCGGCGCGGCGCTGGAACAGGTGCTGCAGCCCTCGCTGGTCGTGCGGGGAATCGACACCTCGTTGTTCGGCGGGTACGACGACATCGACGACATCGCCCCCGCGCTGCGCGCCGGCATCTACTTCTCACCGGAGGAGCTGCCCGCAGAAGCGGGCCTGGTGGCCGCCCACATCGCGCCGGCGACCACCTCCGCGAGGTACCCCGGCACCGACCACATCACGGTGCTGCGCACGCCCCAGGTCCGGCTGCTCTCCCAGTGGCTCCACAGTCGCTCGCTCTCGGAGTTCACCCTGCGCCACTGGGGCGGGTCCGGTGACGCGTTCCGGGCGGGCTGGCAGCCGCTCCGTTCCTACCTGGGTCACGACAAGGTCGCGCCCAGCGTCGACAACACGATCACGAGGTTCCTCGCCTGGCCGCATCCGGCGCTCGCCCCGACGGAGTTCATCGCGGAGGCGGACGACGACGCGCTGGTCGACGCCGCGATCGCGCGACTGGACTCATTCGCGCACGTCAACCTGGTCGAGAACCCTGCGTTCGTGGCGGACCTGTCCGACTGGCTCGGCGCCGACCTCCCCGACACCCAGCTCAACGAGCGAACCTCGGTCTTGCCCAACCTGAGGCCCGACCTGCGAACCGAGCTGGATGATGAGACCCGCGCGCTCCTCGAGCACCGTTGCCGCCTGGACGTGCGGGTCTGGACGCACGTAGCCGCGCGGGTGCTCCCCGATGCGGATCCGGCCACCGTGCTCGACGAAGCCTTCCGGCGTGCGGTCGAGCGGTACGCCGAGATGTTGCGGCGTCCCTACGACGCCAGCCTGGTCAGGCGCGTCGTCGAGGGTGTGTGGGACCGCAAGGCCCGGTTGTCCAGAGCAAGGTCGTCCTAGCGCGCTCTGCCTCAGCGGCCGAGGACCACTGCGGCGAACTCTTCGGGAGTCGCCGGTGGCACCGTGTTGCGACGCGGCGCGTCCGGCGGGCGGTCGAACACCCGGCGGATGGCCGCGGCGAGGCTGGCCGGCTCCAGCTCGGCCAGCTCACCGCCGTCGGTGGCCAACAGCTCCCTGGCGCGCACCCGCGAACCCGCCGAGATGACGGGGACCTCTGCTGCCAGGGCCTTGCCCATGATGCCGCTGGGACCGTTGTTGGTCAGGGCGATCGGCGCCACGTCCACCGCGGCGATGAGCCTGTCGAGCAGGCTGTTGTCGAGGAAGCCGTTGAATGTCAGCACCCGTTTCCTGTCCTCCGGGGACAGGGAGTCGATCCACGCGGTCACCTCGGGCTCGATCGAGCCGGCGAGGAGCAGGTCGGCATCGATGTTGCCCGTTTGCATCGACTCGAACACCAGCCGGGCGTTCTTGCGCTCGGAGATCAGGCCGAAGATGCCGACCAGCCGGCGGTCCTGTGGGAGTCCGAGCTCGGCACGCAGGGCGGCTCGATCGCGCGAATGGGACCCGCAGACGGCAGGATCCCGGGCGCGCTTGACCAACCAACCCTTGTGCATGTCCTCGCGGCCCGCGAAGCCCGAGACGCGGTCGAGGGTGCGGGTGCCGATCGCGACGAGCGAGAGCAGGGACTTGGAGATCCGCAGCTTCCAGCCGGTGCCGTCGAACAGCGGCACCCGCGCGGGATACCGGGTCAGGAAAAAGATCACCCGTGGGCGCCTCTCGAGCCTGCGGAACGCCCGCGGCGCTAGGCGCCACCAGCGTTTCAGCGACTGGTCGGCGTCCATCACCACGACCGTCGCGACCTCGTCCTCGGCGCACCGGGCCACGATCCCCTCGAGCATCGCCGCCGTGGACGGGTGGATGGCGTCGTACACCTCGACCGCCTCGAGCGGCACGTCGGAGAGGTAGACCTTGAAGGCGTCGCTCGTGACCGCGCCGCTCGAGGTGAGCAGCACGACGGTGTCGCCGGACTCCTGCGCACGCAGCGCGACGTGCGCGACGGCCTGGAAGCGGTGACCCGTCAGGTCGGGCTCGACGAGCAGCGTGGTCGGCATGGGGCGCATCCTAGTGAAGAGCCGGGTCGGAGAAGGGGCGATCGACGGGTCAGTCGAGCTGGTCCAGCATGGTCGCGAGGGCGGGTACGTCGACCTGGATGTCGCGGACGATCGTGGCGGCGCGTCCGCGGCGCGGCGGCCTGCCGTGGGCGGTCAGGTAGCGGTAGCGAAGGCCGGGTACGCCGGAGGCCATCCGCCAGTAGTCCGGCAGGAGGCAGCCCACGGGGAACAGCTCGATGACGGTCGCACCCGGGCTGGCGAAGACCAGGTTGGCGAGGGCAGCGCCGTGCGTGGCGACGATGACGTCTGCGTTTGCGAACGTCCTGATCTGCTCGGCCACCGACATGGTCCCGGGGTCGACCAGCACGAAACCGCGCGACTCGAGCAGGGCGGTCACCTCGTCGTCGTTGAGGACCGCACGGTTGTTGGCCGAAGGCCCGCGGGTGACGTAGATCCGTTGACGCGGTCCGGTCAGGTCGACCCGGGGGAGCAGCCGCTCCCGCAGCCAGGACACGGCCCAGGGTGGGTTCTTCTCCGACATCTCGGGCGGCGCCGGCACCACCAGCACGTCGGCGCTGACGTGGGGATGGGCCAGCGCGTCGACGCGCGCCTCGACCGGGATCCCCGCGAGCTCGAGCAGGTCCTCCTGGAACCCGGCGCCGGCGGGCACGTACCAGCGCTCGGGCGGCGGGATCGATGGCGTCTGCTCGAGCACACCGAGCTTCGTGATCACGTCCATCAGGAAGTGGTAGTAGTTCCCGTCGCCACGGGCCGCCAGCACTCCCAGTCGTCCGTCGATGTGCTCGGGCGGCCCTGGGAAGGGGTTGAGGAACAGCGGGTGCTCGCGGGGGCGGCGGGTCCCGAAGTACCAGCTGACCTCGTGGACGAGGTCGCCACGCCCGGTGATGACCGCGTGCTGCGGGCCGAGCACGCGCCCGCCCGGCAGCTCCGCGACGCCGACGGCGCCGAACGACTGGCCGTCGCTGGGGTCGGTCAGCGGCATGTCCACCGGCACGCCCTCCATCGGTGGCCGTTGCACGACTTCGGCGGGCCGGGCCAGGGCGTAGCGGCCGCCGGTCGACAGGGCCGCCTCCGAGAGCGTCATCGCGACCCCGGCCGGCAGCTGTCCGCCTCGGGCCCGCGACAGCCGCTGGTTCGTGGGAGCCACGAACCGGGTCGCCTGGGTGTAGACCGGCTTGAGATAGGGGAAGAGGGGGCGCAGCATCGGGGGGAGCCGCACCATGGCGGAAGCGTAGTCCCCTGCAACGTGGGTCCGCGCCGCAGGTCCTCGCCGTGGGCGATGGCCCCGGGATCGGTTCCCCAGTCGCCGACACGGATGGCGGCGCTAGATGATTTACTACGCGCATGCCCGCCCGCAAAAGCGTCTTCGCGCAGCGCCCACTGATGGTCAACCTGGGCTCGGGCCCCCATGGTCCGGAGTCCTGGGTGAACCTCGACCGCTCGCCGACCATGGTCCTGCGGCACACCCCCCGGACCGCGCGCGCGTTGCGTCGGGTCGGCCTGATCGGCGATCAGCACCTCGTCCCGTGGGAGCCCCACATCGTGCGGCAGGACCTGACCAAGCCGCTGCCGTTCGAGGACGGCACCGTCGATGCGGTCTACTCCTCGCACTTCCTCGAGCACATCTACCTCGGCGACGCCGAGGCGATCCTGGGTCAGTGCCACCGGATCCTGCGGCCGGGTGGAGTCCTGCGGCTTGCGCTTCCGGACGGCGAGGCGTGGGCGCGCGAGCTGGTCGAAGCGGGCGACGACCCGGCAGGTGAGGCAGGCCGGCGCTACCACGCCCGCCTCGGGTCGCACCCCGAGGCCCGGCCCAGCGGGAAGCGGGCGTTGACCTTCAAGATCGGCGGTCACATCCACCGGTGGCAGCCGACCCGTGGCCTGGTGCGCGCGATGCTCATCGACGCCGGCTTCGCCGACACCGAGATCTCCGACCGGAAGTTCCTCGAGGGCGACCTGCCGGAGCTCGAGCAGATCGAGACTCGGGAAGAGAGCTTCTTCACCGAAGCCCGACGCTGAGCCCGGTGCAGAAGCAGGCCCGGAGAAGGGGCGAACGCCAGGTCGGCAGGGTCGTCCCGTGGTGGCTGCTTGCGGGTGCCGGCGTCCTGACCCAGCTGCTGACCATGGCGAGCGGCATCATGGCCGCGCGCATGCTCGGGGCCGAGGGTCGCGGCCAGGTCGTCCTCGTCGCCACGCTCGCGGTGATGGGATCGCAGCTCACCCTGGGCGGCAGTCTGCCGAACGCGATCACCAAGCAGCTCGCCGAGAGAGGGGTCACCGCGCGCGACGGGCTGCGCGGGCTGGTCCTGCGGTGGTTCCCGCTGGGGCTGCTCGCCGGTGGGCTCGGCGGTGCGTTGATGCTCTACTTCGAGTGGGACGTCGACGGCCCCACGAAGTACGGCCTGGCGCTTGGTGTCGTCGTGATGGCCATCCAGGCAATGGCCTCCCGCATCCTGGTGGGCGCCATGCTGGGCGAGGGCTCGAACCCCGTCCACATTGCCCTGACGGGGGTGTTGCCGCAGGCCGCGGTCGTCGTCGTGGTCGGGACGGCCCTGTCGTTCGGCGTCCGCTGGAACGCCCTCGAGCTGATGAGCGTGACCGTGATCTGCACCGGCCTGGTCCTCGTGGCTCGCCTGCGGGTCCTGGCGCTGCCCACGGGTCGTCCCGAGGACAGGTTGAACGGTCTGGAGCTCGCCAGGCTGGCACGGCGTACCCACTTCGGGAGTGTGGGGCCGATCGACGGGCTCGCGATCGACCGCACCCTGGTGGGGGCGCTCCTGGGCAATGTGCAGCTCGGCCTCTACTCCGCGGCGTTCGCCATCGGGGGTCTGGCCAGCATCCTCGGTGCGTGCCTGGGCATGGTCGCCCTGCCACGGGTTGCGTTCCTGCAGAAGGACCCGGAGGCCGAGGCGCACTTCGTCCGCGGCTGGCTGCTCCTGTCGACCCTGCTCCTCGGCGTGGTGGTGGCCGGACTCGAAGCCGTGACCGAACCGGTGATCCGGCTCACCTTCGGCGCGGACTTCGTCGGGGCCACTGCGTGTGCCCGGTGGATCCTGGTCGGCAGCGGTCTGCTCGGGTTTCGTCGGGTCCTCATCGCGGTCCTGCAGGGTCGCGACCGGGGCAGGCTGCCGTCCGTCGTGGAGCTGGCCCTGACTCCGGTGGTCGTCCTGGGTGTGGTCCTGGCCGCTGCGGCAAACAGTCTGGTCGGAGTCGGCATCACGATGACGGCGGTCGGTGCCGCGAGCTGTCTCGTGCTGGGTCTGGCGGTCGCCCGCTCGAGTGCGACCGGCGGCCTGAGCTCGGCGTCGGAGCCCCGGGCTGCCGACACCCCCCTCGTCTAGGGCCTCATCTACGGCGCAGGAGCGGCTGCTGCTCGCTCCACGCCAGGATCTCCGCGGCCAGTGCAGCCCCCAGGGCCCGGTGGGCTGCGGGGGTGTAGTGACCCCCATCGGGGACGATGTCCTCGCCGGCGTCGACCAGCCCGGCCAGGGCGGTGCTGGTGGGGAAGTACCGCACGTCGGGTCGGTCGATGCGGCGTACGACTTCGGCCAGCACCTCGTTGGTCTCGCTGATCCGTTCGGCGATCCCGGGAAACCATGATCGCCAGGTCTCGCCGGGAGGGCTGACCTCGAGGACGAGGACCAGGGGGCTCTGGACCATCTGGATGCGCTGGATCAGCAGCTCCATGTCGGCGGCGAACCTGCGGGGGCGGTGTCGGAACATCGTCGCGGGCAGTACGCCGTCGAGTCGCTGCTGTCCCTTGGCAAGGGCCACCCAGGTGGGCCGCACGACGCGCTTGCGGTAGGCGTCACGGACCGACCCCGGGCGACTGATCAGGCTGTTCGCGTAGCGCTCCAGAGGCTGCGGCAGGAACTGGTGGACCGCCTCGAACAGCCCATAGTTGAGGACCACGACGTCGGGCGAGAAGTTGAAGACCTGACGCTGCCAGTTCTTGAGGCCGGTCCTGGCTCGCTCGGAGGTGACCGACAGGTCCCGCACCCGAGCTGGGTGGCCGGCGGCCAGGAGCTCCTGCTCGGTGACGCGGGGGTAGGCCAGGTCTTCGCGTGGGCCGTCCATCCAGGAGATCCAGTGGGCCGGGGACGCACCCTTGACCAGGACCCGCAGCGGCAGCGGGGCGAGCCCGGTCTCGTGGACGACCTGCTCAGCGGCGGTCACGTGGCTTCGGCACGGATCGGTTCGTGGCGGGCTCCGTCGACACCCGGTTGGGTGCCCGCGTTGAGGTGGGGCTGTTGGTCCGCCCAGGCGAGGATCTCCCTGGCGAGCGCAGTCGCGATGGCCCGGTGAGCGACGGGGGTGTAGTGACCGCCGTCGGGGACGAGGTCGTGGCCGGCCGCGGAGAGCTCGGCGAGCGCGGCGCTGGTCGAGAAGAACCGCACGTTGGGCTTGTCGATGCGGCGTACGACCTCCGCCAGCGTCTGGTTCATGACTTCCATGCGCTCCCCGATCCCGGGGAACCACTTCAAGAAGCGCTCACCGGGTGGGGTCAGCTCCAGGATGAGCACCAAGGGGCTCTGGATCATCTGCGTGCGCTGGACCAGGCGTTCGAGGTCGTTGGCGACGCGCCGCGGCCGATGGCTGAAGATCGTCGACGGCAGCGCGCGGTCGAGGCGCTGCTGCAGGCGAGCCAGTGACATCCACAGGGGGCGCAGGAGGATCCGCCGGTAGGCGTCGCGAACCGGCCCCGGCCGGCTCTGCAGGCTGTTGGCGTGCCGCTCGAGGGGCTGGGGCAGGAACAGGTGGATGGACTCGAAGTGCCCGTAGTTCAGCACCACAACGTCGGGCGAGAAGTTGAAGACCTCACGCTGCCAACGTTTCAGCGCTGTCTTCACCCGCTCCGAGGCCAGCGACGTGTCCCGAACCTCGGCGACCCGGCCCGCGGCGAGCAGCTCCGCCTCGGTCGCCCGTGGGTAGGCGAGGTCGGTCCGCGGACCACCCATGGGCGAGGTGGCGTTCACGGTGGAGGCTCCCTTGACCAGGACTCGCAGGGGGAGCGGGAGGGGCGTGCTGGTCACGTCAGTTGCTTCCTCACATGCGATGGGCGGTGCGCCGACAGTATTCACGACCCGCGGCAGCCCCGGGGTTGTTCAGACACGCCCATCGTCGCTGCCGGCTGACTCGGCAGCACGGGTCGCGTCGGTCGCGTTGGCCAGCGGATCATGACGGGCGATGAAGCCCTGGACGTCGGGCGAGGCGATCTCGTCGCGATGACGGGCCACCTTCTCCTCGGGCCAGTCCCACCACCTGATCCGGAGCAGGGCTTCTCGGGTGGGCTCGTCGAAGCGCCAGGCGATGTGCCGCGCGGGGTTGCCGCCGACGATCTCGAACGGCGCCACGTCCTTGGTGACCACGGCGCGGGCCGCCACGATGGCACCGTCGCCGATCGTGACGCCGGACATGATCAGCGACTCGAACGTGATCCACACGTTGTTGCCGATCGTGACCGGCCCGTTGGAGAACACAGAGCCGGGAACCATCTCCACCCCGTCTCCTGCACGTTGGGTGTGGACCGCGCTGACCCAGTCGACGTGGTGCACCCCGCCCTGGAAGATCGTCACGGTGTGATGGATGCCGCTGTAGTTGCCGATCGTGACCGGGAACCCGTCGTCGGGGGCGAACTGGACCAACCTCATCGGGGCCCACGTCGTGTTCGGAGCCACCATCTGGCGACGAGGGTCGCCCGGGAAGTTCGACTCCGTGCCGAAAACCCAGTAGCGGACGCGCCGCGCCGCTCGCTCGCTGATCCGTCCGCGGAGGGCACGGACCTTCTGTTTCATCGCCGCCTGGCCACTGTGTTGTCTCCTCGCGAAGTGTGGGAATCTGCGGGGCGAACACTAGCGGCGCACATCCGCGCGCGTCTCGACATCTGACACGATGATCCAGTATTCGAGACACTCGGGAGCGCTCGCCGGAGTGCCTCCTAGGGTGGGGGCATGTCAACGACCTGGCTGACCAAGCGGCGCGCAGTGGACAACTGCCGCGTGCGCTCGTCGCTCTGTCGAATGTCCTGACGAACCATCCCTCAACCTGACGGTTTAACTCTATTGAGTTACTGCAGTAATCTGAGGCGAAGCGCGGACGCGCATGGTTCGAACCCGGAACAGCAGCCCTTCCCCGGATGTTCAGGAGTGACATGACCACCATCAGCCCAGCCCGCCAGGGCCAGTCCCGTACGTCGGGGGGCATCGACCCGCGCGGGCCGCAGTTCACCGCTGCGCTGACGGCGGTCGTGCTCGTTGCGGTGCTCCTGATCGCACCGCAGCCGATCGGCATCGCCCTGCTGGGCGTCCAGGCCGTGCTGTTCGCGCTCGGCGCCGGGCTCGGCGTGCAGCGCACCCCGCACTCCTGGCTGTTCCGCAGGTTCGTCCGGCCCCGTCTCTCGGCTCCCGCTGACCTCGAGGACCCGGAGCCCCCGCGGTTCGCCCAGGGCGTGGGCCTGGTGTTTGCGCTCGTCGGCCTGGGTGGGTTCCTCGGCGGCTCCGACCTCGTGGGACTGGTTGCCACCGGCTTCGCCCTGGTGGCCGCGCTGTTGAACGCCATCTTCAGGTTCTGCCTCGGCTGCGAGGTGTACCTGCTCCTCAAACGACTGGCCCCCGCCGGTCGCTGATCCATCACCAACAGACCCCCGTGCCGAAGGTCGGCACACAAGAAAGGTAGAACCGATGACTCGCGAGAACTCCCTCGTCTCCGCCCAGTGGGTGGAAGACCATCTCGATGACGCCAACGTCGTGCTCGTGGAGGTCGACGAGGACACGTCGTCCTACGCCAAGGGCCACATCAGGGGCGCCATCAAGCTCGACTGGACGACAGACCTGCAGGACCAGGTGCGGCGCGACTTCGTCAGCAAGGCGCAGTTCGAGGCGCTGCTGTCCGAGCGTGGCGTCGCCAACGACGACACCGTCGTGCTGTACGGCGGCAACAACAACTGGTTCGCGGCCTACGCCTACTGGTACTTCAAGCTCTACGGGCACGACGACGTCAAGCTGCTCGACGGCGGCCGCAAGAAGTGGGAGCTCGACTCGCGCGAGCTGACCGACGAGCTGCCGACCCGGGCCACCACGTCGTACTCCGCCCAGGAGCAGGACCTCTCGATCCGCGCGTTCCGCGACGAGACGGTGGAGGCCATCGGCGTGAAGAACCTGGTCGACGTGCGCAGCCCCGACGAGTTCGCCGGTCGGCTGATGGCGCCGGCGCACCTGCCCCAGGAGCAGGCCCAGCGTGCGGGTCACATCCCGACCGCCGCCAACGTCCCGTGGAGCAAGGCGGCCAACGACGACGGCACGTTCCGCTCCGACGACGAGCTGAAGCAGATCTACAGCGAGGCCGGCGTCGACTGGAGCAAGGACACCATCGCGTACTGCCGCATCGGTGAGCGCTCCTCGCACACGTGGTTCGTGCTCAAGGAGCTGCTCGGCGAGCAGAACGTCAAGAACTACGACGGTTCCTGGACCGAGTACGGCTCGCTCGTCGGCGTGCCGGTGGCCCTCGGCGACGAGCCCGGGGAGGCCTGATGTGCGGCGCGACTGAGGGCGGCCTGTCCCTGGACGGTGTGAACGTCGCCAAGGAAGCCGTGATCCAGGGCCAGGTCCTGCGCGGCACCGAGCCGGTCGGCAACGCCTACGTGCGGCTGCTCGACAGGACCGGTGAGTTCACGGCCGAGGTGCCCACGTCGGCCACCGGTCACTTCCGGTTCTTCGCCAGCGACGGTGAGTGGACCCTGCGGACCCTCGCCCCCAAGGCAGAGCCCGTGGACAACAAGGTCGTGGCGGCCGTCGGTTCGGTCGCCGAGGTCATCGTCTCCATCTGAGACCCGTACGCCCGACGGCCTGTCGCACCTCGCGGCAGGCCGTCCGGCGTCTCGTCACGAGGAGTTAATGCTGCCGACCCCTGCGCCCTCGCGCCCGCACCTAGCGTAAAGCGTGAAGCGGGCAAGCGCTGGGGGAAGGACGTTGGTGAGCAGGAGCCGTCGTAAGCGACCGGACCCGGTTGTCGAGCACCGTCGACGGATGATCCTGCAGAGCGTGGGTCTCATGATCCTGCTGCTGGTTGCCGCCGTGCTGGTCTACAAGGCACTCCAGGTGCCTTAGCTCGTGAGGATGACGAGCCCCTGGGTCGCTCTTGCGACCGGTTCGTCGACAACAACACGCGCGCTGTAGTGACGGTGTCGAGGTTCGCGCGGGAGCCGCGGGCTACCTCTGGCGGCTCTTGGCCGGGTTCTTGCGGCCCGGGTTGGGAGTGACTTCCTCGTAGTAGTAGTAGTAGTAGCTCTTGGCCGAGCGCCGCGGGATCATGTTCATCACGATGCCGAACAGGCGGCCATTGACCTGCTCGAGGCGCGTGATGGCCTCCCGGAGCTGCTCGCGCGTGGTCTTGCCGTGCCGGGTGACGATGATCGAGCCGTCGGTGATCGTCGCGAGGACGGCCGCGTCGGCGACCGGCAACAGCGGCGGGGCGTCGATGATCACCATGTCGTAGGTGTCCTGGAGCCCGTGGATGAGATCGGCTGTCAGTCGCGACTGCAGGATCTCGGTGGGGTTCGGCGGCTTGGCGCCACTGGCGAGGAAGTGCAGCCCCGTCGGCTCGTGGACCTGGATCGCGTCCGCCACGTCGGCGCTGCCGATGAGCACGGTGGTGATGCCGACGGCCCCGTCGAGACCGAGCAGGCCCGCGATCCGGGGACGACGCAGGTCGCCGTCGACGAGCAGGACCCGGCGCCCGGCCTGCGCGAGGGCCACGGCCAGGTTGGTCGCGGTGGTCGTCTTGCCCTCACCCGGCACCGCGCTGGTGATGACCAGCGAGCGGGGCTGGCTGTCGAGGTCGAGGAACTGCAGGTTGGTGCGGAGCAGGCGGAAGGCCTCGGTGCGGGGGGCGAACCCACCGACGTCGGTCAGCAATGGGCTCCTCTTGACCGACGGGTCGAAACCGATGCTGGACAGCACCGGCGAGCGAGTCACCTCGTGCACGTGGTCGAGGCTGCTGATCCTGCGGTCGAGCACGTCCCGGGCGATCGCCAGAGCCAGGCCGAGGATCAGGCCTAGCAGCCCGGCGACGGCAAGGTTCAGCTTGGTGCGTGGGCTGACGGGACTGGTGCCCAGCGTTGCCGGGTCGGTGACCCGCGCGGAGATCTGGCTGCTCGCCGCACCGGCCGGGGTCTCGAGGTCGGCAAGGTAGTCGGTGAGCTGGTCGGCGGTCGACCGGGTGATGGCCTGGGCGACCCGCGGATCGGGATCGGTGGTGCTGATCGAGATGCGCAGGGTGTCGGGGATGACGCTCGCGCTGATCTTGGACGCCAGCTGGGCCGCGTTCAGGTTGAGACCCAGGTCGTCGATCACGAGCTCCATGAGGTCGGTGCTCGTCGCCAGGTCGGCGTACGACTGCATCCGTCCGGCCGCGAACAGGCTGGCCACGTAGGAGTCGGAGGCGGTGCGGGAGTCCGCGGTGATGAAGACCTTGCTCGTCGAGTCGTACTGGGGAGTGGAGAGGAACGAGTAGGCGGCGCTAGCGGCCAACGCGACGACGAGGAGGGCGACTATGGTCAGCCATCGACGACGGGTGACTTGGACGAACTGCTTGAGATCCACGCTTCGCCTTCGTGATGTGATGTGGGTGCTGCCGACGGAATCCTAGCGACGGGTCCCGGGGCTCCCGACGCGGGTGTCCCACAGGTGAGTGCGGGATGAGTCGTGTCGGGTGCCGAGATCGAACCGGGTCCGAAACTACCGGTGCCACACGCTTGCGTGGCACTGTTCGGAACCAACGAGCGCCGGCGTGTTCCGTCACGGGGAGCCCGTTGCTATCTTCGCGCTGAACGCGTTGGCCCAGCCGCAGGCGGGCGTGCCGTAGCCCGTCCCGCCCCGTGGTGGCCCGAAGGAGACCCGTGTCCGACTCCAGACCGGCGCCGACCTCGGTCCGTCGTCGCCGACGGAGCCGCTACCGCACCCGGCGGATCTGGTACGGCCGGCTGCGGACCGTGCTGCTCGTCCTGGTTGGTGTCTCGATCCTCGTCGGGATCTACCTCGGCTTCCGGGCCTTCCAGGTCCGCGGTGACCTGGTCGACGTACGCAATGACGCTGCTGCCCTGTCGAGGGCGATCAGCTCGGGTGATCCTGAAGGCTCCGCGGCCGCACTCAGCCTGCTGCAGTCGAACAGCGCCGAGGCCGCCGACCACACGGGTGGGCCGGCCTGGCGAGTGCTCGAAGCGCTGCCGCTGATCGGCGACGACGCGCACGGCCTGCGTGAGGTGTCGGTCGTCGCCGACGGCCTGGCCCGAGAAGGGGTCGTCCCGCTCGTGAACGCGTCCGCCCAGCTCAGCGCCGGCTCGTTCACCCCGCATGACCATCAGTTCCCGCTCGACGTGATCGCGCGGCTGCAGAAGCCGGCCCAGGAGTCCTACGCCTCCTTCGCGGAGGCCGACGCCCGCCTCGACGCGGTCGACTCCTCGGGCTTCACCCCGAAGTTCGCGACGGTCTTCGAGCAGCTCTCCACCGACCTGGACCAGGCGACCCGGCTGCTCGGCGCGGCCGACAAGGCGACTCAGCTGCTGCCGGTGCTGCTCGGTCGGGACGGCCCGCGCGACTACCTGCTCGTCCTGCAGAACAACGCGGAGATCAGGTCGTCCGGGGGGCTTCCGGGCACGGTCTCACTCGTCCATGCGGACGCCGGCCGGGTGGACATCACGGCCCAGATCACCGGTGGGGGCCTGCAGCAGGACCATTCGGTGCTGCCCCTGAGTCGGCCCGAACGCCAGATCTTCGGCGCCAACCTGGGCCGCTACTTCGTCGATGCGAACTTCACTCCTGACTTCCCACGGGCCGCGGAGCTCATGCAGGCCCAATGGGAGGCGAAGACGGGGCAGGCGGTGGACGGGGTGTTCATCATCGATCCCGTCACCGTGGCGCAGCTCCTCCGCTGGACCGGTCCCATCACGGTCGGCCAGGTGCAGCTCAGGGCGGACACGGCCGTGGACGTCCTGTTGCACCTGACCTACGTCAACGTGCCGGATCAGGCCACGCAGAACGCCTTCTTCGAGGATGTCGCGCGGGCGGCGTTCAATGTCTTCGCCGACGGAGCCGGTAGTCCGGTCGACATCCTCCGCTCCCTGATCGCCGGGGTGGACGAGCGCCGGGTCTTCGCCTGGCTCTCCGACGACACCCAACAAGGGGTCATCGGCTCGACGATGATCAGCGGAGCACTTCCCGAAGCGGCGAGCGACCGTCCCCAGGTCGGCGTGTACCTGAACGACGGCACCGGCGCCAAGATGCAGTACTACCTTGACTACGACGTCCTGGTGCAGGCAGCCGACTGCACCGGCGGGGTCCAGTCGCTGTACGGCGACCTCAGGCTGATCTCGAGCACGCCGCCCGACATCGCCGATCAGCCGGACTCCGTCATCGGGATCCCCGAGGTGCGCGCTGGACCACCGGGGTCCCAGGTCGTCGTGGCCAACGTCTACGGGCCGGTCGGTGGGACGTTCACATCGCTGAAGGTGGCCGACAAGACCGTAGACAATCCGGTGGTGTTCGAGGACCACGGGCGCCCGGTCCTGACAATCGCCGTGACGGTCGACCCCGGCTCCAGCGAGCGGGCCTCGTGGACGGTCGACGCGGGCGAGGGGCAGACCGGTGACGTGGATGTGGCCGTGACGCCCGGAGTCCAGGTCGGCACCAAGTCGTCGGTGGCCCCCACCGCCTGCTGAACCCTTGCAGGTCGAGGAGGTGGGGCACCAACCGTCTCGAACCCCTCGCCGGTGACCGACTCTGGCAGGCTGTGCAGGTGTCCGACGTGCCCGCCGAAGCCCTGCTCATCACGGTCGCCCCCACGGGGGCCGAGACCACCAAGGCCGACTGCCCCCGGCTCCCGACCACGCTCGAGGAGCTGGTGTCGACCGCAGTGGACTGTGAGGCGGCGGGTGCGGCGATGATCCATGTCCACATCCGTGACGACGATCATCGACCGACCCTCGACCTCGCGCGGCTGCGGGACACGGTCACGGCACTGCGCGAGGCCACCGACCTGGTGGTCCAGCTGTCGACCGGCGGGTCCGTGCACGACCCGCTGGACGCGCGCCTGAGGGTCCTCGATGCCGAGCCCGATTCCTGCAGCCTGACCATGGGAACGACGAACTTCGGCGACGACGTCTTCTCCAACCCGTGGCCCTTCGTCTGCGAGCTCTACCAGCTCAGCCAGGAGCGGGAGATCGTGCCGGAGTTCGAGCTGTTCGACCTCGGCCACGTGGCCGCGCTGGGGAGGCTGCTCGGCCGCTACGGGCCGCCGTACGGCGGTCGTGTGCACTGTGACTTCGTCATGGGAGTGCCCGGTGGCATGCCCGGCACGGCCGACGCGCTGGTGGCCGGAGTCGCAGCGCTCCCTGCCGAGGTGACGTCCTGGTCTGCGACCGGGATCGGTCGCAGCACCCTGCCCGTGGCCCTCGCGTCGCTGGCCAAAGGCGGCCACCTGCGCGTCGGCATGGAGGACGTGCTGACGATCAGTCGAGGAGTGCCCGTCGACAGCAATGCCCAGCTCGTCCAACGTGCCGTCGGGCTCGGCGCTCTTGCCCAGCGCCGGCCGATGTCGACTGCCGAAGCACGCGATTTCCTGGGGACGCGAAGTCTCGATTCTGCTCGCTGAAAAGGCATTCAGGTGAACAGAATGTATCTAGATCGGAAACCACGTTAAGAGTTTCTACCACCTTGGCCAAAGGCCCGATTACAGCGTGCGGAACGCACTTAGGCCTGTTTATGGTCAGTCTCACCAACCACCGATTCGGCGTTAGAAGTGCCGCTATGGGGAGACCAGAGACCATGAAGAAACTGATCGTAGGACTGTTCGCGGCCCTCCTGATGGGGACTGGCCTCGTTGCCTTCACCGACGGCGCCGCGGTAGCCGCTTGCCCGTACACCGGCTGCATCGACACGTCCACCGACGCGGGTGGCCAGCACGTGGTTCGCCGGGGCTCCCGGCCGAGCACGATCGTCCGGGTGTTCACCGCCGGAAACGGGCAGCCCAAGGGAACCGTGTTCGTCACCTACGAGAGGGTGAAGGGCGGATTCTCCAAGACCGTCACCGTGGGCTACCACGGCCATTCGGTGTCCTTCAAGGGCCCCGTGCTGACCAAGACCGGCAAGTACAAGGTCGTGGCCCACTTCTCCCCGAAGAGCGGGTCCCCCTGGAGCCCGTCGCAGGACAGCTACGGCCTCAAGGTGAGGCGCTAACCCCAGCCGCCGCACCGGTCAGGACAGGGGCCCGCCCTTCGTGGTGGGCCCCCGTCCCGGACGGTCATGCCCTCGTGGTGAAGCACTCGGGGCCAGCAATTCCTGGCCAGAGGGGCCTCATCGCTCGCGGTGGGGCCTCCTGCATTTCCCGCCCAATCCCAGGTCGTCCCGACGATGCGGCCGCCTGCGTCCCCCTTTGAAGGTCATCAACGAAACGCATTGGAGACTGGCGTGAGAATCGCGATGATCGGCACCCGCGGGGTCCCGGCAAGGTACGGCGGCTTCGAGACGGCCATCGAGGAGATCGGCCAGCGCCTTGTCGGCATGGGACACAGCGTGCGTGTGTATTGCCGCAACCCCGGCCAGGAGGAGATCGCCCACAAGGGCATGGACCTGGTCAACCTGCCGGCGTACCGCAAGAGCGCGCTCGAGACGCTGAGTCACACCGCGCTGTCGGTTGCGCACTGCATGCGGCACAAGCCGGACGCCGCCGTGCTCTTCAACGCCGGCAACGCCCCGCTCATCCCCGCGCTGCGGGCGAGGGGCATCCCCACCGCCGTCCACGTCGACGGTCTGGAATGGAAACGCGCCAAGTGGCAAGGCGCAGGCGCGGCCTACTACAAACGTGCGGAAGCGTTGTGCGCACGCTCGAGGGTGGAGCTGATCGCGGACGCGCAGGGCATCGCCGACTACCTCCTGGACGAATACGGCCGAAGCAGCCACTTGCTCGCCTACGGGGCCGAGATCCTTGATCCGGGCGCGGACAAGCTGCCTGAGCTGGGCGTGGAGCGGGGTGGGTATCACCTGGTGGTGGCCCGCATGGAGCCCGAGAACCACGTGCACCTGATCGTCGACGGCTATCGCAGGTCAGGCTCGACGACCCCGCTCATCGTCGTGGGCTCGGCTCCCTACCAGGACGACTACATCAGCTTCGTCGAGAGCCTGGCGAGGGATACGGACGTGCGTTTCGCCGGTTCGGTCTGGGACCAGGACCTGCTCAACCAGCTGTACGCCAACGCCCGTTCGTACCTGCACGGACACTCGGTGGGTGGGACGAACCCGTCCCTCCTGCGTGCTCTTGGCTGCGCCGCGCCGGTCACGGCGTTCGACGTGAACTTCAATCGCGAGGTGACCGCTGGTCACGCCCGGTTCTTCGCTTCGGCCGAGGACGTCGCGGATGCCATTCGCGAGGACGACGCCGACCCGCGTGGAGCCGAGAAGCGAGGGCTCGAGGGGCAGTCGCACGTGGCTCGTGCTTACCGGTGGGACGACGTCGCCCGCGGCTACGAGAACCTTCTGCTGCAGATGGCGGCCGGGCGTTGGAATGCAGCCGAGGTGGGAGAAGTTCGCGCCGGATGAGTTGTGGCTCGGTGAACAGATCCCTGAACAGGAGAACTAGTGGACCTGCGTGACTACCTCCGAGTTGTCCGTCGACGATGGGCACTCATCATCGTGTGCGTGGCCGTCGTGACTGGGGCCGCGGCTGCCTACACGTTCACCGTCACACCCGAGTACGCGTCGACAGCCCGGCTCTTTGTCTCCACCTCACAGTCGGACACCGCCGAGGCCTACCAGGGTGGCCTGTTCTCGGCGCAGCGCGTGACGTCGTACTCGAACCTTGCCAAGAGCCGCGAGCTCGCTGACAAGGTCAGGCAGGAGCTCGATCTCCCTTTCACTTCCGGAGAGCTGGCTTCCAAGGTCTCTGCCTCGGTGGTCTCCGACACAGTCATTCTGGACGTGACCGCGATCGACCCTGACCCCCACGTGGCGCAGAGCATTGCCCAGGCCTATGCAGTCGGCCTGACCGACATGATCCGGGAGCTCGAGACCCCAGTCGGGGCCAGTGCTCCGCTCATCAAGGCGACCACGATCGACTCCGCGTCAGAGCCGGGATCGCCCATCTCACCCAACCCGGTACGAAACCTGGGCCTGGCCCTTGTCATCGGCTTGCTGCTGGGAGTTGGTGCCGCAGTCCTCCGAGAGCTGCTGGACACCACGATCAACTCGCCAACTGATCTTGAGACCGTGACCCCGGCGCCTTTGCTCGGAGCCATCGCCTATGACGCCGCCGCTCGTACGCGGCCGCTCGTGACCGCGCTGGAGTCCCACGCTCCCCGCGTGGAGGCATTTCGTGTCTTGCGCACCAACCTTCAGTTCGTCGACGTGGACACTCCGGACAAGGTCTTCGTCGTGACCTCGGCGGTGCCCGAGGAAGGCAAGACCACGACGGCGGTCAATCTCGCGATCACCCTCGCTCAGGCAGGTCACCGCACCCTGCTCGTCGAGTGCGATCTTCGAAGGCCCAAGGCTGCCGTCGCGCTCGGCCTGGACAGCGCGATCGGTGTCACCACGGTCCTCGTCAACAAGGTCGGGCTTCATGACGCCATCCAGAAGCATGCCGAGAGCGACGTCCACTTCCTGGGTAGCGGGGCCATCCCTCCGAATCCCGCAGAACTGCTGCAGTCGAAGGCCATGGCCGACATGCTGCGGGACCTGCGAGCGCAGTACGACATGATCATCATCGATGCCCCGCCCCTGCTCCCGGTGACGGACGCCGCACTGCTCGCCTCGCAGTCCGACGGCGCGATTCTGATCGTCAGGCACGGAAAGACGTCGAGGGAGCAGCTCTCCCAGGCAGTCGACCGCCTGGCGCAGGTTGATGCTTCGACGGTGGGCCTCGTGATGAACATGGTCCCGACCGGCGGCCGCCGTGGCCGCTACGGATACGGGTACGGATACGGGTACGGCTACGGGTACGGGGATGGGTATGCACCCCAGAACCCGACACCAGGGCCAGAAGGGCGAACGAGGAGCAAGACGAAACGCCGGAGCCCGAGGCACGAGCTGGAACAACGCTCGGCCTAGGCGTGCGGCCTCCACGTGTCTGGCGACTCTCTGTCATGGCGGTCCTTGCCGTCGTCCTGCTGGCCGTCGCCTGGGTCGGTTGGCAGGTGTGGCAGGTCAATCGCGATCTCAACAACGCAGCTGATGATGCGGCCAATCTGCAGGCCGCCCTCGTGGATGGGGACGACGTCGCGGCGGGCGAGGCCCTGAACCGGCTCCGCACGGCCAGCGCGGCGGCGGCAAACCGCACGGGCGGCACCACCTGGGGGATCTTGACGCACGTCCCGAAGTACGGCGACGACGCCCGGGGTGTCCAGCTCGTCAGCGACGTGTTGCGCGATCTGAGCGCCGACGGGATCGAGCCCCTGACAGAGACCGCGAGGGATCTGGATGGATTGTTGCCGAGCAACGGGCAGATCTCCATCGAAGCCCTCAAGCGCCTCCGGGCCCCCGTCGAGGCAGGGAGAGTCGCCTTCGAGGCGGCGGACGAACGACTCGCATCCCTGAATCCCTCGTCATACGACCAGAGGCTGCGCGACAAGTATCGTGAGCTGGCTCACCGTGTCGCAGACGCCCGACAGATCCTCGACACGGCCGACCACGCACTCGCGGTCATGCCCTCCATGCTGGGTGACGACACACCCCGCAACTACCTGCTGGTGTTCCAGAACAATGCCGAGATCCGCGCGACCGGCGGTCTGCCCGGTGCCGTGTCCCTGGTCCACACGGAGAAGGGGGCCGTGAAGCTCACCAAGCAGGTCGCGGCCAACACGTTCGGACGCACTCCACAGCCGGTGCTGCCGCTCACACCGGCGGAAATGGACATCTACGGCAAGGAGCTTGGGACCTTCTTCGTCGACGCCAACTTCACTCCCGACTTCGAGCGCACCGCCGATCTGATGCGCGCCCGGTGGGAGCAGGTCCACCCGGAACGCTTGGACGGGGTCATCTCGATCGACCCCGTCGCCTTGTCCTACATCTTGAAGGCGACGGGTCCGGTCACTGTGGGCGACGTCGCGCTCACCAGTGACAACGCCGTCGACCAGCTGCTGCACCAGGTGTATCTGCGGTACCAGGATCCGAAGGACCAGGATGCTTGGTTCCGCGAGGTTGCTCGGGCGGTCTTCGACAAGGTGTCCACGGGTGCCGAGTCGCCCCAGGACCTGATTCACGCCCTGGCGCAAGGCTCGAACGAGCACCGCCTCTACGTGCATTCGTTCGAACCCGCGGATCAGGACTCGCTGGCCGGCACGGAAGTCGCCGGCGAGCTGGTGACCGATCCGGAGGCACCCCCCCAGGTCGGCGTGTACCTCAACGATGCGACCGGAGCGAAGATGTCCTACTACCTGCGTTATGACGTCCAGGTCGACGCGACGTACTGCAAGGACGCGGTCCAGGGGCTGACGGGCAAGATGCGGTTGCTCTCCGATGCGCCAGACGACGCCGCGTCGCTGCCCGCCTACATCACGGGCGCCGGCGCGTACGGCACGGAGCCCGGCTCCCAGCTCGTCCTCATCCGCCTGTACGGGCCCGTGGGGGGCGCCCTCTCGGGGATCCAGTTCAACGCGAAGCCGATCTCGACCGAGACGGTTGACCAGGATGGTCGACCGGTCGCCACGGTGGTGGCGTCGCTCAAGCCGCACTTCACGGTCGACCTGACCTGGCGCATGACGACGGGACAGGGGCAGACCGGGAACGTCGCGGTGACGACTACACCGAGCGTTGTCGCGGGTGCCGCCTCCAGCTCCGCCGCTTCGGCCTGTTCCTAGTCCAGGTCCACCACAGCGAGAGGAACGAGAGTGCTGCTCATACATCCCTCGGACGAGATGTACGGTGCGGATCGCGTGCTGCTCATGACCGCAGAGGCGCTGGGGCCTGTCGTCACGGTCACGACGTGGTTGCCGGACGACGAGCGTTACATCGCTCGGCCGTTGAGCGCGTCCCTGGCGCGGGCGGGGTCCGACGTCACGCAGGTTTCACTCCCTGTCATCCGCAGGCGCGAGCTCAATCCACGTGGCATCGCGAGGCTCCTCCGGCGCATGTGGCTGCTTCGGAAGCGGCTCGCTGCGCGATCCGACGAAACAGTCCTCGTCAGCACGTCGGCGTTGGCGCCGGTCTTGCTCGCCGTCCCCAGGCGCGTGCGGGTCGTCGTGCACGTGCACGAGACCTGGGGGCCGCTGACCAGGCTCGTTCTGGGCCCCTTCCTGATCCGTGCCGCTGTCGTCCTCGCACCGAGCCGGGCAGTCGTCGAGAGACTGCCGGCATTTGTGCGCGGCAAGGCGTTCGTCATCCCGAACGGGACCCCGGATCCGGCTAGCGATCCCTCGCCAGTCGCTCACGCCGGTCCTGTCACGTTCGTTGTTGCGAGTCGATGGGGGGCATGGAAGGGCCATCGCCTGCTGCTCGAGGCCTGGGGCCGGCTGCAAAGGACCGATGTCAAGCTGATCATCCTCGGCGGTATGCCCCCGACAGGCAGCGGTGTGAACGTGCCTGCGATGGTGGCCGACTTGCCGAACGCATCGACCGTCGAGGTGGTCGGCGAGGTCAACGACATCGGGCCGTTCATCGAGGCGGCGCACGGGGTGATCCTCCCCAGCAGCGCTCCGGAGCCTTTCGGGCTGGTGGCGATCGAGGGAATGGCTCGCGGTCGGGCTGTCATCGCGTCAGCCGCGGGCGGCTGTCTCGAGATCGTGGATGAGGGCAGCGGGTGGTTGTTACCTGTCGGCGACGTCAACGCCTGGGCTGTCCTCCTGGAGACCGTCACTCGCGCTGACCTCACCGACAAGGGGAACGCTGGCCGGCTTCGCTACGAGGAGATGTACTCTGCCGACAGCTTCGGTCGGCAGATACGCCGCGTTGTGCTGGGGGTCGACTGACATGCGCATCCTGCACATAGGGAGCCTGAGCAAGGTGGAGCAGAACGGCGTCCACCGCGCCATCCACACTCTGGCCCATCTCTCGATGGCGCAAGGTCACCAGGTCGGGGTGCTGAACTTCTCCCGCAGCGCACGTACACCGGGGACGCGAGACCTGGACGGAGTCTCCGCGCTCACACTTCCCGTGCGTGGCCTGCCTGGTTCGGTGGGATCACATGCCCAGTTTCTCGGCGCAGAGTCGCGGGCTGCGCTCGAGCAGCTCATGAAGGAGTGGGACGTCCTGCACCTTCACTCGGTGTTCCAGGTTGATCACGTCTTCGTCTCACGGCGCGGCGTCCCCTACGTCGTCACTCCGCATGGGGGCTACCACCCCCGCATCGTGGACGGCTCCGCCGCGATGACGAAGCGGCTGTGGCTGGCTGCGTTTGACCGGTCGCTGTTGCGGCGAGCCGCGCTCGTGCAGACACTGTCCGACTCAGAGAGCCGACATGTGGCAGCACTCCAGCCCAGGGCGCCGACCCGGGTTCTCCCCATACCCATCGTCGGCTCCGTTCCCGCCGGCACGGATCGTCGACGCGAAGCGGATGACCCGATCGTCTTCATCGGGCGTATGGACATCGCCCACAAGGGCCTCGATCTCCTGCTGACGGCCTGGGCCCGATCCACCTGGTCGAGCGGTCAAGGTGGACACCTCGTGCTTGCCGGGCCCGCAGACAGCGAGACCAATGGTCGACTCGAGTGCTTGATCGACGAGCTGTCACTGCGAAATTCGGTCGAGCTCATCGGCCCCGTTCACGGGGCCGACAAGGATGCCCTGTTGGCTCGGGCGAAGTGGTTCGTCCACGCGTCTCGCTGGGAGGGGCTGCCATTGTCAATGCTGGAGGCCGCAAGTGCAGGAGTGCCACTCCTCGGCACGCACGAGACCAACCTGACCGAGCGCATCACCAAGCACGCGGGCGGATTGGTCTCCGAGGTGTCGGTCGCGTCGATCTCCGACATGCTCGACCGAGCTCACGCCCTGCCGGAAGATCAACGTCAACACATGGTCGAGGGAGCCGTCGAGTTGGCCCGGGGATTCGAGCCGGGAGACCTGGCCGACGACTACGAGCGCCTCTACCAGGACGCGGTTCGATGATGAACGGTCTGCCGCTCGACGCACTCCGCGCCCTGGTGTCGGAGATTCGCCACGACGTAGTGGTGGTCAAGAACCCCGACATCTGGGGCAGCCTCGAGCGTGGCGGGGACTGGGACCTCGTCGCGCTGGATCCGGAGCTCGTTGCCGGTCGGATCAGGAGGGCGCTGGGCACGCCCGAGTCCGAGATCAGGCGCTCGTATGTCTGGTCGCTGAACTACTCGTGGGGGCACCTCGACCTGCTCCCGCGAGTCGAATGGCGAGGTCTCGTGCTGGTATCGGCAGAACGGGCTTTCGAGGGGGCCTCGGAGGCGGCGAAGGACTCCCTGATGGTCGCGCGGCCAGCGCATCAGGTGATGGCCGCCTGCGTGTACGCCGTGCTGGCACACGGCGGCTACAAGGAGAGGTACGAGGCCCTCTGGGCGGAAGCCTGGACAACCGATGCCGACGAGCTGCGGCGGTTGCTGTCCAAGGCATTCGGGACCCTCGACGTAGGCCCGACCACGACGTCCGGGGATTTGGTCAGTCGCAGGTCCGAGCTGCAGCGCGGCTTGCTGGCTACCGGTGTTCGACACCGGCCCTGGGATGCTCTGCGTGGGCTGACCCGGTTTGCGGTGGCTGAGGCTCGGACGCGCGGCGTCCGTCAGACCTCGACGTAGTCCTGCTGCCGGGCGTTGGTCCAAAGGATGTACTGCCAGATCACAGCGGAGATCGCGCTCCCGAGGGCCAACCCCCACAGCGCCGCCAAGGCGCTGTCCAGCGCGAGCGCGAGGACCAGCGTCGAGGCCAGTGTCACCGCGCAGGTTGCGACGCGGGTGCGCAACAGCTCCAGTCTCAACCGAAGCACCTTGATGCCGATCTGGGCCGTCGCCGCGGCACCACTGACAGACAGGAGCACCACCTGGGGAACCAGGTAGGTCTTGAGCCCGACCGCTTGATCTCCCAGGGCCAGCCTGAGTGCCTCAAGCGGCAACGCCACGATCACCAGCCCGAACATCAGGGGCAGCAGGAATTGCGCCGTGGCCAGGCGAATCAGGAGACCCCGAAAGGCATCCCAGCTGTCCTTGGCTGCCCGGGCCACCCGCGGCATGGCCACGAGCTGTACGGCCGCGAACAAGATGTTGATTGGCCCGAGCAGCAGCTGAGCCAGCCTGATGTTGCCGACGACAGAGAGACCAGCCGCGGTCGCAACGACGTACAGGGTTGTCTGAGTCAGACCCTGACGGAGCGCCCAGTCGCCGACGTGCGTCAGCACGGTGGCTCGCTCGCCGGATACGAATCGGAGGCTGGCGCGAGGACCCACGAGGTTCCGCCTGAGGAGCCCCACGGCCAGCGTCCCGGGCAGGGCGCCCACTGCCCAGAGCTGGAACAGTGTGTCGGCATCCGGTGACCAGCCCTTGATGACGCAGAGCGCGACGATGCCCGCGATCATGATCAACCAGATCAGGTCACTCACGGCCGCGTCGGCCTCACGACCGGACGACAGGTTCTCGATCCGCTGGGTGTCCTGGACCACCACCAGGCCGAGTGCGACCGTCGAGAGGAGTATCGCCTGACTGCTCAGCGCGAGAGCAACGAGGGACATCGGCGCCAAGACAGCGATGCTCAGCCAGATGGCACAGCTGGTGGGGAACCCTCGGTGGTTCGACCCGGATGTGGTGGCGACCACGGCTGTCTCCACGAAGCCCGACCGAACTGCTCCGATGAGCAGCACATAGCTCGCTTGCAGAAGCGCGAACGTGCCGAAGGCCCGAGGCGACAGGGCGTGTGCGGCAAACAGCGCCGGCACGAAGTTGGTCGCGGAGCTGAGGACTTGATCCGTGAGAGTGAGAAGCGCGCCCCGGGAGACCACCACGCAGCTCAGTCCTCGGTCGCGGACGAGGCGAGCGAGCGCAGCAGCCGAGCGGGAACGCCGCCGATGAGGCTGTGGTCGGGAAACTTGCCCTTGACGACAGCGCCGGCAGCCACAACCGAGTGAGAACCGACCTTGGCACCATCGAGGAAGGTGACCTTGGCTCCGATCCAACAGTTGTCGCCGATCATGATGCCGCCCTCCGTCACGCCCTGGTCGCGGATCAGGGCGTGCGGGTCGGAAAAGACGTGGTCCTGAGAGTGGAAGGACACGTAAGAGCCGCCCAGGACGTCGTCGCCGATGACGATGCCGCCGCTCGAGCCGAAGTGGCAGTAGTCGCCGAAGCCGGTTCGCGCCCCGATCGACACGCCCTTGCCGAGGCGGGTGACGTGACTGGTGCAGGTGATGGTGGAGTAGTCACCGATCCGGCTGCCCGGACCAAGAACGACGCCTTCCGACGCGTATCCGTCCACTGTCGACCCTCGCCCGATCCGGCTGCCGCGTCCCCAGGTGATCCGGCCCGCTGCCCGGATGCGGATCCGGGCGCCGAGGAAGACCGGCCGGCGGGTGCGGGCGAGCCCCCGGGCGAGGTCGGGGAGTGCCTCGGCCATCGTGCGCGGCAGCCAGGTGTTTGGCAGGTCCGGGTCGGGCGACACAGGCCTCCTCCCCAGTACGATTCGCAGCCGGTTGTACGCCTCGCCCTGGCGGGTCAATCTGGCCCGCGCGGTCATGTGGCCTCCAGGAATGCGTACTTCCTTCGAATGAAGGTGCTGACTCGTGCGGCGTTCTCGGGATGTTCCTCCAGGTCCTCGACCGCCTCGACGATCGAGGCGCTGAGCGCTGCCCGCACTATCTGGTCTGCACGCGACCTCGGGAGACCGGACGCTGCCAGCACCTCGTGCACACGCGTGACCGCTGGTGCCGTGTCCGCGAGCGCTGCCGCGTGGGTGGCCGCGTAGACGAGATCGAAGAAGGCCGGCCGGTGCCCTACGCGTTCGTAGTCAACGAGCGTGAGCGTTGTTTCGGAGGGCACGATGTTCCACGGAGTCACGTCACCGTGAGACGGCGAGCACGGAGTCTCGTCGACCAGGTGTCGACTGAGCTGCGAGCCCTGGGACAGCTCCCGCCGCTGCGATACCCGGTCGGCTGCGATGGCCCGCTGGTGCCAGCTCGTCGACGATGAGTGCAGCGATGAGTTCCGGGCGATGGCGGACCCAACGATGAGGGCATCTTCCTCCGTCGCGACCCGGGATCGCGTGACGGGGTGATACGCCACGGCGGTCGACGTGAAGAGTTCACCGGGAACCACGTCGAAACCGTCTCCGATCCCGGGCACCTGATTCATTGCCCGTGACCGATCGATCTCTGCCCTAGCGTCTTCCTCCGTCTTGAACAGCTTGAGGAAGCGTGGCCCACTGTTGTCGGGTCGAACTGGGCCGACGAACCACGTCGTCTTGTAGTAGCCGGTGTAGAGCATGAATCCGGACGACGAGTCGCCGACGTGGTGACGGAGCTCGTCGAGCTGGCTCTGCGCCTCGGGTGGGACGGCGCGCTGCTTGCGGCTCAGACTGAGCCGCGACCGAAGGACGACGCGTTCAGCTAAGCGCCGAGCGCCGGTCAAGTAGTCGAGGATCGGTACCAGGGCTCGGTAGTCGTCGCCCCAGGCGATGTACCGAAGATCCCCCCGGGCGGATCTCACCCACCTCACGAGGGGCTCAGCTCCGCGTAGATGTCCCGAATACTGGATGCGGTGGCCGCCCAGCTGATCGACTGCGCTCTCGTGAGGGCCGCGTTCCGCCGCCGCTCGAAGGCGGGAAGATCACTGACACTCTGACGTTCCAGCGTGGACATCGCGACGGCCAGACCCGCTGCAATCCATCCGTCGATGCGGGGCACCGTGACGGCGGCGTCGCCAGACATGGTGGCTGTCCCGGTCCCTTCGACGCACACGATCGGGAGCCCCGCTGCCAGCGCCTCTGCGACGACGGTGTCCTGGTTTCCCATGCTGGGGTAGAGGAAGGCATCGGCGTTCGCGTAGACCGACGCAAGCTCGGACTGGGCCATCCAGTCGACGAACCGCGTGCATGTCTGAACGTTCAAGGTGCGGGCCCGATCTTCCAGGAGTTCGCGGAGCTCGCCTTCGCCCACCAGAAGCAGGTGGCCCGTGCCGCCGTCCCTCTTGTATCGAGAGAAGGCCTCCAGGGCTAGGTGAGCCCCTTTGATCTCGACGGAGCGTCCGACGTGGAGAAATGTGAAGTCGGCAGATGTCCGTTGTCTTGACGGGTCGTCGCCGGCGATGAACGCCGCTCCGCCGAAGGTCTGCTGTCGGACATGCGCCAGCCCGGCGAAGGGCGGAGCGATGTCGGAGTTGGCGTAGAGGATGACGTCGCTCATCGCAGCCGCGCGCCGGAGGTTCGGGTCAAGGCGCCAGAAGGCACTCTTGACGGTCCAGCGGACCCGGTCGGCGATCCGTCGCGCGATGGGGATCCCGGCGAAGTACTCGCTGGGCAGCTTCGGCTGGTGGCAGATGGGACCCCACACTGTGGCCGGTGCGACGGCAGCCAGGAAGTGGGGAGCCCAGTCGGTGTGAAAGTTGTAGACGTGGATCACGTCGAACTGTTCGCGTCCCTGGAGCCGTTGCAGGTGTCGCCGCAGCCCCAGCTGCCACACGTAGTAGTAGGCGATGATGTTCCGCCCACCGCGCTTCCAGAACGTCAGTGCGCGAGGTGGGTCGTAGCCCCGGATCGTCACGCCGGTGAAAGCGGGATCCTCGCGGAGCGGCGCGGCGTTGTTGTGACGGGTGACGATCGTGAGCGCGAGGTCCGTGTGCTGGGCCAGCTCCAGGCAGAAGTTGTAACCGCTGCCTTGCTCGGAGCCCTTGCCCCGCTCGATCGCATATGCGATCACGGCGACCTTCATGACGTGCTGCGCAGGTCATCGATGGCACGCCCGAACTGTTCGGCGGCCAAATGGGGCGAGCACTCGTTGTCGATCTCGATCTTGCGGACGCCGCGCAGGTGGAGGAGGTCCCATTGCCGGTACTGCCTCTCGATCTCCTCGATCGACAGCTCCGGCTTGCGCTCATGGGCGGTTCGCGCGGCCACCCTCACCACGACCAGGGCATCGGGGCGAGGAAGAACCCTCATCAATACACGTGGCAGGCGCGGAGAGGCGAAGCCGTAACGACGACTATCGACGGTCATGTCGGCCCAACCCCGGTCGACAATGATGTTTCGCCCCGTCTTGACCACGGGGCGGACCCGGAACCAGTAGCCCAGCACGTTGTCGACGGCGTAGTACAGAAGTCGCGCCAGCGCACGTGCGGCACGGTCCGGCTGTCTGGCGTGGGGAGTGCTGTTCACGTCGCTGTCCATCGACTGGCCGATGAGCTGTTTGGCCATGGGCAGGACCGAGGCTCGCCAGTACACGATCTCGCTGTCGTCGGGGTCCACGCCGGCAGCCAGCGTGCTCTTTCCGGACCCGTCGGGGCCGACGAGCCAGATGTAGGTTCCGCGAACCGACATGGTCATCTCGTCCTGCGAAAGAGCAACGCCGAGACGGGCCACTTGGGACGGCGTCTCGGCCAGCGCATAACGGACATTCCGCGATCCTGCGCGAGGCCCAAGTCAGCCGCGTAACGGGCGGGTTACGCACGCATGCGAGGTTCAGAATCTCTCCGTCATCGAGCCGTAACGATCGCCGGATAGCGTCCCGGCCATGCCAAGCCAAAGGGTGAGGGGGAGCGAAGCTCACCTGACCCTGCTCGCTTACTCCGCCGGGGTCGGCCGTCTCGGGCGGGGGTATTCCTGGTGACGCGCGGCCTCGGTGTCCTTGCCCCGGTCACGCTGCTCGGCCTCGCCCTGGCCGCCCTCGTGGTCCTGGGCGGGCAGTCGTCCCAGATAGCTGTCTTGCTCGCGGCTACTTTTCTGTGGAGTGCACTGGCGTGGCGTCAAGAGTGGCCGATCGTGCTGCCGTTGGTGGCTACCGGCTGGGGTACGACCGTGTTCACCACCGAGGCCGGTTTGACCGTTGGTCAGTCCGCAAGCACGTTCGGGCCGACCAAGATCGCCCCGCTCATCCTGCTCGTCGGTGCTACGGCGTTGTTGCTCGCCAACGATCGTGCTCGCCACTCGGTCCGGCTCCCAGTTGCGGTGTACCTGTTCGGTGCATACCTGTTTTGGCAGCTTGTCTGCGTGGGGCAGTCGGCACATCCGACCCTCTCATTGCTGCGAGTCGTGCAGGCAGCCATTCCGTTCGGGGTCGTTGTCGTTCTCGCCCAGCGCAAGGTCTCGCCGATGTGGCTCGTGTACCCGACACTGGCCGCATGCTCGGCGCACGTCCTCTACACGTTGACTGCGGGGACCTACGTTGGCTTCACCGGCGAGCAACGCCTCGTCGGCTTGTTGATCGCGAACTCGTTCGCTTGCGCAGCTGGTCTCGTCATCGTGATCGCCTTGGCGCTGTGGCAAGGTCAACTGCTCCCGCGCCGGCTGCGGTGGCTGCCCCTTCCGCTCATCGGTGTCGCGACGCTCGCGATAGACCAGTCGGTCGGTCGGACCGCTTCCATTGCGGTCCCGTCGGCGATCGTGATCGGCTGCGTGTTCTTCGGCGGGACACCGGGGCGCTCCGGTGTGAGCTCGGGAAGACGGCTGCTCCTCACGTTGGTCGTGTTGTTCGCTGGCCTCTACGCAACCAGTCAGGCCGGGCAGTTGGTCACGTGGTTCTCAACCGGCAACCAATCTCTCGACACACTCACCGGACGCACCGTGCTGTGGAAGCTGATCGGCGAACTCGTGCAGAGGTCGCCCGTGTTCGGTTACGGACCGGGGTCCATGCGTTTCGGAGATCCTGAGCTGCGCGGGACGTTGGGCAGCCTGCTGGACCTCGGCCAGGCCCACAACTCCTACTTCGAGGCGCTCATCAACACCGGGTATCCCGGTGCGTTCCTGTGGCTTGTCTCCATGTTCGCGCTGGTGGTGCGAGCGTGGCGCATCCAGACCCAGTTCCGCCCACTCGTCTTGTCCCTGGTCGTCGTGCTGTCGATGTTCTCGATCACGCTTGGCAACATGTCGGGGTTCGGCATCGGCTGGTATGCGCTGATGATGACGCTGGGGATCGCTTGCTCCCCCACCAGTTTGAGTAGTCCTGAAAGGGCGTCCAAGCGCGCCGTGACCCTGGCGACAGTCCGAGGGCGACCTGTCTGATGTGGGGCGCTTCGCCCATTCTCGCCCGAAGGCGCTGCATCAAGTCGCGGAGATCGACCAGGACAGCTCACCCGCGTTGCTGGCATCTCCACAAGTAGGCGCACGCCGTCATCCCGGCAATCCAGATGCCGACGGCGGGCAGATCGGCGACGTGAATGCCGTGCCCGTCCGCGCCGATGAGCACACGGCTCCCGACGGTGGCGGGCCATGGCGTGTACGTCACCACCACGCACAGCATCGCGGTCAGGCACGCCACCACGGTCAGCAGCGCAAGTCGGTGGCCTATGGCTCGCGCCGCATCGGACACTTCCTCGACCGATCAGAGGCGGGGGACGCGTGAGAGCGGAACGAGAATCACGTCGCGGCTGCCCCACTTGGGCAGGGGCGCCGGAGAGTCCATCTGCTCTGTGGTGAGCAACCGCAACGAGTCCTCACCGATCCCGTAGACCACAAAGCCGGCCTTGTGGTGTAGATCGGCCAGTACGCTCCGTAAGCGACCTGCACGCGAGCGGACCTCAAGGAAGATCACCGGCTGCGACTCGATCAACCTGTCCATGACGGATTCAAGTACCTCGGCCTCAACGCCTTCGATGTCGAGCTTGAGTAGGTCCGTGTCTTGGAGCAACTCTGACATTGCCTCGACGTCAACGCTGACGGACGAACTGGACGTGCGATGCTCGACGCCCTCGGCAGAGTCGCGAAGGTATGCCCCGGTCGGCGCCTCGTACTGCTCCTCGTCGGGGAAGGCGAGCTGCAACGTTTCGGTGGTCTTGGTGCCAACAACGGCTACAGCTAGGACCTCAACGTTTTCGATGTTGTTCAGGGCCACGTTCCGGCGAACGATCTCTGCCGCGGCCGGGTTCGCTTCTACGGCCCGATAGCGAGCAGCAGGGTTCGCGGCGCCGCCCTGGACCGAGTAGTAGCCGATATTCGCCCCCAACTCGAGAATGCTCGTAGCCTCCCGACAGAACCGGGTCCACCAGTATGTCTCCGCACCCTCCCAGCCCGTTTCGCCGTACCAGTAGAGCATCCGCACCAGCAGCGATTCGGTCGCCACCAGTCGCACGCTTGGGTTGTCCGGGAGAGCGAAGTCGGAGAGGGGCGCGAGCGGTCGGTGCCGAAGGACGCGGGTCAACTGCGTCGCGACCGGGGATCCTTTCGTTCGCCGCTGGCGTAGATCCTCGGTCCAGGCGATAGGCATCGCGCGCAAAACCTCGCTCAGGGCCATGCGGGCACGAACTCGTAGTGACAGCATCGCGACACCTTGGCAGACGAACATTTCAGCCGTGAAACATCTGGGCTGTCTGTTCAATTCAGACGCCTGGCCGACTTTGTGGCGGGCGTCCCTCGTGTGCTTGGGGTTTTGTGGTCGCTGCGAGTCCGCGGAAAGCAGGAGACCGTCGGTCCTCGGATGTGACGTTCTTGAAATCTAGCCATGCCACGATGTTGCGGCCACCGACTCTGAGGAGACGGCATTGTCATTCGCACTTCGCGAGGACCCTCCGGAGCGAACCGCCACGGGCCGACGCGACATTCAAGGGCTCCGCGCCTTCGCGGTGCTTGCCGTCATCTGCGACCATCTGCTCCAGTGGCCGCGCGGTGGCTTCGTTGGCGTCGACATATTCTTCGTGATCTCCGGCTTCCTGATCACGGGCGTCTTGGTCCGAGAACACGAGAACACGGATCACATCTCGTTTGTCGGATTCTATCGACGCCGTATCAAACGGATCCTTCCTGCGTCCGTCCTCGTATTGGTTGTCACCGTCGTAGCCAGCTGGTTGGTCTTCAATCAGTCCCGCTTCAAGAGCACGCTCACTGACAGCATCTGGGCAATGCTGTTCTCCGCGAACTGGCATTACGCCGAACAAAGCATGAACTACTTCGATGTTGGGGGACCGGTGTCCCCGTTGCAGCACTATTGGTCACTAGGCGTGGAAGAGCAGTTCTACTTTGTCTGGCCCTGGCTGATGCTAGCCATATCCGTGGTGCTCTTGCATCGGAGCCGGTCGCACGCAGCCGCCCGAATCGTGCTCGGCTCGGTCTTGGCCGCGTTGTCGGCCGGTTCCTTTGTGTGGGCTATGTGGCAGAGCAGCGCCAGTCCGGAGATCGCCTACTTTTCGACCTTGACCCGGGCTTGGGAGCTGGGCGTGGGCTCACTCATTGCGGTTGCGGCGCCCTTGGCATGGCGGATCCCCGCGACTGTGCGTCCGCTCCTGTCGTGGGTTGGGTTCGGCGGCATGGCCGCATCGCTCTGGATCGTTTCGTCCACCAAAAGCTTCCCAGCGCCATGGGCTGCTTTGCCCGTGCTCGCGACCGCCATCGTCATCCTCGCAGGGACCTTCGAGGATCATCGGCGACAACAGGTCCTGTTCTTCCCGCTAACGAATCGAGTCAGCAAGTACTTGGGCGACATTTCCTTCTCGCTCTACCTTTGGCACTTTCCCATCGCCATCCTTGGGGTAGTCCTGTGGGGTGATTCCAACCGCGTCATTGCAGCACTCGCCGTCGCGACGGTGACCATCTCCGCGTACTCGTACCACCTCGTGGAGGACCCCATCCGGCGGTCGGCGTGGCTCGAGAACCGCTCATGGAGACGGAGAAATGACCGCCTTCCCGTGTTCGACGAGCGTGTGGGACGGATTGCGCTCAGTGGCTTAGTCCTAGCCGTTGCAGTCTTGGTTGGGTTCGCTGTCCAGCCTTCGGAGCGGCCCCGGTCAGTGGCAATCGATACGTCGGTGCAAAATGCGCAGGTTGTGAGTGCCGAAGGAGATCAGACACAGCTCGTGGCCCT
>JAOPXM010000188.1 GCA_025965125.1 Nocardioides sp.
TGGTGGAGCTGAGGGGATTCGAACCCCTGACCTTCTCATTGCGAACGAGACGCGCTACCAACTGCGCCACAGCCCCATCGCGTCGGTGGACGCGAGGCGAAACGTTAGCACCAGGGATGCGGCCGAACCGAATCGGATCGGGGCTCCTGAACGGGCTAGGAACCCACCGCGCGGGAGTCGTCGTCGCCGGTGCGGTTGGAGCGGGCCGCCTTCTCGGCGGCCTCGGCATCGCGGGCGATCTGGCTGTCGGACGCGCTGCGGCCCGAGGTCCACACGCCGGTGTCGTCGAGGTCGATGGTGCGGACGGTACGGCGAGTGGCCGCGGGCTTTCCGACGTACGTCGGGAGCGTGACGGGGACCGGGTCCCACAGGGCCGGGTCGCGAGGCTGAGCCTGGGCCGGCTGCTCGTCCTGGACGGCGGGCACTTCCTCGGTGACCGGGCCGTCCGAGACGTCGACCGGCTCGAGCGGCTCGACCGGCTCGGACGCGACCGGACGGGACACAACGCCCGGACGGACCGAGCGCTCCCGCCTGACCATCAGGCGACAGGCGACCAGCCAGACCACCAGCACGGCGACCGGGACGGCAACGGCCCACGCCGAGACGACGCTCGCCAGCGCGAGCGCGATCACCAGCACGTTGAGGGCGAGGATCATGACCACGACCCGCAGGCGACGCCGCGCAGCAGCAACCGCCGCCTGCCGGCGCTCCCCGGCCGGCGCGGGCACGGCTTCAGGCGTGGCTACCGGATCGGCGGCGCGAGACGAGCTCGACGACGCCTTGCTGACCACGACCGCAGTGGACGCGGGACGGCCGGGCGTCACGACCAGGCGAGCGTTACGGCGGCTCACCGGCTCGCGGCGGGCCAGCACGCGCATGGTGTGCGAGAAGCGGTCCACCGACCTGCTCCGTTGGACGTCGTCGTGGTGCCTGAGCGCCTTCGGGATCAGGTAGACGGCCCACGCCACGGCAACGGCGACGAAGATCAGAGCGCTCATGTCCACGTGTCAGAGATTAGGTTCGCTACCGCAGCCCGAGACGGATGTCTACCCGTGTGTCGCAAATTCACTCATGGGACTCGTGTGACTCGCCATGGTCGATGCCCGTCGCCAGCCTGGCCAGCAGGCCCTCCGGGCACTCCTCGCGGGTGATCGCGTAGATGCGGTGGTCGCGCCAGTCGCCGTCGATGTGCAGGAACTTCGGGGCGTAGCCGATCTCCCGGATCCCCAGCTTCTCCACCACCCGCAGGGAGTTGGAGTTCTCGGGCCGGATCGCGATCTCGATCCGATGCAGCCGGGCCGCGCCGAAGCAGTGGTCGATCACCATCGCCACCGCATGGGGCATCACGCCGCGCCCGGCGAAGTCCCGGTCCAGCCAGTAGCCGATCGAGGCGAACTGGGCCGATCCACGCACCACGTTGTTGACCGTGACCTGGCCCGCGAAGCGTCCGTCCACCTCCACCACGAAGGGGTACGTCGTCCCGCGGCGGGCCTGCCGGTGCAGCCGCCACACCAGCGTCCGGAACGTGGTCGGCCGGGCGTCGCCCCCGGGGGGCACCGTGGCGTCCCACGGGATCAGCCAGGCCGCATTGCGCTTGCGGGCATCGCGCCAGTCGGAGGCATCGGCGTACGCCAGCGGACGCAGCGTCACCCGCGACCCGGGGAAACCCGGACCCAGCTCAGCGGTGAGCCGGACCGGCCAGGCAGTCAATGGTCGCTCCCGGCGACCTGCTCGACGGCGTGCACGAGGAACGGCCGCAGCACGGTCAGCCCGTCCTTCACCCCGCCACTGGAGCCCGGGAGGTTGACGACGAGGCAGGCACCGATGGTGCCGGCGAGGCCCCGGGACAGGACGGCAGCAGGCACGCCCTGGGCGACGCCGTGCGCGCGGATCGCCTCGGCGATGCCGGGCACCTCCCTGTCCAGCAACGCCCGGGTCACCTCCGGCGTCAGGTCGGTCGGCGTCAGCCCGGTGCCGCCGGTGGTGATCACCACGCGCGCTCCCCCGGCGGCCCCCTCGGAGATCGCGACGCCGACGGGAGCGCCGTCCGGCACCACGACCGGCGCGTCCACGACGAAGCCGAGCTCCCGCAGGAACGTGACGATCAGCGGCCCGGTCGAGTCCTCGTAGACCCCCGCCGCTGCGCGGTTCGAGGCCACGACGACCTCGGCGCGCAGGCTCACGACGAGATCACCGCGCCCAGTCGCCGGACTTGCCGCCGGACTTGGTCTCGACGCGCACATCGGTGATGACGGCCGCCCTGTCCACGGCCTTGACCATGTCGATGACCGTGAGGGCCGCGACCGCCACCGCGGTGAGCGCCTCCATCTCCACGCCCGTGCGGTCGGTGGTGCGCACCGTGGCCAGGATGACGACCGCGTGGTCGGTGACGCTCAGGTCCACCGACACCGAGGACAGGCTCAACGGATGGCAGAGCGGGATCAGCGACGGCGTCTGCTTCGCGCCCATGATCCCGGCGAGCCGGGCCACCGCGAGGGTGTCGCCCTTGGGCACACCGGCACCGCGGAGCAGAGCGACGACGGCCTCGGAAACCTGCACCCGCCCGGACGCGGACGCCGTACGGGCGGTGACGTCCTTGCCGGACACGTCGACCATCCGGGCGGCTCCGGACTCGTCGACGTGGGTCAGGCGGTCGGACATCGGCAGGCTCCTCGGGGGCGTCTCAGAAATCGGAGTCGAGCGGCAGGACCTGCACCATCTCACCTGCGGCGAGCGACGTCGTGTCCTCGGGCACCACGATCAGTGCGTTGGAGTTCGCGAGGTCGCCGACCAGGTGCGAGCCGTGGCCGCCGACGGGTGCGACGGAGGCGCCCCTCCCGTCGTCGCCGAGCTCGCCACGCAGGAACTGGCGTCGGCCCTCCGGCGACGAGACGCCATGCGTCAGCCGGGCCGTCACGGTCGGCCGCGAGGTGGGGCTCATGCCCATCAGCTTGCGCAGGGCCGGCAGCACGAACATCTCGAAGGAGATGTACGACGACACCGGGTTGCCGGGCAGCGTGAAGATCGGGGTCCGGTCCTCACCGACGACCCCGAAACCCTGGGGCTTGCCGGGCTGCATCGCGACGCCCCCGAACCACACGGTGCCCAGCGGCGCGAGCGCCTCCTTGACGACGTCGAAGTCGCCCTGGGAGACGCCGCCCGAGGTGACCACCACGTCGGCCCGCACCAGCTGGTCCTGCAGTGCGTCGAGGAACGCGCGCGGTTCGTCGGGCACGATCCCGACCCGGTACGCAATGGCGCCGGCCCGCCGCGCGGACGCGGCCAGGAGGTAGGAGTTGCCGTCGTAGATCGAGTCGTGGCCGAGCGGGTTGCCGGGTTCGCGGAGCTCGGTGCCGGTGGAGAGGATCACCACGCGCGGCCGGGGTCGGGACTTGACCGAGGACCGGCCGACCGAGGCGAGCAGCCCCAGGTGACGCGGGCCGAGGATCGTTCCGCGCTCGATGAGCAGGTCGCCGACCGCGACGTCCTCGCCCGCCGGGCGGACGTGCTGTCCGAGCGTCGGCGACCGCGAGATCTCGACCTTGGCGACGCCGCGGTCGGTCCACTCGTAGGGGACCACGGCGTCGGCGCCCGTCGGCACCGGTGCACCGGTCATGATCTTGGCCGCGGTCCCGGGCGACAGCGCGAGGATCCGGGCCTGGCCGGCACCGATCTCGCCCACCACGGGCAGGTGGACCGGCGACTCGTCGGTGGCCGTGACGACATCGGCATGCCGCACGGCGTACCCGTCCATGGCGGAGTTGTCGAAGCTCGGCAGCGAGATCGGCGCCGTGACGTCCTCCGCGGCAGCGAGGCCGAGGGTCTCCATCAGCGGCTGCTGGAAGTCCGGAAGCGGACGGACTTGTTCGAGGATCCGGGCCAGGTGGTCGTCGACGGAGGTGAGCTCGTCAGTCATCCGGAAGCCCGGGCTGCAGCACCGTGTCGGCCTCGACGCGTTGGGCCGAGGCGGCGTCGAGCTCGACGTCGCCCACCACCTGTACGCCGTGGCCGAAGGTCCAGTCACCCTCGATCTTGAGTGAGGTCGCCTTCTTCATCGACGGCGCGCCATCGGGGAAGCGCTTGTCGAAGTCACCCACGACCTTGTAGTAGTCGGCGTCGAGTTCGACGTACGGGACGTCGACCGCGATCTGGTCCAGGACGAAGTCCTTGCCGATGTCGTAGACGTCGGAGCGCAGCACGAGCAGGTCGTTGGTCGTCTTCACCGGCACGAAGCGGTCGCGACCGACCTCGATCAGCTGCGAGTCCTCGAAGATCTCGATCGCGGCACCCATGGCGGTCTCGATCTGGATCACCTCGGGAGTGGACCGGTCGGCCGGGTCGACATTCTTGACGTTGCGGATCAACGGCAGCCCGAGCACGCCATCGCGCACGTCGAGGGCGTTCTTCATCGCCGCGAGGTCGAACCAGACGTTGTTCGTCGAGCAGAAGCGGTGCCGGTCGAGGTCGGCGAGCTGGTCGAGGTCCTCGGCAGGCGTCTGGGCGGTCTCGCGCAGGACCAGGCGGCCGTCGTTCTTGCGGCGGGCGAAGTGGCCGCCCTTGCGGTCCGAGGGGGTACGCCGCACGGCCTCGATCGCGAAGGGTGCCCGGGACTCCGCGAACCAGCCGGCGATGCGGGCCTCGGGAACGGCGCCCAGGTTGTCGGAGTTGGAGACGAAGACCCGCTCGAAACCGGCGGCGATCAACCGGTCCAGCAGACCGGTGCCGCGCAGCGCGGTGTACAGGTCACCGTGGCCGGGGGGACACCACTCGAGCGCGGGGTCCTTCGGATAGCTGACCGGGGCCAGGTCCTTCGGGAGCAGCTTGGGCTCCTTGTTCTGCAGGAACTCCAGCGGCAGACCGTCGACGGCGAGGTCTTCGTAGCGGGCCAACGCCGCCATCGTGTCCGCGGACGTCCGGAAGCTGTTCATGAAGATCAGCGGCAACGTGGCGTCGTACTGCTTGCGCAGGTGCAGCACCTGGCGCGCGATGATGTCGAGGAACGACAGGCCGCGGCGCACGCACAGCAGCGACTTGGCGCGGTCCATGCCCATCGAGGTGCCGAGACCGCCGTTGAGCTTGATGACCACGGTCTTGCGGAGCGCCTCGGCTCCCGCCTCGTCCGAGACCACGACCTCATTGAGGGAACCCATGTCGACCGGCTCGATCGCGGACTCGGGGATCATCCCGGTCTCGCCGTGCTCGAGGAGTCGGAAGTAGTGGGCGAAGGTCACGATCGCGACCTCGTCCACGCCGGCCGCGACCATCTTGTCGCGGGCCTTGTTCAACCCTGCACTACCCATGGAACCGATCGTAGGCTTGTCGGGTGGCCCACTCGCAATCAAGACCAGAAATGCTTCTGGCCAAGCTAGCGCTGCGCGACCAGCTTCTGACCACCCGGGGCCGCCGACCGCTCGTCGAGATCGGCGAGGACGCCCGCCGGATCGCCGACCGGGTGCTGGCCCTTGCGGAGGTACGCCGGGCGTCCACCGTCGCGGCGTACGTCTCGATGGGCACCGAGCCGGGCACGTCTGCCCTGCTCGCCGGCCTCCAATCGGCGGGCAAGCGGGTGATCCTGCCGGTGCTGCGGCCCGACAACGACCTCGACTGGGCCGTCTACGAGGGTCCGGATGCCCTGGTGCCGGCCGCACGGGGGCTGCTCGAGCCGGGCGGCGAGCTGCTCGGGGCGGACGCGATCGCCACCGCGGACGTCGTGCTGGTGCCGGGCCTCGCCGTCGCGCCGACCGGGATGCGGCTGGGGCGCGGCGGTGGGTCCTACGACCGGGCGCTGGGTCGGGTGACTGTCGGGACGTTCACGTGCGTACTGCTCTATGACGACGAGGTGGGTGTCGAGGTCCCCGCCGAGCCGCACGACCGGCCGGTCACCGCGGCTGTCAGCCCGGCCGGAATCACCCGCTTCGCTGGTTGAGGAAGGCGCGCCAGCGCCTGTCTCGAAGTAGTGAGCTGCGCTCAACCAACGGGAGGTGCAGGCTCGAGCGTGAGGACGTCGCCGCCCGCGGCCGCCACCGCGTCCCGGGTGAACGGCCAGGCAAGGGTGCGCCCGTCCGCCCAGAGATCGGTCTGGTCGGTGTAGTGGTCGTTGAACGGGTGCCCGGAGACACCGGTCAGGTTGATCCACCGGGAGTCGTCGAGGTCGGCGAGCGACACCACCATCCGCATCGAGGGCGCCGCCGTGACGCCGTACCCGTCGGCCGCGTCCCAGGCGGTCGCGTCGACCGCCGAGCTGCCGCCGCCCAGCCTCCAGCCGTCCCGGTTGACGACCCACTCGACCGGGCCGATCCCGGACTCGCCGAGCGTGGCCGACCTCAGGTCGAGCTGGTGCAGCCGCCCCCAGCTCCATTCGCCGGCGTCGCGGGCCTGCAGCCGGGTCAGCTCGTCGCGCGCCTCCAGGAGGGACGCACGGATGATGTCGTCACGGGTCTCGACCACGCCGTCGGTGCGCACGTCGTCCCACCAGAGGTCGTGCGGGTCGCGGAGCAGCTGTTCGACCACGGCGTACCAGCGCTGGCCGCCGTCGGGCCACAGGTCCTGAGGCAGCTCGTCGTGGAACGTGAGGTCCAGCAGCGTGGACCAGAGCACGTTGTAGTAGGCCGCTGCGGCACCGCCTCGGCCGTCGGCGGGCTGCCCGAAGTCCCAGTCCCGCAACAGCTTCTGGCCGGCGGAGTAGTAGCCCCGGGGCAGCCGCGCGTCCAGGAGGTACGGCGTCAGCACCGGCGCCATCGGGTTCGCGTCGTCGAGCTGGAGCGCGAGCATGTCGTCGACGGACAACGTGCCGCCGTCCGCGGTCTCCGCGACGATGCGGTCGCGGATGCGCTCCGAGCGGTAGCCGCGATCCCAGTCGTCGGTCAGGAAGTAGGGGTAGTCGGTCCCGGTCACCGCCTGGTTGGCCGTGACCACGAACCCCTCCGCAGGGTCGAGCACGTTCGGCAGCCCGTCGAAGGGGATGTAGTCCCCCGTCCAGTCGTTCTCCGGCTTCCAGCCCTCGGCGGGCATCCTGCCGTCGTTGCCGGACTTGCGGATCGGGATCATGCCGGGCGCCTGGTACCCGATGTGGCCGTCCCGGTCGGCGTACACGAGGTTCTGCGACGGTACGGCGAACTTCGCGGCCGCGGCGCGGAACGTGTCCCAGTCGCTGGCCGTGTCCAGGGCCAGGATCGCATCGACGCTCGGAGCGGGCTTCAGTGCTGTCCACTGCAGGGCGACGGCGTACTCGTTCGCGGTGTTGCCGGGTGGCGGTCGCTCGCTGTGGGCGGCGACGTCCTGCAGCTCGTCCGACACGTCGGAGAGCAACGGCCCGTGCCGGGTCGAGCGGACCTTCAACGTGACGTCGGCGGCGCCGTCGACCTGGATGGTCTCGGTGCGGGTGCGCAGCGGCCGGAACTTCTTGTCGTAGAGCCACTGGTCGCCTCGCACCCGCTCCAGGTAGAGGTCGGTGACGTCCGGGCCGAGGTTGGTGAACCCCCAGGCGATGTCGGCGTTGTGCCCGATGATCACGCCCGGGACACCCGAGAACGTGAAGCCGGCGACGTCCAGCGGGCACGCCTCCGAGACGGTGCGGCAGTGCAGCCCCATCTGCATCCAGACGCTGGGGAGGCTGACGCCCAGGTGCGGGTCGTTGGCGAGCAGCGGTTGTCCGGTGTCCGAGAGGTCGCCGCTGACCACCCAGCTGTTGCTGCCGATCCCGTCACCGTGGCCCAGCCAGGCAGGCATCCGGGTGAGGCCCTCGCGGAGCCGGGTCAGGACGCCGCGCTGGGCGGCGAGGTACGCCGGCCGCTCGGGGTTGCGGGTGCCGCCGGTCGTCGCGTCCTGCTCGAAGACGCCGTCCACCACCGCCCCCTGGCCGACGATGGGGGCATGCTCGGCGTAGGGATAGCCGGGAAAGAGCTGCGCGGCTCGGTCGCTGCCGACCGCCGCCACGGACAGCGCTCGGTCGATCTCGTCGTTCATGTTGCCGCGCAGGTCCCAGGCCATCGCCTTGAGCCAGGCGACCGAGTCGACGGCGGTCCAGGGCTCGGGGTGGTAGTCGAGGCCTCCGGCGTTGAGGATCGTGTACTCGAGGGCGATCTCGCCGGGCGAGTGGGCGTCCAGGTAGGCGTTCACGCCCTCGGCGTACGCATCGAGCGCGGCGCGGGTCTCGGGCTCGAGCAGCGCCACCTCGCGCTCGGCAACTCGGCGCCACCCCATGGTGCGGACGAACTCGTCGCTCTCGAGCGCATCCGTGCCGAACATCTCGGCCAGCCGACCCGCCGTGGCGTGCCGCCGCACGTCCATCTCGAAGAAACGCTCCTGTGCGTGCACGTAGCCCTGGGCGCGCATCAGGTCGTCGACCGAGTCGCCGTACAGCTGCGGGATGCCGTGGGCGTCGCGGATCACCTCGACGTCGGTCTGCAGCCCGGCCAGCTCGGCCGACCCGGTTGTCTGCGGGAACGGCCGGCGGACCAGCACCACCGCGGTCACCAGCCCCGCAACCAGCACGAGCGTGAGCACGATGGCGACGTACGTCAGCACCCTGGCCGGGCGCGGCCAGCCGAGGAAGGCCCGCCACCAGCTGCGGCTCGGCGCCTGAGCGGACTCCTCGGACACTTCGGTGCTCATCGTGTGCGTCATTGTGCCGTGCCGTAGGATTGGCAGTCGCAAGGGGAGAGTGCCAGTTCCTCGCCCCGGACAGCATCAAGGAGAGCCGTGCCCACGTATCAGTACGCCTGCACCGAGTGCGAGCACGCCTTCGACCAGTTCCAGAGCTTCTCCGACGACGCGCTCACCGACTGCCCCGAGTGCACCGGCAGGCTCCGCAAGGTCTTCAACGCGGTGGGCGTCGTGTTCAAGGGCTCGGGCTTCTACCGCACGGACAGCCGGGCGGCCACCTCTGCGGCCACTCCGGCCGCCTCGTCCGAGGGCGGTTCATCGTCCGAGGGCGGCGCGACCAAGACCGAGACCAAGCCCGAGTCGAAGCCCGACGCCAAGCCGGCCGCTGCGAACACGAGCAAGCCGGCCCCGGCTGCGTCCTCGAACGGGTCGTCGAGCACGTCGGCCCAGTAGGCCTGTGGAGAGCCGGCACACGTCGACGCGAACTCTCCTAGCGTCGAGGGATGCCCTCGTCCCGCAGCGCCCGCGATCGGGCCGCCCGTGTCCTGCGATCCGTACGCCGTGCCGTGCTGGCCCGCCGCCGGCTCCTGGCCGCCCTGCTCACCGCCGTCGCGGTCGCGACCGGCATCCATGCCGCCACCGCTCCGCCACCGGCAAGCGTCGCCGTGACGGTCGCCGCGCAGGACCTCCCCGCGGGGACCGTCCTCAGCGCCGACGACCTCACGAGCCACGAGTTCGCCCCCGACTCGCTCCCGGACGACCTCGTCGTGGCACCAGTGGGCCGCGTCCTGGCGGGTCCGCTGCGCCGCGGTGAACCGGTCACCGACGTACGCCTGATCGGTCCCGCACTGACCGAGGGCCACCCCGAGCTGACAGCCGTACCCCTGCGGCTGCCCGATGCCGCCATGGTCGACCTGCTGCGGGTCGGCGACCGGGTCGACCTCGTCGCCGCCGACCCCCAGGGCGGCACCGCAGACGTCGTCGCCGTAGGGGTGCCCGTGCTGGCGATCCCCCGCCCGGACAGCGAGCAGACGGCCAGCGGGTTGTCCGGACGGCTGGTCGTCGTGGGCGCGTTCCCGTCCGACGTGTCGGCGATCGCGGCGTCCGCGGTCACCCGGTTCATCACGTTCGCCTTCAGCCGCTAGCGTTCTCGGGACCTCGTTTCGCGGCCTTAGGAGAGCAGCTCATGACCGGGTTCAAGAACTTCATCCTGCGCGGCAACCTCGTAGAGCTGGCTGTCGCCTTCATCATGGGCGGCGCCTTCGCCACGGTGGTGACGGCCACCGTCGCCCTGCTCATGGACATCGTGGGCAAGATCGGCGGGCAGCCCAACTTCTCGTCGTACACACCCAAGGGCATCTCGGTGGGCGCGTGGCTCACCGCCCTGATCGCGTTCCTGATCCTGGCGGCGGTCGTCTACTTCGTCATCGTGGTGCCCTACACCAAGGCCAAGGAGAAGTTCTTCCCTGCTGAGGAGGCGGGCACCCCTGCGGACATAGCGTTGCTCGAGGAGATCCGCGACCTCCTCGCCGCCCGGGGCGGTCGGCCGCCCGCCTAGGGCCGGTGGTTGAGGAGGTTGCGCCGGCAACCGTCTCGAGACCCGACAGCCTCAGGCTCTCAGCCGTGGTGTGGCGGCACCTGGGACTTCAGCCAGGCTTCGCCGGCGTCCTCGGCCTCCGCTGACTTCGGGCCGGGCTCGCGCTCGTCGGCGGTCGTGTCGGGCAGCACGTCGCCGAACACCTCCGCGAGCCGGCGGCGGCGCTCCCACTCGGTCTCGGGCGTGTCGGTCACGTGCAGAGACCGGCGTCCTGGAGCGCCTGCTGGTCGGCCTCGCTGCCGGGCGACGGCGAGGGACCGTGACCGGGCGAACCGGAGCCGGGGACGTTGTTGGGCGAGATCGAGCCGTTGGTGAGGCGACGCGTCAGGGGCTCGTCGTCGAGGAGCTTCTGCCAGACGTCCTTGGCCTGCGGCGTCCACACCAAACGGTTCGGGTCCTGCGGGTCGGCGCCGTTCGGGATGGTGATGAACTGGATCTTGTCGAGCCCGATGTTGCGGAACTCGTAGCCGAGACCGGCGATCTTCGTCAGGCTGCCGAGGTCGGGATCGAGGGTGAGCGACTTGGTCGCCGCCTCGAGGAACTTCACGATCCGGACCGGGTTGGTCAAGGTGCCGGCGGTGAGGACCTGGTGGGCCATGGAGGCGATGAACGCCTGCTGGCGCTTCATCCGGCCGATGTCGGAGCCGTTGCCCACGACGTACCGCTCGCGCACGTAGTTGAGGGCCTCCTGGCCCTTGATCTTGCGGGTCCCGGGCTCGATGGTGATGCCGTGCGCCGGGTCGACGATGCCGGGCTCAGGAATGCACACCTCGACACCACCGATCGCGTCGACCATGCCGCGGAAGCCCTCGAAGTTCACCACCACGAAGTGGTCGACCCGGATCCCCGTGAGGTGCTCGAACTGCTGGATCGTGCAGGCCGGGCCACCGAGCGAGAAAGCGGCGTTCCACATCTGGTACGTCGCGGCGGGGATGACGTTGTTGTTGTTGTCCTTGCACGCCGGACGGTTGACCATCGAGTCGCGCGGGATGCTGACGCCGTAGGCACGCTGACGGTCTGCAGAGAGGTGCAGCAGGATCGTGGTGTCCGAACGCTGGCCGCCGCCGGTCAGGTTGTCGATGTTGCAGCCCGCGCAGTCCCGGCTGTCGGAGCCCATGACCAGGACGTTGAGTGGCTCCTTGGGCCCGGAGAACACCTTCTTCTCGGGGCGGGCGCCGACGATCTTGTCGCTGATGTCGAGGACTGTCAGGTTGCCGTTGAGGTGCCGGTAGATGAAGACCGTGGACAGACCGCTGACCATGCCGAGCACCACGATGCTGGCGAGCAGCACCTTGGCCACGGTGTGCCTCTTGCGGGCGCGCGCCCGCCGGCGACCCCCCGCTTTCTCGGTCGCCGAGTCCGGCAGGGCTTCCTGCGGCTCAGCATCGCGCATGGATCAGGGCACCTTCGGTCGATCGGGCGGCAGTTCGAACTTACCGTCGAGACCAAATTGTGACCCGAGCGGCGGCGAAGCACAAAACGGCGAGCCGGGGTCCGATCCCGCTTCGGGGACCGGACCCCACCCGTCAGGGGTGACTACGGGGGCGTGACCCCGTCAATCCACGAGGTGCTTCGCGGAAGAGAGGTCGGTCCTGACCGCCCGGACGTCCGCCTTGCTGCTGGATGCTGTGATCGCGAGAGCCTTGTCGGTGGCGCTTGCCACCAGTGCGTCTGCCTCGTCGAGGGTCGCCAACGCATCCGGGTCCCCGGCCGCGGCCGCACGCAGCTCGGCGACGCGGGTGCTCAACCGGCCGGCGAAGCGCAGGTCAGCGACCGTGACGTCGTAGTTCTCGGGGCGCAGGTCGCGCAGTTGCGTGCGCAGGCCGTTGAGGTCACCGCGAGTCGTGGCGGCATCCACCAGAGCCGACAGGTCTGCCAGCGCGGCCTTGTCCCCCTCGACGTTGGCGAGCACCCCGGCGCGGACGTCGTCGGCCAGCGGTGCGAGCCGGGATTCCCTCGTCGCGTGGTCCATGCGGTTGCCGACCCGGGCGACCTGACGCTTGAGCTGCGTCTGTTGGTGCTCGAACGCCTGCGTCCCGTGGCTGCCGCCGTGCCCGCTCCCGGGGGCATGGTTCCCGCCGCGGTTCGCGAAGGCAGCGCCCCCGGACCCGAGGACCAGTGCGGCCGTGGCCGCCGCGGCGGCGATACGCATGGGTGACTTCATGGTGTGTTCCCTCATCCGATGGTCATGCCTACGGCCCCATGTAAGTCTTGAAGGGCTCGGTGAGCGGCAGAATCCTCGAGTTCTGACCGATCGGCTGACCGGCGATGGCCCGAACGACCTATCACCTCGTGGCAGGATGTCCGCGCCGCGCGGGCCCGTCCGGGCGGCCACGCCCCAGTAGCTCAGCGGATAGAGCAGCCGCCTCCTAAGCGAAAGGTCGCAGGTTCGACTCCTGCCTGGGGCACCAGATGATTTTCGGCAGGTCACGCCAAATGGCCGAGCTGGTCATCGCCGCGTGCCACGGGACCGCGGAAGCGCGGGCCTTCTGGTTCGTCGAGCGGACCACCGCCCGGGCAGCATCCGCCGAACTACTGACAGAAGTGCCGGCCAGCGGCTGCCGCCGAGCGTGGCCCGGCGTTGCGCGCTCGACTTAGCTCATCACTTTGGCACGGGAGCAGCTTCACATCACTGCCGGAAGCGCGGGCCGGCGGTCGCCGTCAGGCCCCGCTTCTGCTGCTTCCCGCTCGCAGCCGACAAGAGGACGCGAGGAGACTGTCCACTCGGCCTCTAGGTGGGAGGCACCCCGGGCGCATCGATCTGCCGCAGATCGTGGGCCCCCGATGCGTAGACCTGGGCCGACCACGTCGTCGGTGGGCATTGCGGTCCGTTCGGCTGTCGTTTGACGGGATTCACCGCCAGGCTGCCTTCGTAGACGACTCCCCCCAGGCGATCAGTGATCCTCAACCTGACTGGGACGGAGCTGCCATCGCTCACGAGGTCCGCGCCCAGCGCGATCCCGTGCTGTGGGTTGCGCCGATTGACTTGCACGGTGTCGCAGGAGTCCCGGACACACGCCTTCACCAGCAATGGTTCGCCCGGATGCCCACTGATCACGCGCTGGAACTCGAAGGCGATGCCCGTGGGCGCACCTACGCCGACGCATCCTGCGCCTACGGGACCGCCGCAGGCGGTGACAAGGGCAAGGATTGAGCCGACGGTTGCACCCGTCGCGGCCAACGACGACATCCGACCCCGGCACCCCGTCATGGGACCAGGATGGCAGCGCGTTGGCGTGTGGTGC
>JAOPXM010000205.1 GCA_025965125.1 Nocardioides sp.
GAAGATGCCGCCGCCGTTGCCGGCCGCAGCCGTCGCACCACCTGTCGCCGTGTTGTTGCTCACGGTCACGTTGTTCAGCCGCAGGATGCCGGCCGGGGTGGCCCCCGCCCTGCCGACGACGTACACCCCGGCGCCCGCACCCGTGAAGGCCGTCGCGCTCGCGGTCGAGGTGTTGCCGCTGATGGCGCCGCCGTTCATGGTCAACGAGGAGTTCGCGGCCACGTAGGCACCGCCGCCGGCGGGGCTCTTGTTGCCCGAGAGCGTGACGTTGTTGGTGGTGAACTGACCGCCACCGATTGCCAGGCCGCCGCCGGTGCCCGTGTTTCCGTTGCGCAGCGTCAGGTTGGTGAGCGTCACGGACTGGGCGGCCGGCAGGAGGCTGCCGATCGCGAAGCTCACGTTGGACCCGTCGAAGATCGCGCCGGCGCCCGTGCCGACGACGTTGGCTCCCTTGGTCTGGAAGAGGGGACGGTCCACATACGTGCCCGGTGCGACGTTGATCGTGTCGCCGGCCAGGAACGCGGCCTTCGCGATCACGAACGTCACGGTCGCGCAGGGAGTCGCAGCCGCGAGCCCACAGGTCGCGGTGTTCGCGCCCGTCGGGGTCGGCGCGACGAACCAGGGACCGGCGGCACTCGCCGGGGCGGCCAGCCCGAGGAAGCCGGCCGAGGTGGCGATCGCGACCACGACGGCGATCGCGCCGCGGAGCCGGAGAGTGCGGGGACGGCGAGACGGTGCAGCCATGGCGATGGATCCTCAGTGCCACGGTCACGGGCGGACGCCTGGCCCAGTGAAGTTACGTCGCCCCCAAGGAGGTGTCGACGCCCATCTAGCCCGCGTTTACCGGCGCGTAACCATCGCCGGAGTCAGGCGTTGCTGACGGGGTCGATCACGGCGTCGACGACCCCGCGGGCCCACTCCAGCAGGGCCACGCCGGTGATCGGGTGCGCACCGCCAACGGTGGTGATCGGGCGCGGCACCAGGATCGTGCCGAGCTGCGACTTCACAATGCTCTTGGGGTACAGCCGCATCAGCCGGATCACCCTCGACTCGGGCAGGTCCACTGGTCCGAACCGCACGTTCTTGCCCGCGATCGTGACCTCGCCGACGCCGGCGCTTCGGGCGCGAGCGCGGAAGCGGGCGACCAGCAACAGGCTGGAGACCTCCTGGGGCGGGTTGCCGTAGCGGTCGAGCATCTCGTCGCGCAGCAGGTCGACGTCCTCGTCGGAGCGCACCTCGGCCAGCCGCTTGTACATCTCCAGGCGCAGCCGCTCGCTCGAGATGTAGTCGTGCGGGAGGTGCGCGTCGATGGGCAGCTCGATACGGACCTCGTTGAGCTCGGGCTCGGCATCGCCACGGAACTCGTGGACGGCCTCGCCGACCAGTCGCACGTAGAGGTCGAAGCCGACGTCGGCGATGTGCCCGGACTGCTCGCCACCGAGTAGGTTGCCGGCGCCACGGATCTCGAGGTCCTTCATGGCGATCGCCATGCCACCGCCGAGGTCGGAGTGCTGCGCCAGGGTGGCGAGCCGCTCGTGCGCGGTCTCGGTGAGCGGTTTCTCCTGCGGATAGAGGAAGTAGGCGTAGGCGCGCTCCCGACTGCGCCCGACCCGGCCGCGCAGCTGGTGCAGCTGGCTGAGGCCGAGGGTGTCGGACCGCTCGATGATCATCGTGTTGGCGTTCGAGACGTCCAGCCCCGACTCGACGATCGTCGTGCACACCAGCACGTCGAAGCGCTTCTCCCAGAAGTCCAGCATCACCTGCTCGAGCAGGTGCTCGCCCATCTGGCCGTGGGCGGTCGCGACCCGCGCCTCGGGCACGAGCTCCCGGATCTTCGCGGCGGCCTTCTCGATCGACTGGACCCGGTTGTGGATGTAGAAGACCTGTCCCTCGCGCAGCAGCTCGCGGCGTACCGCGGCCACCACCTGGCGGTCCTCGTAGCCACCGACGTAGGTCAGCACCGGGTGCCGCTCCTCGGGTGGCGTGGTGATCGTGGACATCTCGCGGATGCCGGTGATCGCCATCTCGAGCGTGCGCGGGATCGGGGTGGCCGACATCGACAGCACGTCGACGGACGTGCGGAGCCGCTTCATCTGCTCCTTGTGCTCGACGCCGAACCGCTGCTCCTCGTCGACGACGATCAGCCCGAGGTCCTTCATGCGGATGTCCGGGTTCAGCAGCCGGTGCGTTCCGACCACGATGTCGACGGTCCCGTCGGCCAGGCCCGCGATCACCTCGCGCGCCTCCTTGTCGGTCTGGAACCTCGACAGGCCCTTGAGGTTGACCGGGAACCCGCTCATCCGCTCGGCGAACGTCGAGAGGTGCTGGGTGACGAGCAGCGTCGTCGGCACCAGGACCGCTACCTGCTTGCCCTCCTGGACCGCCTTGAACGCAGCCCGGACCGCGATCTCGGTCTTGCCGTAGCCGACGTCGCCACAGACCAGCCGGTCCATGGGAACGCTGAGCCGCATGTCGGCCTTGACCTCGTCCACGGTGCTCAGCTGGTCCGGCGTCTCCTGGAACGGGAACGCGTCCTCGAGCTCGCGCTGCCACGGGGTGTCCGGTCCGAAGGCGTAGCCCTGGGTGGCCTGCCGGGCGGCGTACAACTTGATCAGCTCGGCCGCGATCTCCCGGACGGCCTTGCGGGCCCGGCCCTTGCGCTTGGCCCAGTCGGAGCCACCGAGGCGGTCGAGGCTCGGCTGCTCGCCGCCGACGTAGCGGGTCACCTGGTCGAGCGCGTCTGCCGGGACGTACAGCCGGTCGGCCGGGCCGCCACGTTTGGAGGCGCCGTACTCGAGGACGAGGTACTCGCGGACCGCTCCCCCGACCTCGCGTTGCTTCATCTCGACGAATCGGCCGACGCCGTGCTGTTCATGCACGACGTAGTCACCGGCCGACAGCTCCAACGGGTCGATCTGGCGCTTGCGGCGGGCCGGCATCTTGAGCATGTCGCGGGTCGAGGACTTCTGGCCCGAGATGTCTTCCCCGGTCAGCAGCACCACACGGTTCGTCTCGTCGACGAACCCCTGGGCGATGGCGCCACAGGTGACCGTGATGACGTCGTCCGGCGGCGGAGCGCCCACGTTGTCGACCAGGCGCGCGGCCAGGTCGTGCTCCCCGAGCGCCTCGACCATCCGCTGGGCGGGTCCGTGGCCGAGGTGCACCACGACGACGCGGTAGCGCTCCTTGAGCCACTGCCCGACGTCGGCGATCGCCCGCTCGGCGTCGCCCCGATAGGCATCGACCGCGCGGGCGGACAGCGCCCGGCTGGGCACGGCACCCCTGAGGATGTCGACATCGGCACGGACGACATCGCCCAGGGAGTCGCGCAGCGGTGCGTCGACGGGGTCCTCGTCGTCGGCAATGCCGAACGGGCTCATCGTCCACCAGGCCAGGTCGCGCGCCAGGGAGTGCTCGCGGACATCGCCCAGGGAGCGGTACGACGCGGCGCCGAGGTCGATCGGTGCGACGCCGCCGCCCGCGGCCACCGCCCAGCTGGCCTCCAGGAACTCCTCGCTGGTCGCGACCAGGTCGTGGGCCCGGCTGCGCGCCCGCTCGGGGTCGAGGACCAGCACATGGGTGTCGACGGGCATCAGGTCGACGAGCAGCTCCATCTCGTCGACGAGGGCCGGTGTGAGGGACTCCATGCCGTCGACCGCGATCCCGGCAGCGATCTTGTCGGTCATCTCCAGCAGCGCCGGATGCCTCCGCCCGAGCTCGGCGGCGCGCTCGCGCACGTCCTCGGTGAGCAGCAGCTCCCGGCAAGGCGGCGCCCAGAGGCGGTCCACCTTCTCCAGCGTGCGCTGGTCGGCGACCGAGAACGAGCGGATCTCGTCCACGTCGTCGCCCCAGAACTCCACCCGCAGCGGATGCTCCTCGGTCGGCGGGAACACGTCCACGATGCCGCCCCGGACCGCGAACTCCCCGCGCTTCTCCACCAGGTCCACGCGGGAGTACGCCGCGTCCGCGAGCCGTCGTACGACATCGTCGAGCGGAGCCGTGTCACCGGAGGCCAGCTCGACCGGCGCGAGGTCGCCGAGCCCCTTCACCTGCGGCTGGAGGACCGAGCGGACCGGCGCTACGACCACCCGCAACGGACCGTTGCTCGCATCGGTGCCCGGGTGGCTCAGGCGGCGCAGCACCGCGAGCCGCCGGCCGACGGTGTCACTGCGGGGGCTCAGCCGCTCGTGCGGCAGCGTCTCCCAGCTCGGGTAGTAGGCCACGAGGTCCGGGTCCATCAGGTCACCGAGCGCCGAGACCAGGTCCTCGGCCTCGCGGGCGGTCGCGGTGACCGCCAGGACGGTGCGGCCCGCGCGGACCAGGCCCGCGACCACGAACGGACGCAGCGCCTCGGGTCCGGTCAGGTCGAGCGCGTGCAGCTCGCCGGTCCCCGCATCCCGCATGGCGGTGGCGAGGGTCGGGTCGGCGAGGACGGCGTCGGCGAGGCCGGTCAGACTCACGGGGCTCCCTGGGTGAGGTGCACGCTTCCGTTCAATTGCTGGGAAAGGGACCGGGACCGGCTGAAATCAGGTCCCTTTCCCAGCAATTGAACGACTACGCGCAACACGACAGCCCCCAGCCAGGGTTGGCAGGGGGTACGTCGTCACCCTACCCGCGGGGGTCCGACACCCTGCCGACGAAGAGGGGGGTTCCGTGTGCCACGTCGTGGATCACGAAGAGGAACGGCCGGTCGACGACGACCGTTCTGTCGGGGAACCGTGCCGACGTGGCCCGGATCACGACCGCCGTGGCGGCGGCTGCTTCGGTGCCGTCCTCGTCGACCGCGATGAACACCTGGTGCAGGACGGCCGCGATCTGGAGGGGCTCGTCGGCCGTCATGGCGGAGAAGTCGGCGCCGTCGGTGAAGGCCGTGGGCATCCCGAGCGAAGCCAGGGTGTCGCCCAGCGGCGCCTGCGTGCGGAACGTCCACCGGGGCAGCGACAGGTCCACGGATGCGGGCTCCACCGAGGCAAGGACCGAGGGCAGGTCCCCGGATCCGATGGTTGCTTCAAGGTCGGCCAACCGGTCCTGGTCCGGCAGGAGGACGGTCATCGCGAGCTCGTTGCCCGCGTAGGCCAGCCGCACCGCCTGCCAGCCGTCGCCGTGGCCGTAGCCCGCGCGCCCGAGCATCGCACGCATGGTCGGCACCGCGACTGGGCTGCCGTCGGCCACGTGGAAGGGCTTGGCCTGGGTCGCCCGGTCGTTGAACGGTTCTTCCCAGGGTGCCTTCAGGTACAGCGCGTTGACCAGGACAAGTCGGGTGAAGGTGTCCAGGACACCTTCGGCGATGAGGTCCTCGATCCGGTCGTGGGTGCGCCCGGCTACCCAGTCGTTGATCCGCAACCGGGCCGCCTCGGCCGCGGACTTGAAGTCCACGGCCTGCAGTCCCGCGCCGTACTCACGAGCCAGCGTGTCCAGAAAGCCCCGCTCCCACGTCTCGGTCTGCTCGCCGAAGATCGCGTTGGCACTGTCGAGCGCAATGGTGGCCTCGCTGCCGTCGCGACGCTCCTGCTTCCCGGCCAGCGACTCCAGGTGCCGGGTGAGGGAGTTCAGTCCGCCGTTCAGCTCGTGCAGGTCCCTCGTCGAGAGGACGGTCTGCATCTCCTCGAGGGTCGCGCCCTTGGCGCCGTTGACCGTGAGCGCGAGCGCCAGCGCGACCGAGAACGGCGAGAGCGCCAGGTTGCCCGGTTGGCCGCGCAGCTTCCGGTAGAGCCCGGCACCCAGGGCCTGGATCGAGCCGACCACGGCGGGGACGGCGCCGGAGTCACCCTCGGCGCGGTCCTCGTCGGAGGACACCAGCGTGATGCCGTCCACCGAGTCCCCCTCATCCTTGTCGTCCCCGGAGCATCCGCCCAGCAGGTCCGCCGCCGCAACCGCGAGCACCGCCAGCGAGAGTCCGCGCATCAGGTCGCGACGCGTCAGCTCAGTCACGAGGATCCACCACTCGTCCGACGAACAGCGGCGTCCCGTGCGCCACGTCGTGGATCACGAAGAGGAACGGCCGGTCGACGACCACGGACGCGCCAGGCAGCATGGCGGACATTTCGTCCATCGCTACTGCAGTGGCCGCGGCTGCCTCGGTGCCGTCCTCGTCCACCGCGATGAAGACCTGGTGGAGCACCGCTGCCACGTAGAGGTCGGCCTCGGTCGTCATGCCGGAGAAGTCCGCCCCGCCGCCGAACGCGATCCGCATGCCCAGAGCCGCAAGGGCTTCGTTGAGCGCCGTCGCGGTGCGGAACGTCCACCGAGGCAGCGACAGGCTCACCGAGGTCGGCTGGACCGAGCCGAGGATCGACGCCAGCTCACCCCCACCGACAGCCGCCTCGACGTCGGCGAGCCGGTCCTTGTCGGGCAGCACGACCGTCATCGCCAGGTCGTTGCCGGCGTAGGTCATCCGGACCGCCTGCCAACCGTCACCCGTGCCGTACGACGTGGACGCCAGGCCAGCCGTCATGGTCGGCACCCGGACCACGGAACCGTCCTCGAGGTGGAACGGGCGATCGCTGGTTGCGCCCTTCTCGAACGGCTCGAACCACGGCGCCTTGAAGTAGAGCGCGTTGACGAGCACCAGCCGAGTGCTGGGATCCAGGACGTCCGGCGGGATGATCTCCTCGATCCGGTCGTGGGTCCGGTCGGCGGTCCAGTCGTTGATGACACCCCGCGCGGACTCCGTCGCGGTCTCGAAGTCGACGGTCTGCATGCCGGCGCCGTACTCCCGCGCGAGCGTGTCCAGGAAGTCCTTCTGCCAGTCGACTCCTCGCTGACCGAACAGGGCGTTCGCGCTGTCCAGGGCGACGTCGTCCGTGCTCCCGTCGAGCCGGCGGTGCTTGCCGGCCAGGGCCTCGACCTCCTGGGTCAGGGCGTTCAGGCCACCGTTGAGCCCCTCGGTGTCGTCGGCGGCGAGCACCGCGAGCATCTCGTCGAGCGTCGCGCCGCGCGCCCCGTTGAGAGTCAGGGCGAGCGCCACCGCGACGGAGTACGGCGACAGGGCCAGGTTGCCGCTGACCGAAGAGCCCTGGGCGTAGAGGCCCGCTCCGAGCGTGTGGATCGACGCGACGGCGTCCGGGACGGCCGCCAGGTCACCGTCCGAGCGCTTGACATCGGAGGAGACGAGCTCGAGATCGGTGCTGCCGCCGGGGTCGCCGGGCCGTCCGGGGTCGTCGGACGAGCACCCGGCCACCAGGCCGGGGACGGTCACGGCCAGCGCGGCCAGGGACAGCGAGCGCATCAGGTCGCGGCGGGTCAGCCCGTTCATTCCACTCAGCATGGTGGTCAGACGTCACGGTGCCCGGTGCCGTTCCGGTCAGTGCGGCGCGGGCGGCGGAGCGGCCGCCACCTCACCCTCGGAGCGCAGGATGCAGAACTCGTTGCCCTCCGGGTCGGCCAGCACCACCCAGGCCGTCCCCGGGCCGTACTTCCCGCGGTGGTCCTCCACGATCGTGGCGCCGTGCGCGAGAAGCGCGTCGAGCTCCTCGTCCCGGGTGCCTTCGCGGGGGCGGAGGTCGAAGTGGATGCGGTTCTTGGCGACCTTGGCGTCCGGGACCTCGATGAACAGCAGCCGGTGGCCGGTCTCGGGATCGAGGATCATGCACTCCTCGTGCCCCGGCAGGTTCGGATCGCCGTCGAGGTCGACATAGCCAAGGACCGGCTTCCACCACTCCGAGAGCTCGTAGGCGTTGGCGCAGTCGACGGTCGTGTGCGAGATGAAGGCGGTCATGGCCCCACCCTGTCGCCGGCACAACAGGCGCCACAACGGGGTTTGTCAGATCGTGACACCAGGCGGGCCGCTCAGCGGTAGCTCGCCGGCCCGGTCGTCAGGTGCTGGTCGACTTGGCACCCTCCTGCAGTCGACGAAAGGCGGCTATCGCAGCAAGCTGGGAGTTGACGTCGAGCTTGCGCAGGACCGCCTTCACCTGGCTGCGCACGGTGGCCTCTGACACGTCCAGGAGCACGGCGATGGAGCGGACGGTGTCGCCGGCGTACAGCAGGCGCAGCACTGTGCGCTCACGTGGCGTCAACGACCGCATGCGTACGAGCAACCGCTCCTGCTCCTCGCTGACCCGCTCCCACCGGTCCAGCACGTCGGCGCGCAGTCGAGGGTCCATGCCTCCACCTCCTCGGGCCAGGTCGTCCAGAAGTTGCTCGAGGTCGTCGAGGCTGGTGCCGGACGAGGTCACGACATCCGCGCCGCTCGCGAGCAGTGCCCCCCACAGGGCGCCGGGCGGTACGGACGTGAGCACGATCCACCTGCCGGGGCTACCCCGGATCAGGGTCTGGGCACGGCCCAGCTCGACCGGGGTGGCCAGGTCCTCGAGGAGCAGCACGACTGGTGCCTCGGCCTGTGACGCTCCCTCGGGCGATCGCGGCGCCGGGGGGAGCACCGCGGCCGAGACATCGAGGGTGACGACCCGGGCCGGGAATCCGCGGCTGGCCAGGCCGGCCTGAACGGATTCCGCTACCAGGGTCTGGTCGGACACGACCCAGACCATGGGGCGCAGGAGCGCCATGGGCGCGTCCATGTCCACCACCTCGTTCGTCAACGGAACCTCCGGCCCCGGCTCGTGGCCCACCACTTGGCGCATGCCCCCACGCTCCTGTCGGTTGAGGTGTCCAATCCACCAGGGTCCTTGAGGGACCAGAGTCTCAGGGCCTGAAGCGACGCCCCCTGAGTGGGAGTCATCTGCCCTGAAATTGGGGATGGACACCCTCGCCGCAGCCACCGATGGTGGAGGTGGGGGTCACGAGACCGCCCACCAGTCGAAAACGAGCCGGAGAAGGGGAGGGAGGAAACCGCCCGCACCGCAAGGCCCCCGAGTTGGGCGGGCGCCACCCCTGTACCTCGCCGGAGACCCACGTACCCGGCGGAGCCGTTTCGACTGGTGGGCTCTCCCTCCCCAGCGCATGTTTTCCCTCATATGTGGTATTGGTCGGGGTATCGTCCTGCGTAGGGGCGGCTGCGACCTAACTTTCACTTCGTGAGCAGAACTGCCGACGAGACATCAGGACCCCTATTCGGGGGGGGTCGGCTTCCCGTCACTCGCTTCCAGCCTCCTACGTCGCGAGCTGGGGGGAAAGCGATGGCGTTCGATCGGGTACCTGTCGGCGCCTGGGGGTGGAGATCCACGCTCCTGGTCGTCGCCATACTGGTGACTCCCCAGCTGCTCGTGCTGCAGCTGATCCCGGAGACGAGACGCCTCACCGAGGCGGCACAGGTCAACGACCTGCTGGCCTATCCGATGATGCTGGGGGCGGCCCTGTGCCTCTATATCTACTGGCACCTAGTCGGGCTCTCGAGCGCCACCTGGCTGGTCGCCGCAGCCATCCTCTTCTCCGTGCAGGGGCTCGCCTACGCGGCCCTCCGGATGGCGCACGAGCAGCAGGTGAGAACCAGTCCCGGGTGGCACCTCATCATCGAACAGGCCGTTGCGCTGATCATCCTGGCGATGGTCGCCCAGGCGAGCCGTGGCCCGGCACCGACCGATCCGCTGACCATAGGCCTGTCGCTGGGTCTGCTGATCAGCGGATTGCGCGTGCTGATGTCGGAGGTGGCCCCTCAGTTCGCGCTCGACGGCCAACTGCTGGTCCTGATGGCCGCGTGCTTCCTGGTCGCCAACCTGGTCACGGCAGTACTCCTGATGCGGGTGGTCGAGCCACCTCGCTGGGCTCGACAACGCTTCGCCCTGGCGATTGCCCTGCTCGCCATCAGCCGCACGATCACGTATCCGACCCCGCGGGGGGACGTACGAAGCGTCATCGCCATCGTGGCCGAGCTGGGCGGCGTGTTCCTCATCACCGGGACCGCGGTGGCCCTGGTACGGGTGACGATCGGTGAGCACCGCCGCTGGGTCGGCTCGTTGCACGACCAGCTGGCGCGCGTGGAGGCGGGGCTTCGCGTCGACCGGGCCCGGTTGCACGAAGTCGGTAGCACCATCGCCGGCATCGCCTCGGCCTCACGGCTGATGCACGATGTCGCGAGAGTCAGTCCCGCGCGGCGTCGCAAGCTGGAGCAGACCATCGAGTCCGAGATGGCGCGGCTCGAACGCCTCATGTCGAGCCGGGTCGGAGGTCCGCTGCTCCCGGTCGAGCTGGACGGCACCCTCGAACCCGTGGTTGTCGCCCACCAGGCGCGGGGCCAGGAGTGCCTGTGGGAGCCGAGCGGACATTGGGCCCATGGACGTGCCGACGACATCGCCGAGGTGGTCAACATCCTGCTCGAGAACGCGGCCGAACACGCCAAGGGAACGGCGGTCCGCGTGGGCGTACGCCGCGTGAGCGACACCGTGAGGATCTGCGTCTCGGACTCAGGACCCGGAGTACCGGACACCGTCCAGCACCGCATCTTCGAGTGGGGGGCGCGGGGGGACGGCTCGTCGGGTCAAGGCATCGGCTTGCACGTCGCCCATCGGCTCGTGGCGGACCAGGGCGGCGCGCTCAGCATGGCCCGGGCCGCCGCACGAGGTGCCACCTTCGTCGTAACCCTCCCCGCCGAGGCAAGCCCAGGAGTGCGGTCGCATGACCCACAAGATCCTCCCGCGTAGCAGCATCCGGGTCCTGATAGTCGAGGACCATGTGCTGTTCGCAGAGTCTCTCGAGCTGGCCCTGTCGATGGAGGGCTACGACGTACGGCGACTGGTCCTGCCCGAATCCGGAGGTTCGATGTCCACGATCCTCTCGGCGGCGATCAGGGCGCACCCTCGGATCGTGCTCCTCGACCTCGACCTGGGACGCTTCGGCAACGGGGGGCACCTGATCGGACCCATGGCCGGCGCCGGGGTCAGCGTGGTCGTCATCACCGCCTCCACGGACCGGGCCCGCTGGGGCGAGTGCCTGCGATATGGCGCGCGCAAGGTGATGTCGAAGACCGAACCCCTCAACGACATCCTCGCCACCGTGCGACGACTCAACGAGGGACTCCCCCTGATGGCGCCGGACGAACGTGAGGAGCTCCTGCAGCTCTGGCACAGCGAGCGCCGGGATCAACAGGTCCAGCGGGCCCGCCTCGAACGGCTGACAAATCGCGAGCGCGAGGTGCTGGGCCATCTCGTCGGAGGCCGCACTGTCCGGGAGATCGCCAGGGAGGAGGTCGTGTCCGAGGCCACGGTTCGGACCCAGGTCAAGGCCATCTTGAGCAAGCTCGAGGTCTCCTCACAGCTGGCTGCGGTCGGAATCGCGCACCGGACCAGATGGCAGCCGCCGAGGGCCGAGTCATCAAGGGGCCAGAGGTCTCGGAGCGATCAGTAGGCGATCAGTAGGCGATCAGTAGGCGATCAGTAGGCGCCGCGGTGGTCGAGGACCGCGCGGAGGGTGCGGAGCACGATCGCCAGGTCCAACCCCGGGGACCAGTTGTCGACGTACCGGGTGTCCAGGCGCACGGTGTCCTCCCACGACAGGTCGGAGCGCCCCGACACCTGCCACAGGCCGGTCAGTCCAGGCTTCACGACCAGCCGACGGCGCGGATCGACGTCGTACTCAGCCACCTCGCTGGGCAGCGCCGGACGAGGACCGACCAGCGCCATGTCGCCGCGAACCACGTTCCACAGCTGCGGCATCTCGTCGAGCGAGTAGCGACGCAGGAAGTGGCCCAGCTCGGTCACGCGCGGGTCCTGACGCAGCTTGAACAGCACCCCCCCGGTCTCGTTGCTGTCCGCCAGCCCCGCGAGCATGCTCTCGGCTGTCACACCCATGGTGCGGAACTTGTACATCGTGAAGGTGCGCCCCTGGAGCCCGACGCGTTCCTGACGGAAGATGGCTCCACCCGGAGACCCACGCCTTATCAGGAGGGCGATCGTCACGAGAACCGGAGCGACAGCGACGAGGACCAACGCGGCTGCGCTGCGCTCGGCGACGTCCTTCAGGAACCGACGAAGCCCGTGCAGCGGCGCAGGTGCGACGTGCACCAGCACCAGCCCCGCTGCGATCGCGTTCGTGCGGCGGAAGGGTGCGACGTCGACGAGTCCGGTGCCGAGGTAGATCTCGATGTCGGCTGCTTCCAGCCGCCATTGGAGACGGCGCACCGAGCCCGGGTCCAGGAGGTGCCCGGGAAGCACGAGGACCGCGTCCGCAGACTGGTCAATGGCCAGCGCGGCGGCCGTGTCCACGCCACCGACGGCCGAGGGTGGCAGGTCGTCGACCCGGCCCGGCTGCGTGAGGCACACAGCGACCACCTGCACCCGCTGCGCCGCCGGTCGCTCGAGCTCGGCCAGCGCCCGTCGGACGTCCACCGGATGTCCGACCAGTACGACGCGAGCTGCCGTCGCCGACCGGGTGCCCGTGCGTCGCGTCGCCTGCGGCACCAACCGCAGGGCGACGCCGGCGGCGGTGACGCAGCCGGTGAAGGCGATGAGCGTGCCCGACGCCGGCGCGTTGAGGAACGCGGACCCGACCCAGCACACGAGACCCAGAACCATCCCGGAGTGCACCACCCGCCGGACCGCGGACGACGAGTCGTCGAGAAGCTGCCCTCGGGCATAGGCGCCTCGGGCCGCCAGCAAGAGCGGCCACCCGAGGAGAAGCGCGAGACCCGGCTGGCGACCCAGGGAGGCGCCCTGGAGGCCGAGGACGGACAACGTGACGCAGGCTGCCAGTACGTCGCCCATCGCGGCGTGCGGGTGCCACCGCAACGCGCTGATGCGGCCCAGGCGTCGCAACGGTGCAGCAACACCGGCGTCGAGAACCTGGCCGGCGTCGGCGAAGGGATGTGGGGCAGCTGGCGCCAGGGCCTCGGCCATGCAGCTCGCCCCCTCCCGGGCTCTCGACAACGATTTCGGGTGTGCCTTGAACTTAGGGAACGGGCGCCGTCGCGGCATGCCGCATTTGAGGCAAGTGTCCGCACGCCCCCGAGCCTGATCCGGGCGCGCTCCAACCCGGGAACCTGCTGTCCCTGTCGGGGCCTTGCGTGCTGCCCTGCGAGGCGGCTACGGCATCGTCACCGTCCGCCGGGCGGTCTTCGCCGAGACGTTTCCAGGTGGGTCCACCGTGGTGACCTGGTAGCCGTACGTGGCTCCATCGGCCCGGTGGGGCAGGACCAACACCGCGAGGATGGCTCCGAGGAGCGCGAGGACAATACCGATGGCGAGCACGGCGTACTGGCGGTGCGGGAAGTGGGTCGACACGACGGCTGTCTCCTCAGGTGGTGACGACATCCTCGGGAGGGAGTCACGCGCACGAGCCGTCCGTCGGGACCTTTAGCCAAATTTGGTCACGGAGGTTTCTCGCGAAGCCGTATCCGCAGCTGGGGAGGGCGGCGACCGGGCACCTCGGTGCCCTCAGCCGGCGGAGGTGACCCCGTTGCGCTGCACGAAGTCGATGATCCGCTCGGCCAGCTCGGGACGACAGACGATCAGGTCCGGCAGGTAGACGTCCGCCTGGTTGTACGCCAGGGGCGAGCCGTCAATGCGCGAGGTGAACAACCCGGCGGCGCGGGCTACGGCGACCGGGGCCGCGGAGTCCCATTCGTACTGACCGCCGGCATGGACGTAGGCGTCGGTGAGGTCGCGGACCACCGACATGACCTTGACCCCTGCCGAGCCCATCGCGACGAGCTCGGCATCGATCTCCCGGGCGAGCCCGTGCACGAACTCTGGTGGTCGGCTGCGGGAAACCGCGATCCGCGGTCGGCCCGACGTGCTCGCAGGTACGACGGGGGGCCGGCCGGTGTTGAACGTCTCCCCGAGCGCGGGCTGGGCGACGGCGCCGGCGGTGAGGTCGCCGGACTGCCAGAGCGCCACGTGGACCGCCCAGTCGTCGCGGGGCGGCTCGGAGAACTCGCGGGTGCCGTCCAGGGGGTCGACGATCCAGACCCGCTCGGCCTTCAGTCGATCCACCTTGTCGCCGGTGCTCTCGACGGCTTCCTCGGACAGCACCGCGTCGCCGGGGCGGTGCTCGGCCAGAAGCTCCATCAACAGCAGGTGGGCGGCCCGGTCGCCTGCGTCCTTGAGCTCGCGGCCCTCCAGACCCTCGAGCCGGACCTCGAGCAGCCGCTCCCCGGCGACCGTGGCCAGCCAGGTGGCCAGGACGTGGTCGTCGGTGGCGGCTGATGCGGGCGGGGTGCCGGGGTCGAAAGTCACCGGGTCACCCTAGATGAGTCAGGAGTTGAACGACTGCTGGGTGCGCTCGAGGCCGACGACGATGAGCGACTCGACCGCGTCCGCGGCGCTGTCGACCTGGAAGGGCACGGTCTTGCGCTCGGTGGAGGAGTAGTTCGAGAGCACGAAGTCGGACACCTCCTGGCGGCCGGGAGGGCGGCCGATCCCGATCCGGACCCGGTAGAAGTCGCCGGTGCCGAGAGAGGACCGCAGCGACTTCAGCCCGTTGTGGCCGTTGTCCCCGCCACCGAGCTTGACGCGCATCGTGTCGAACGGGAGGTCGAGCTCGTCGTGGATTGCGATGATCCGCTCGGGCGGCACCTTGTAGAACGTCGCGAGCGCCTTGACGGGTCCCCCCGACTCGTTCATGTAGCCACGGGGACGGGCGAGCACGACGCGGGGTCCGGCGGAACCGGGAGCGCCAAGGCGGCCCTCGACCACGTCGGCACGCCCGGACTTGTGCGAGCGGAACGACGCACCCATGCGGCGGGCCAGCTCATCGGCGACGAGGTAGCCGACGTTGTGCCGGTGGCCGGCGTAGGAAGGGCCGGGATTGCCTAGCCCGACCACCAGCCACACAGGCGTGCCTGCGTCCTCGGTGGTCATCGCGTCGGAGTCCCGGCCCTTTCTACGGAAGAACAGCGCGGATCACTCGCCCTCGGTGGCCCCGGTGGTCTCCGCGTCCTCGGACTCGGCGGCCGCCTCGACGTCCGCGTCGGACTCCTCGCGCTCGATGCCGGCCTCGGCCTCGGCCTCGGCGAGCTCGGCCTCGACCTGCTCGGTCGTCTGCGCCTCGGTGATGTTGACGATCAGCGCGTCGGGGTCGAGCAGCAGCGTCGAGCCCTCCGGCAGCGAGAGCTCCGACGCCAGGATCTGGGTGCCGGCGGGCAGGCCCTCGATGGACACCTCGATGGACTCGGGGATGTGCGTGGCCTCGGCCTCGACCTGGACGGTGTTGTTGTCCACCACGACGAGGGTCTCGCGCTGGGCGTCGCCCACGAGCACGATCGGGATGTCGACGGTGACCTTCTCACCCTGGCGCACCGCGACGAAGTCGATGTGCTCGAGGTGGCGGCGGATCGGGTCGATCTGCACCTGCTTGGTCAGCGCCAGCTGGCTCTTGCCTTCGATGTCGAGCTCGAGCAGGGCGTTCGCGCCGCCGTGCTTGAGCGCCATCATCGTGTCGTGGCCGGGCAGCGTGATGTGGATGGGGTCGTTGCCGTGCCCGTACAGGACGGCGGGGACCTTGTCGGCGCGGCGGATGCGGCGAGCCGCCCCCTTGCCGAACTCGGTGCGGGACTCTGCGGTGATCTTCTCGGCGGCCATGCTGACTACTCCTCGTACGTGCTGACGTCAGGAACTCGTGTGGCTGCCCCGAACCCGGCGACCGACATGACGAACGCCGCGCACCCGGTCTGAGTCGACATCGAGCAGCGCGGCGCACCATGAGGTCCAGCCGGCCCTGTCGATCACGGAGCGAACCGGAGTCAACCGGTGCTCCCTCGCCGAGGCAACCTACTGATCCTAGCGAGGGCGTTCGCTGAGCGCGAATCGCCGCGGAGGGGCGTGGACACGCTGGCCTCCGGGAAAGCTAGGTGCGGTCGAGGGAGGCCCGGCGCCGGCTCTCGCCCTCGAAGAAGCGCAGCAGGGCCAGGCCCAGGACCGTGTAGATCGCACCGACCCCGATCTCGCGAGTCACCAGACCGGTGACGTCGCCCAGCGAGCTGTCGTCGGCAAGCAACCGGGCGGCCGCGATGCCGTGGGTCAGTGGCAGCCAGGACCCGACCGTCGCCATCCAGCCCGGCAGGTCGTCGAGCGCGACGTTGACCCCGCAGAACACCAGCAGGACGCAGAACAGCACGTTGCCGAGCACCGCGCTCTCCCGGACCCGCAGTGCGACCGCACCCATGGCCAGCCCCAGTCCCGTGCACGACGCGGACGTCACCACGACCACGAGCAGGATCGCCGGCCACGAGCCGCTCGGGACATGTACGTCGAGCAGCAGGACGCCGGCGAGCACGCCGACCATCGCGACGCCCCAGCCGTTGGCGATCACTGGCAGCGCCCGGCCGAGGAACAGCGGGATCCGGCGAGCGGGAGTGACGAGCACGATGCCCAGGGTGTGCCCCTCGCGTTCGCCTCCGATCGTTGCCCCCATCGCGAACAGGCACGGGATCGCGGCGTAGTTGAGCGCGTTGCCGATCACGTAGAACTCGTCGTTCCCCACGCCGGCGCTGCGGCCGATGTAGGCGAACAGCAGGATCTGACAGATCGGCGAGACGATGAGCGACGGGACCAGGATCCACGGGTTGAGCCAGCCGAACATGGCCCGGTAGCTCATCAGGCCACCGATGAAGAAGATCCGAAGCGACGTCATGTGAGCGCCAGGGTCGCGTGGCGACGAGCGGACTCGACCAGCCGCCTACCCAGGTACGCCGCGACGACGGCGTACACCAGGCCGACAGCGACACACAGGCCGAGGTTCCCCCACGGGCTCACCCCGTTGGCGGCGTCGCGGACGGCCGCCATGGCCCAGGTCGTCGGGATCGACCACGACAGGGGGTGCAGCCAGTCCGGAAGCAGGTCCACGGGCACCAGGAACCCGCAGAGCAGCCAGCCGGGGTACTCCAGGGCCGCGCCCAGGGACCAGGACGTGCGGTAGCGCACCGCGGTCACCGAGAGGAAGAAGCCGAACAGCGCCAGGGTGAGCGCCGACATCAGGACACTCAGCACGAAGAGCGGCCAGCTCGCGATCTCGAGGCGGATGTCGAAGACCAAGCGCTCCCAGACGATCGTGGCCACCACGCAGTAGAGGCCGATGGTCGAGAGCGCCATCGTGATCGGCACCAGCACCCGCGACAGCGGTATGGGTGCGGCAACGAGGAGCTCCAGGGTGCCGGCCCAGCGCTCGCGGGTCAGCAGCGAGGACGCGATCACGCCCTGGCACGTCCACATGCCCATGATCGCGGCGCCCAAGCCGGCGTACTGCATGCCGTCGGGATCGTCCTTGATGCGGTAGACGAGCAACGCCGCCGTCGCGAACATCAGCGGGAAGAACACCGCCAGCAGGCCGTCGAACAGCGACGTGGACAGCACCCGGAGCTGGAGGAGGTAGCAGATCCGCTGCTGGCGCAGGTAGCTCCTCACGAACCGGTCACCAGCTCGACGTAGGCGTCCTCGAGCGTGGGCTCCCGAGCGGTCACCCGGCCGACCCGTACGTCGCCGAGCCGGGCCAGAACCGCCTGCGTCACCTCTGCGTCGCGCTCGCACTGGATGATCAGCACCTGCTGCTGGCCGCGCTCCTCGACGGCCACCGAGCGGATCCCGGCCACGGTGCCGACCTCGGCGACCGTCTCCTCGAGCACGCCGTAGGTCTCGACCTCGACGACCCGGCCCCCGGACACGCGACCCTTCAGCTGCGCCGGCGTGCCCTCGGCCACGATCTCGCCCTCGCGGATCACCGCGATCCGGTCGCAGAGCTCGTCGGCCTCGAACATGTAGTGGGTGGTGAGCAGGACGGTCTTGCCCATCTCGACGAGGTTCCCGATCGTCGCGCGCAGCTCGCGGGCACCCACCGGGTCGATGCCGATCGATGGCTCGTCGAGGAACAGCACGTCCGGGTCGTGGAGCAGCCCGCGAGCGATGTGCAGCCGCTGGCGCATGCCGCGGGAGTAGCCCTCGACGCGCTCCCTGTCGCGCTCGGTCAGGCCGACCAGCTCGAGCAGCTCGTCGATGCGAGTGGCCTGCGTGCGCGGCGGCACGCCGTACAGCTCGCTGAAGTAGCGCAGGTTGTCCCGCGCCGACAGCCGCTCGTAGAGCCCGCGATCGCCACCGAAGACGTAGCCGATGCGGCGCCGGACCTCGCGGGTGTCAGCGACCACGTCGTGGCCGAGCACGCGGGCCGACCCGCTCGTCGGGAGGAGCAGCGTGATCAGCATCTTGATAGTGGTGGTCTTGCCGGCGCCGTTCGGCCCGAGCAGGCCGAAGAGCTCGCCCTGCTCGATGTGGAAGCTGATGCCCTTGACCGCCTCGACGTCCTTGCGGGTCCGGCGGACCGTGCCGGTCGTGGTGCGGAAGGTTCGCCGCAGTTCGGTGGCTTCGACGGCGAGGGTCACCGGGGCAGGCTAGCCGCGCAGAGCCTCAGAACTCGCCCGACTTTCCAGTCGGACCTGGGGCGGCGACGGACGCGTCAGGCGTGCCCGTCGAACATCGAGGTCACGGAGCCGTCCTCGAACACCTCGCGGATGGCCCGGGCGACGAGCGGGGCGATCGACAGGCAGGTGAGCTTGTCGAACTCGCGGTCATCGGTGAGGGGCAGCGTGTTGGTGACGACCACCTCGGCGGCCGGGCAGTTCTTGAGCCGATCCACGGCGGGCTCGGAGAGGATCGCGTGGGTGGCCGCGATGATCACGCCGGCCGCGCCGTCGTTCATGCACGCCTCGGCGGCCTTCACGATGGTGCCACCGGTGTCGATCATGTCGTCCACGAGCACGCACATGCGCCCGCTGACGTCACCGACGACCCGGTTGGCGACGCTCTCGTTGGGGCGGTCGATGCGCCGACTCTTGTGGATGAACGCCAGTGGCGCGCCACCGAGCCGGGCCGACCAGCGCTCGGCGACCTTGATCCGGCCGGCATCCGGCGAGACGACGGCGAGCTGCTGGTGGCCGTACTTCTCCCGCACGTAGTCGGCCAGGATCGGCAGCGCCATCAGGTGGTCGACGGGGCCGTCGAAGAAGCCCTGGATCTGGTCGGCATGCAGGTCGACGGTGATCAGCCGGTCGGCGCCAGCGGTCTTGAACAGGTCGGCCATCAGCCGCGCCGAGATCGGCTCCCGGCCGCGGTGCTTCTTGTCCTGGCGGGCATAGCCGTAGAACGGCATGACCACGGTGATCCGCTTGGCCGACGCACGCTTGAGTGCGTCGACCATGATCAGGTGCTCCATGATCCACTCGTTGATCGGGGCCGTGTGGCTCTGGATCACGAAGGCGTCGCAGCCGCGGACCGACTCCTCGAACCGGACGTAGATCTCGGAGTTGGCGAACTCGTAGGCCGAGGTCGGGACCAGCGGAGTGCCAAGCAGGGCGGCCACCTCGTCGGCGAGGTCGGGGTGCGCTCGGCCGCTGAAGACCATGAGGTTCTTCTCGGTGGTCCGCTTCATTCCGGTCACGGTGCCGTGCTCCTGGATCGCCGGAGGGGTGTCCTCAGGATTCTGTCTCACCCGACGGGTCGGACCCAACATCGGGCTCGTCGTGAGACGCCTCCCGTGCACCGGCCGGGCCCGCTCCGGCCGCCTCGGCGGCCCGGGCCTGGGCGGTGCCCGGACGCTTCGTGACGGCCCAGCCCTCGTGGTTGCGCTGGGGTCCGCCGCTGACGGCGAGCGCGCCGGGAGGCACGTCACGCCGTACGACCGTGCCGCCGGCCGTGGCCGCGCCGTCCCCGATCTCGACCGGGGCCACGAACGTGTTGTTCGAGCCCGTGCGGGCGTGCCTGCCGACGACGGTGCGGTGCTTCGCGACACCGTCGTAGTTGGCAAAGACCGTGCCGGCGCCGATGTTGCTGCCCTCCCCGATCTCGGCGTCCCCGACGTACGACAGGTGCGGCACCTTCGCCCCGTCGCCGATCGTTGCGTTCTTGGTCTCGACGAAAGCACCGATCTTGCCGTCCCTCCCGAGGACCGTGCCGGGTCGGAGGTAGGAGAAGGGACCGACGGTGGCGCCGCCGCGGACGACCGCGAGCTCGCCGTGGGCCCGCACGATCCGGGCCCCGGCCCCGATCTCGCAGTCCTTGAGCGTGGTGTCCGGGCCGATCACCGCGTCCTCGAGCACCACGGTCGTGCCGAGGAGCTGGGTGCCCGGCAGGATCGTGACGTCCTCGGCAAGCACGACGTCCGCGTCGATCCACGTCGTGGCGGGGTCCATGACCGTGACCCCGTCCCGCATCCAGCGGGTGACGATGCGCCGGTTCATCTCCCGACCGAGGTCGGCGAGCTGGGCCCGGTCGTTCGCGCCCTCGGTCTGCCTGACGTCGTCGATCGTGAAGGCACCGACGGTCAGGCCGGCATCACGGGCGATTCGCACGGTGTCGGTCAGGTAGTACTCGCCCTTGGAGTTGTCGTTGCCCAGCTTCGGCAGTGCCTCGACCAGGAAGGCGGCGTCGAACGCCAGGATCCCCGAGTTGATCTCACGAATCTCGCGCTCGTCGCGGCTCGCGTCCTTCTCCTCCACGATCGCCACGACGTCGCCGTCTGCGTCCCGGACGACCCGGCCGTAGCCGTAGGGCTCGGACACGACCCCGCTCAGGATGCTGACCGCCCGCTGGGCTGCTTCGTGCTCAGCGGCGAAGGCCCGCAGGCTGTCGCCCTCGAGCAGCGGGGTGTCGCCGTACGCCACGATCACCGTGCCCGACTCCGCAGCTTCATCCGCCAGCGCCTCCATCGCGACGCGTACGGCGTCGCCCGTGCCCTGCTGGTCCTCCTGGACCGCGAGCACGACGTCGGGGACGAGCGCGCGGATGTGGGCACCGACCTGGTCGCGCTGGTGGCCGATGACCGCGACGATGCGGCGTGGCTCCACCGCCTGCACGGCCAGCAGCACGTGGCCGATCATGCTGCGGCCACCCAGTGGATGGAGGACCTTCATGGTCTTCGAACGCATGCGGGTCCCACCGCCGGCGGCCAGGACGATGACGGTCAGGTTGTTCGTTGCTGCACGGGACACGGTGTCACTCACGCTCCCCGGGTAGGAGTCGAACCTACGTCGCTAGTCCTGATTCAAAGTCAGGCGGGCCCTGCCGGCAGACCAACCGGGGATAGGAGGAACACGATAGGGCCCGGGACGTCATACATTCCGCTGGCTCTGTGCCCCAGCCCGTAGGACGTCCCGGATGACTAGGCTCGACAACGTGGACCTGCCCGTGATGCCGCCCGTCCAGCCGATGCTCGCCAAGTCCGTGAAGGGGATCCCCGACCCCGACAAGTTCGGCGGGCTGAGCTTCGAGCCGAAGTGGGACGGGTTTCGCTGCATCGTCTTCCGCGACGGCGACGAGATCGAGCTGACCAGCCGCAACACCAAGCCGCTGACCCGCTACTTCCCCGAGGTGGTGGCCGCGATCCGCGAGCAGCTTCCGGAGCGCTGCGTGCTGGACGGCGAGCTGTTCGTCGCGATGGGAGACCGGCTGGAGTTCGAGACGCTGCAGGAGCGCATCCATCCGGCCAAGTCCCGCGTCGACATGCTCAGCGAGAAGACCCCCGCCGGCTTCGTGGCGTTCGACCTGCTGGCGCTGGGCAACGAGTCGTACGTCGACCGCCCGTTCGCCGAACGGCGGGCCGCCCTCGAGCAGACACTGGCCGGGCTCGACGGACCCTGCTACCTGACGCGCACCACCCGGGACGTCGCCGAGGCCGAGGGCTGGTTCACGTCCTTCGAGGGCGCCGGGCTGGACGGCGTGGTTGCGAAGCCACTCACCGCGCCGTACCTGCAGAACGGCCGCACGATGCTGAAGATCAAGCACGAGCGGACCGCCGACGTGGTGGTCGCCGGCTACCGCGAGCACAAGACGTCCACCCCGGAGCGCCCGCTCCTGGGCAGCCTCCTGCTGGGGCTGTACGCCGACGGCAAGCTCCAGCACATCGGTGTCTCCGCGAGCTTCACCGAGAAGCGCCGGGCCGAGCTGATCGAGGAGCTGCAGCCACTCGTCTGCGCGATCGAGGACCACCCGTGGGGTGAGTGGTCCGACTGGGCCATCGCCAACCCGGACCGCGTCCCCGGCACCCAGAGCCGCTGGAGCACCGGCAAGGACCTGTCCTTCACGCCGCTGCGCCCCGACCTCGTCGTCGAGGTGGCCTACGACCACATGGAGGGGCGACGCTTCCGGCACACCGCGCAGTTCCGGCGCTGGCGGACCGACCGCGACCCGGAGTCCTGCGGTTACGAGCAACTGGAGGAGCCGGTCAGCTACGACCTCGGTAGTGTTCTGGGCGTGGTCTCGAAAGGCTCGACCACCGAATGACGGAGGCAGCAGCACATGAGTGACTACGACGTCGTACTCCTGATCGAGCAAGCACTCAGCCCGGCGGACGCCCGGCAGGTCTGCTCCTTGCACGAGAACATCGACGACCCGGTGACCTACCACGTGCTGCTCCCGATGGAGGACGCCGCGGCCCGCATCGAGGCCGCGATGGGGTCGCTGTCGGGCGGCGAGATGCTCGCCACTCCCACCCTCGGCATGGGCGACGTCGACCTCGACGCCGTCCGCAAGGACAGCGAGGAGCGGTCCACCGCTGACCTCGAGCAGACGATCACCGCACTGCGGAACGCAGGGGGGACGGTGACCGGCAAGGTCATCACCGGACCACCGATCCAGGCCCTGGCCGACGAGGTGGCTGCCGTCGACGGCCGTGAGGCGATCATCCTGACCCGTCCGCACGTGGTCGCGGAGTTCTTCCACCTCGACTGGAGCTCCCAGGCCCGCCGCAAGATCGGCGTTCCGGTGCTGCACCTGCTCGAGCACGAGAACTTCGACGAGCAGGCCGGCGGCGGCGAAGGCGTCACCGGTCTCTGACCGGCCACGGACCGGTATCCACGTGAAGTTTGCCCGGCGCCGCGACGCCCCCACCACTGAGGCACGCGACCCCCTCGAGGCTCCCGAGGACCCGGGACCCCCGCCCCCGCCGAAGCCCCCGCGCGGCGCTCCGGTGGCCGCGTACGCCGGGATCGTCGACGGCCAGACACTGTGGCTGGCGGTCGAGGCCGTTGCGGGTTCCCTCGCCATGCGGGCCAGCGAGTCCGGTGACGTGCTCGCCGTGCGCAGCGACCTCGCGGAGGACCAGCCTGCCTATCGCTCGATCCGCGTCGACCTCGGCGAGCTCATCGGCGATGGCCCCGCGTCGTACGACCTGGTCCTGGTGCCGCCGGGCGGGGGCGCGCCGAAGACCGTGTGGTCACCCCCGCTGCCCGAAGGCGAGCCGCTCAGGATCCCGCCGGCCCGCGACGGTCGGACGCAGTTCGCCCTGCATCGCAGCGACGACGGGTTCCTGCGGGTCCGGCGTCGGATTCTGGCGCCGGCGACCGAACTGCGCGACGTCCGGCTCCACGACGCCGGGGTCGAGCTCACCGTGGACCCCGTGACCGACGGCCAGCCGACGCTCCTCCTGCTCGAGCAGGAGTCGCCGGAGGTCGTCGCCACCTGGCCACTGGACCTGACGGACGCGGGGTGGGCCGCACTGCTGACACTGGACCGGCTACCCCCCGGATCCGGTCAGACCCTGCGGGTGGGCGTTGGCACCGCCGAGCGCTGGGTCCCCGTCAGACGTCGACGCAACGACCTGGCCGACCCCAACCGTGCCGTGCTGCTGCCCCCGTTGTCCGGCGACGACACCGACCGTCCGGCACTCCGGCTGCGCTGGTCGCGCGACGGGCTGCTCCAGGCCCGGCTGCCACAGCCGGCCCTCTCGGCGCCCGAAGCAGAGGACGACGCGTGAGGATCGCCTACCTGGTCTTCAACCTCGACGGCATGGGCGGCACCTCCCGCTCGGCCATCACCCAGGCCAACGCCCTCGCTGCGGACCACGACGTGCGCCTGGTCAGCATCACCCGCAGCGCCGAGGCTCCCCACTACGCCATCGACGACCGGATCGACGTGAGCTACCTCGTCGACGTGCGGGAGGACGTCGGCCCGCTCCCGGTCCAGTCCGACCTGGCCACTCCCAAGGTCGCTGCGGCGCTCTTCGAACGTGAGTCCTCACTCATCCCGGCCCGGTGGGACGGGCAGTTCTCGGCCCTGACCGACGTGGCGATGGAGGCCGCGCTCCCCCACCTCGACGTCGACCTGGTCGTCACGGTCACGCCCGCCCTGCTCGCCTCGGCCATCGAGCTGCTCCCCGACCCGATCGTCGTCGTGCACCAGGAGCACCGCTCGTCCTCGGACCGCAAGTCGGGCCTCGAGCCGCTGTTGACCTACGCGCCGCGAGCCGACGTCGTCGCACTCCTGACCCCGTCGGTGGCCGACTGGCTGCGCGCCCAGCTGGGCGAGGTCGCCCCCGAGATCGTGGTGATGCCGAACCCCCTCCCGATCGGGTTCGCGCCTCGGTCACGGCTCGACAACCCGCTGATCGTGGCCGCCGGCCGACTGGTCCCCGAGAAGCAGTTCGGCAAGCTGGTGCAGGCCTTCGAGCAGATCGCCGACCAGATCCCCGAGTGGCGCCTGAGGATCTACGGCGAGGGACCGCAGCGCCAGGAGGTGCTCCGCGAGGCACGCAAGTCGAACCTGTGGGACCGCGTCGAGGTGGCCGGCAGCACCACGGACATGCCCGGCGCCTGGGCAGCGGCGTCGATCTCCGCACTCACGTCGAGGGCCGAGGGCTTCCCGCTCGTCGTTCAGGAGGCAATGGCCGCGGGGGTCCCGGTGGTCAGCTTCGACTGCGCCTCCGGCCCGCGCGAGATCATCGAGCACGAGGTGAACGGCCTGCTCGTCGGGCCGGAGTCCATCGCGGGCATGGCCACTGCCCTGCTGCGGCTGGCCACCGACGACGACCTGCGCCGCCGGCTCGGCGAAGGCGCGGTCCGCTCGTCTCGTCAGTACGACGCCCATGCGCTGGCTGAGCGCTGGCTCGGCATCTTCGCCGACGCCCGGGCCCGCCGGGTCGGTCGTGGCCGGGTCACCGCGCGGGCGACGGCCACAACGCCCCGTCCTCGGCCGGACGCCGCGCCCGCCGACATCTCCGGGATCACCCCCGTCCAGGCTCGACAGGCGGCCTTGTCCTGGGTCGTCGACAGCGCGCGGCGGGTGACCGACGAGTGGCTGGTCGTCCCGGCACACGAGGGGCCCAGCCACGTGGTGATCGTCCCGATGAAAGCCCGAGCTGCCTTCCTCACCGAGCTCGGCCGGGACGGCTGCCCGCCGTACCTCGCCCTGCGGGACCCCGCCCGGCACGGCTGGCACGAACGCCGCGGGCCCATCCCCGAGCTCGCCGCTGACCTGCGTCGCGGCATGACCTCCCTGATCGCGATCGAGCCGTGGCCCGAGATCGACGGCAGCCCCAGCCTGCTCGGGCAGGGCTGCACGGTGGACGTCGAGTTCTGGGAAGAGACCGTCGCGGGTGACCTCGCGTCGCCGCGGCCCAATCCTTACGCCCAGCGGATCCCCCGAGGGGCGGACACCGTGGACATCGACCTCGACGGGGTCACGGTCCCCACCTTGCCGCTGATGGCCCTGCCGACCGTCAACGAGTGCCGATTCCCTGTCGACGTCGTCTACACGTGGGTCGACGGAAACGACCCTGAGTGGGACCTCGGGCGCGAGCGACGCCTCGCGAGCATGACCGGCACGGCACAGACCAAAGAGTCCAGCGGGCAGGCCAGGTTCGTGTCCCGCGACGAGCTGCGCTACTCGATGCGCAGCCTCCACCTGTTCGCGCCCTGGGTGCGACGCATCCACCTGGTGACCGCGGGCCAGGTCCCCGACTGGCTCGACACGTCCCACCCCGCGGTCACCGTGGTCGACCACAGCGAGATCCTGCCGGCCGACGCGCTCCCGACGTACAACTCACATGCGATCGAGACCGCGCTGCACCGGATCCCCGACCTCAGCGAGCACTTCGTCTACTTCAACGACGACTTCATGCTGGGCCGCCCGGTGCGGCCGGAGGCCTTCTTCAGCCCGGCCGGCCTGTTCGCGACGTTCTTCTCCGCGAACGCAATCGGGCTCAGCGAGCTGCCGGGCGCGCCCGCCTACCTGAAGGCGGCCTGGAACAACCGCAACCTGCTCGAGGCGACGTTCGGCGCAGTCACGACCAACACGCTGGCGCACGCCCCCTACCCGCATCGCCGCTCGGTCCTCGACGAGCTCTCCCGGAGGTTCCCCGACGAGGTCGCGGCGACCGCGCGGGCGCCGTTTCGCTCCGAGACCGACCTGTCGATGCTGAGCTCCTTCGCGCAGCACTACGCACTGATGACCGGTACGTCGTACGTCGGTGAGGCCGACCTGGCGTTCGTCAACCTCAGCAACAGTGACGTGGACTGGCAGCTCCAGCGGCTGCTGGCCCGCGAGCAGGACTTCATCTGTCTCGGTGACCACCACGACCATGCCCTGCGGACCGAGCGCCTCGACCAGGTGCTCGCGAACTTCTTCGAGGCCTACTTCCCGCAGCCGGCCCCGTGGGAGCGCGGCTCCTGAGACGAACAGGGCCGAACCACGGCTACCAACCCCAGGACTCGCGGAGGCGGAATCCGAGGGTGTGTTCAAGAGCGTCGATCTCAGGTGCCAGTGCGGTCTGCACCGTGATGACGTCGTCCGGGGCGGGTCGCACCGCTCGACGGTCGATGGGGCGGTAGAGAGCTCGCTGGACGAGAGGGGAACGCTTGACCGTTCCCACCAGCTTCGCGCCGTCGTGCTCCCGCACCCAGTCCGCGCTGCGACGGGCGACCGAGGCGACTCGGACCGAGCGGGCTCGGGCGGCGGGGAGCCGAGCGGCGAGATCCCTGGTCGCCAACGGCATCGGGACGAGGCCGAGAAAGTCGGTCACGGCGTCGATGAACCCCTGCGGGTCGGCCGCCAGATCGTCGAAGAGAGCGACGTGCACCATCTCGCGAGGGAACCGCTGGAGGAAACGGTCGAGACCCGTGGCATAGCGGCCGTGGTCGAGGAGCTCTGGACGGCATCGCAGTGCTTCACCGAAGGTGTCCGGCCCGATCCCGTGCTTGCGCATGTAGAGGTAGGACGACCAGGCGCGCTCCACCGGGTCCCGCAGGCAGACCATGATCCTGACCGGACCGAGAGTCGTGCGGATCCGGGCCGCTGCCTCGGGACAGAACAAGTAGTCCTGGCACACCTCGCCGACGACTTCCTCGCTTCGCGCGTCGCGGAACTGGGAGGAGTACCACGTCAGTCCGCGGTCGTAGTAGCGGTCGAAGAAGTACAGGTCCTTTGCGGGGGTCAGGTAGACGTCTGGGTGCTTGCGCAGCATCTCGTGGAGCCAGGACGACCCGGCCTTGTCAGGACCGACGTACAGGAAGTTGGGCAGGCGGTTCACGAGAGGCCTCGGCCGAGACGGCGTGCCGCCGAGAGCATCCGGCGGGGCTCGATGCCGGGACCGGCGACCGCGAGGGCGAGCCACGCGTGGGGTGCAGCGGGATAGCGCGAAAGCGCGCGGCCCGCGATTCGTGCCCCCCGGCCCCGCTGCCCGGCGGACGCCCGCGCGTAGGCGATCTGGCCCAGGATCCGAGCGTGACCTCGTCGATGGTCCTGGAAGTCGGGGTGCTTCTCGAGCAGATACTCCAGGGCGGTGGCGGTGTTGAGCGAACGCTCCCTGAACCAGGAGGGGATGTCCTTGCGGATGTCGGCAAGGATCTCCAGAACCGCGCCGACCGAGCCGACCCGGCTTGCCCGCAGCAACCAGTCGTAGTCCTCGCCGTAGCCGTGCGGCAGCTCCTCGTCGTACAACCCGGCCCTGTCGAAGGCCGAACGACGCATCATCAACGTCGAGCTGTGCAGCTCCTTGACGCGGTTCTCGAGGAGCCGCTCGTGGGTGACGACAGTCTCGCGGGCTCGCCAGTCGACGTTGCCGCGCGCTCCCATGAGCAGACGTATCCCAGCGCCCACGGCCAACAGGGTGGGGTCGGCCAGGAGGCGTTCGACCTGCAGACGGACCTTGGCCGGGTACCAGAGGTCGTCGTCGTCACAGCTCGCCACGAAGGCGCCACGGGACGCCAGCACCCCGGTGTTGCGTGCGCCGCAGAGTCCGGCGGTGCGGGTGTTGACCATCGACACGATCTCCCGGTTCGAGCTGGAGAGACGGGCCAGGGTCGGGTCGACCTCCTCACGGTCGTGGACGACAACGACCTCCAGGGTGCCGGCGTAGTCCTGGCCGGTGATGGTGGCCAGGGTCTCCAGCAGCAGCTCCGGGCGGCCGCGGGTGGGGATCACGACGCTGACCAGCGGGTTCTTCGCTGCCAACGATCTTGCGCTCCCAGGTTCGGGTCCGGTCACGTGCTGCTCCTCGTCTCGTATCGGCCGGTGGTGACGGGCGCGGCGGCGATGGTCGTGGTCGCGGGGTAGCCGTACGCCTTCAGCAGGGGCAGCGTGAGCGCCGTGACGATCGCCCTGTCGGTGGTGGGCATCTCCGTCGTCCATCCGTCGTCCCGGCGGAGCTCCACGGGCCCCAAGCGGAACCTCGCGGGGTTGCCTGCGAGACCGTGGCTGGGCCCCAGCAGGATCTGGCCGTCGTGGACAACCGGGAGGTCGGCGGGGGCCAGCGGAACACCGAGGGCGGCGGTCGCTGCGACCAGAGCTCCGACCGGGTCGGCGACGAAGTCCTCGTAGCGAAGCCGCGACGACCGGACGCCACCCAGTCTTGCGATGGCTTCCATCTCCAGCTGCAGGAGACTCCACTGAGCCGCCGCCCGGTGCACAGGGATCCGCCACATCTGCTGGGCGCCGGAGGTCGTGTGAGGCCGCTCGACGTGGCGTTTCCAGGACCAGGCGACGGCCCGGGGATCGCGGACGACGTTGATCATCCGCAGGTCGATGCCGGGCGCGCCGGCGAGCGCCTGTCCGAGGGCGGGCCCCTTGGAGGCATCGACGACCACGCGGGAGCCCGTCACCTCGGCGACCGCCAGGTAGATGCGGGCGTACGCCGCGCGCAGGTCCGTCAGCTCCCCCGACGGAGCACGTCGCGGACCGAGCAGTCCCGGCAGGTGGCGCTGACGTGCGGCGGCGCGCTGCAGCCGGGTCAGCCGATCCAGCACGTCCTCGGTCCAGCCACCGAAGGCAGCCTCTCCGACCTCGGTCCACAGGGGGCACTCGGAGAACGGCGTCCCGCACCCGCAGAGCTCGTCGGAGGGCGCGACGGAGCGGGCGAGATCGACGAGCTCTCCGACGTTGACCCACGCCTCCGCGGCGCCGAGCGTGCGCTCGACCAGGGTCGACCCGGAGCGACCGAAGCCCCCCAGGTACACGACGGTGATGCGTGACATGTGTGCGTCTCTCTCTGTCCTCGGCCAGCTCGGCCGGGCGCGGGCGGCAGTGCTGCCCGCGCACAGACTCGCCGCCCCGCAACGCGCTCCGGGGGGACCGCCGCGAACGTCCCCCATTCGGGGTAGGACCCGAGCGAGATCGGGCGACACGAGGTCACGCCTTGCTCCGGCACCACTTCAACCAGCCGTCGGGATTGTCCGACTGGACCGTCACCACGTTGCGCCTGATCCACGTATTCCAGCTGTCCGACCGGGCCTGTCGAGCCCAGACCCGGAACCCGACCCGTTGCCAGGCGGCGACCTTGGCAGCGGTGAACGCCAACCCCACCTGGACCCCCTCGACGGACAGGTCACGCGCCTGTTTGCGGGTGAACACCTCGTCGCTGTCCGGTCGGTAGATGGCGGTGATCCCGGCTGCCATCTTTGCGAGCGCACCCAGTGCACCCCTGGTGCCGGTCAGGAACACCTGATCCTGAAGCCCCCGTGACCTGATCCCATTCACGAGAGCGCGCAGGTGCTTCGGGGTCCAGGTGGGCCAGTGGTGAATCTCGATCAGTGCGTGCCCACCCGAGGAGTCGAGGTAGTTCAATGCCTGCCGGAGAGTCGGCACCTGCTGGTGGTGGTCGGTGGTCCACAAGGTCGAGGCATAGGAGTACGTCGAGTCCTCGACCTTGCCGGAGCCGTTGGTGCCCTGCTCCCATCTGGTCTCGTGGAACAACACCGTCCCTCCGATGACGGCCGCCGCGTCCAGCTCGGACCAGGTGCCGCCGGAGGCGACATCACGCTTCATGCCCTCGATGGTGTTGTCGTCGTTCGGTCCAGAGCCGGCACGATGGTCAACAGCGCGGCACTGCCTGGCTGTGGCCGCGTCGCCGACGTCGACTGCCAGCAGGGTCAGCGGCAGCACGATGATCACTACGGCGAGCAATCGTCTTCTCATCGCTCACACCCCCAATTCGGCTCACAGGGAGGTTCGGTGCGGCCGACCCGGACGGTGCGGCCGAAGGGAGACCAGGTCGTCGAGCTCGGACGCAGCCCGGGCACGGGCGGCGTCTCGGTCGAGTCTGGTCGTCGTGACCGCACCGGAGCCCGGAGCGCGCGCGAGGGCGTCGGCCAGCTCGTGGTCGAAGGTGTCGAGCGTCGCGATGGCGCGGACGACGCCGGCCGCTCCGACGACGGCGGCGAAGCGCTGCTGGTGACCGTCCACGTGCTCACCCAGGCGTGGGTCGCGGGGCAGGCACAAGGGCACGTGTCCGGCTTCTCGGGCCTCCATGATGGTGCCCGGTCCTCCGTGACACACCACCACCAATGCCTCCGAGAGCAGGGCGACGAGGTGGTCGTGGCCGAGGAACTCATGCCCTTCGGCCACCAGCGGCGGCCGCGCTGCCCCGTGCTGGATCAGGAAGTGCACGTCCCGGTGACGGACCGCCGCCGCGTCCACCCATCGCACCATCCGTTCGAACGGGTGGTGGTCGGTGCCCGTCAGGGCCACCACGAGCGCCGTCACAGCACTGAACCGTTCGCTCACAGCAACGGCCCCACAAGGTGTGCGTCGGGATAGAACTCCAGCTGGCTCTGCCACTGGACGATCCGGCGCGTCGTGAACGGACCGCACAGACGTCCGGTCAGCGTGGGTGTGTCAACCCGGTCGTAGACCTCGATGAACGCGGTGGGAATGCGCAGCAGCCAGGCTGCCACGAAGAACGGCACCGCGACTCCCGCGCCGGCGCTCACGACCAGCGATGGCCGCTCACGCCGCAGCAGTCTCACCGCCAGCACGCAGTTGCGCAGCAAGTTGGGCACGTTGCGGGTGGTCGGCGAGAAGGACCGGACCACACGCTCCCCGGCGAGCCGGTCCATGACGTCGGGAGTGTCCGGGCAGACCCAGATGCGGTCCTGACGCTCCCACCACACCTGCAGTGCGAGCAGGTGTGTCAGGTGACCGCCTTGCGTGCTCACCAGGAGTGCGGGGCCGGTCATCTGCGCAGTCCGACCAGAGGAACCGGGCGTCCCCCGTCGTGGAGCAGGATCAAGGTCTTCATGGTCTCGATATGCTCACGAGGAACAAGAACGCTCGTGGGCGACGAGTTCGTTTTCCCCTATTTTTGGGGGCGTCTCGCCCTGTGGCAGCGCCCACCCCAGTGGAGACAGACGGGAACAGTCATCGGCGTGGGACCTCGGCCCGGCGATCTCTCCCCACTTTGGGTGACCCGGCGGCAGCGAGACCGCCGTGACGTCCAACGGTGCCTAGGGTCGCGGCATGGCGATCGCTCGTCGCGATCTGCTGGGCCTCGGCGCGGCGGTCGCGTTCTCTGTTGCGACGGCCTCCTGCAGTGACGAGCGAACGCACGCCCGCCGTGCACCGATCCCGTCGTCCCCACCCGAGACGCCCGCCCCGTCCGCACCGTCAGCCTTCCCGGGACGCCCGGCGCCGGGGAGTCTCTACTACGGAGCCTCGGTCCCGCAGAGCCGTTCACTGCCGGCGTGGGAGCAGGAGCTCGGCGCTCCGCTCGCAGTACACCGGTCCTACTTCACACCCGACCTCAACGAGACCGATCAGCTGATCCGTCGGTGTCACGACGACCTGGCTCATGGGCGGTTGCCGCACGTCTCGACCAAACCCCAAGGCACCTGGCACGACATCGCGACGGGCCAGGGCGACGACTGGCTGGCCGGGATGCTTCGCCCGATGGGAGCGGAGTCCGCACCCATCTTCCTCACCCTTCACCACGAGCCCGAGAACGACGCCGGCCCCCCGGGAATGGAGCCGTCCGACTACGTCGCCATGCAGCGCCACGCCATCAGCCTCGCCGCCGAGCTGGCGCCCCAGGTCACCATCGCGCCGGTCCTGCAGCAATGGACCTTCGACCCGGCTCGCGACGACGTCGACCCGTCGGTGTGGATAGTCCCGGAGGCAGCCGTCGTCGGTCTCGACATCTACAACCCCTGGTCGCCGACGAACGGGAAGGAGTGGCGCACCTTCGGCAGCAAGGGCGACGAGGTGATCGGCTGGTTCGGGGACACCCCCCTCGCCATCGGTGAGTACGGCTGCCGGGAGGACCCGGCGAACCCCGGTCTCGCCGCCGAGTGGCTGCGCGACGCCGCGGACTACGCCAGGACGCACAACATCGTCTCAATGTCCTACTTCAACTCGGGTGCGAACTCGCCGGACGGTTCATGGGAGCTCGTGGGCGACACCGAGGTGGCCTTCGCCGAGCTGCTCGCCTCCAACTGGGTGGTCCGTCCAGGTGGCTGGCGCTAGCTGCCGATCCTCAGGAACACGTCGTCCAGCCGGCCGTGGAACTGGTCGTCCTGGTCACCCACACCCGGGCTGCCGACGCGGACCGGCCAGCTGCTGCTCACCGAGCCGGTTCGACCGGCCACCCGGTCAACCGTGTCGTCGACACGGATGCTGACGCCCTCCTTGTCCCGCCGGCAGACCACGCGATGCCAGGCGACGTCCGCGATCGAGACGCTGGAGCGGACGGTGAGCACGTCGGTGCCCGACCGTACGACGCAGCTGGGCTCACCTTCGGCACTGTCCACCTGCAGCTTCCACTGCCCGCCCGTCGTGCCGAACCTGCCCTTCTGCACGATGTTGGACCCGGTCGTCGTCTGGTCGGGCGACAGCCACACGCGTGCGCCGTACTCGAAGTCAGCTTCTCCAGGGTTGAGCGCCGGGGCCGGTATGACCTCCACCATCGCGCGAGGACACCCGATCGGGGCCGTGCACCTCGCGGGAAACGCCACCGCGCGTCCTGCCCCGTCCGGTCCCGGAACCAGCTCGAGCTTTCCGTCGTTCGCGGTCACGACCCGGCCGGCGAATGGATGACCGAAGGCGTCGGGGTACTCCCTCGAGCCGTCGACTCCGACCGCGTCGGCCTCGAAGGACAACCACAGGTCCGCGTCGGGCGGGCCGGGTGTCAGCCGGGACGTGGGCTCCGGCTCCGGCAGCCGACCGTCCGGATCCGTGTCCGAGCCGGCACAGCCGCTCGCGCCTCCGACCAGCAGGACGGCGGCCAGGCCGACCCGCGCGATCAGGTCCCGCCCGCCGTGAACCTCGCCTGCTGCTCCGCGCAACACTCCTCCTCGAACTGCCGCATACCCCGTATTGGGGAGGGCCATGTCCACCTCACCTCAGGCTGCCGCGAGGCACTTAATGTCGGGCGCCTAGCCAGTCCGACAATGGACGGCGCGACCAGGACTCGAGTGGTGCGGGACGTGAAGGTGCTCTACATCGTGGGAATGGGCCGATCTGGCAGCACCTTGCTCGAACGCATGCTCGGCGCCGCGCCGGGGTCTGTCAACACCGGCGAGCTGAACGCGCTCTTCTCGCGGGTCGCGACCCAGGACCAGCGCTGCGGCTGCGGTGAGCCGTTCTCCGCCTGCCCGTTCTGGACCGCAGTGGGCGACGAGGCGTTCGGGGGCTGGTCATCGGTGACCGGCCGGATCTCACACCTCCAGCCGCGCGTGGTCCGGCAGCGCTTCGTCCCCCGGATGGTGACCGGGATGTCGGGTACGACGTACCGGCGCGAGCTCGACGAGTACCTCGACGTCCATCACCGGCTCTATCGCGCCATCGCAGCCGTCTCCGGCGCCGACGTCGTCATCGACGCGAGCAAGTCGACCGCCCAGCTCTTCGCCCTGCGCCGTATCGACGGTCTCGACCTGCGAGTCCTCAACCTGGTCCGTGACTCGCGTGGGGTCGCCAACTCCTGGAACAAGGCCGGCATCCGCAAGCCCCAGTCCCTCGACGGCGCCACGATGGGCACCTACACCCCCCACCGGGTGGCAGTGCTCTGGGCCGCGCTGCAGCTCGAGTCCGCCATCCTCGGGGCGGCGACGCCCCACGCGGCACGCGTGCGCTACGAAGACCTGGTCGCCCGTCCCCGGCCGACGCTCGAGGGAGCCCTCCGTGACGTCGGTCTGGCGCCCGCGGCAGGGGCTCTCGCCCACGTCGGTGAACGCAGCGTCAACCTCGAGCCGAGCCACGGGCTCGCGGGCAGCCGGACCCGGTTCACCGCCGGTCGCATCGAGCTGCAGCTCGACGACGCCTGGCGCTCCGCGCTCCCCGCAGGGGCCCGTCGGGTCGTCACCGCGGTGACCCTGCCGCAACTGCTCGGCTACGGCTACGTCGGACTTCGATCCCGCGCCGTCCCTGCAGGGGCCGCGTGATGTCCTCGACTGCACTAGCCCTGCTGGAGCGTCCTGCTCCCACCACCCCACCGGGCCCGCGCTACCTCAAGCCCGGTTGGCCCCTGGTCGTGCTGTACCTCGGGTTCCCGTTGTGGTGGGCGCTGGGACTCGCCCAGGTGATCTTCTTCGTGATGGCGGCCGCGATGGCGGTGATCCTGCGTCGACAAGGACCGCTGCGCGTGCCACGTGGCTTCACGCCCTGGCTGCTCTTCCTGGTCTGGATGGTCGCCGGAGTGTTCCTCGTCCGGGCCACCGCACCGGGGACGGCTCCCGGCGGCGGAATCGGTCGGGTGGCCAACTTCACCGTGTGGGCGGGTTGGTACCTCGCGATCACGATCGCGATGTTGTACGTGGCGAACACGGCCCGCCAGGTGTCGACGCAGCGGATCGTGAGGTTGCTGGCCTGGATGTTCCTGGTCACGACAGGTTTCGGGGTGCTGGCCGTGCTGGCCCCCACGCTGGAGTTCCAGTCGCCGATGGAGCTCGTCCTTCCCCACCGCGTGGTGTCGACCAACTTCGTCCGCACGCTGATCCACCCGTCTCTCTCGTCGTCCAGCGACTTCCTGGGATACGTGCAGCCTCGCCCGACCGCACCGTTTCCCTACTCGAATGCGTGGGGCAACAACCTCGCCCTGTACCTGCCCTTCTTCATCCTGGCCTGGTTCGGGCGCGACGCCGGCTGGCGGCGGAAGGTGGGGCCGTTCGTGCTGGTTGCCGCCATCTTCCCCATCACCTTCTCGCTCAACCGCGGGCTCTGGATCTCGCTGGCACTCGCAGCCGTCTACGCGGCCGTACGCCTCGCCGTCAACGGCCGTGGTCGGGCCCTCCAGGCGCTGGTCGCCGCCGTGCTCGTCGGAGGCATTGTGTTCGTGTCCTCGCCGCTGTACGACACGTTGCTCCTGCGGGTGGAGACCCCGCACAGCAACGGACGCCGTGCCGGCACTGCGGAAACGGTCGTGTCGGTCACGAGCGAGGGTTCCCCCCTCGTGGGCTACGGCACCACCCGGAAGATGCAGGGCAGCTTCAACTCGCTGGCCGGCGGCGAGACCGAGCAGTGCCACCAGTGTGCTGCGCCCCCACTCGGGACCCAGGGATTCATGTGGCGCCTGGTGCTGACCACGGGGTTCGGAGGCACCTTGCTGTGCCTGTCGTTCTTCCTCGTGCAGTTCCTGCGGCGCGCGCGCGGTCCGGCACCGCTGGACGTGACGACCTGCACGGTCCTGCTGGTCGCCGTTCTCTGCTTCTTCGTCTACGACTCCCTCGGCTCGGCGATGTTCACGGCACTGATCACCATCGGGCTGATGGCCCGAGCCGACCAGCCGGAGAACGAGGTGGCCCCGTGACGTCTGCACCCGCCGACGCGTCCCTGTCGTACGCCGCCGAGGTGGCGCGGCTCCTGTGGCCCGAGCCCTGGGAAGCGCCGTACGTCACCCGCAGCCGGCACCGCACCGGGCAGCCGCACCGCGACGCCTACCTCTTCCCCAGCGAACGTTGCCCACGGCTGCTGGTCCCGGCTGGGCTGCCCGGCTCAGCGAGCATGCTCCAGCGGCTCGGTACGGACCGCCTCGGGCTTGCCGGCCCGATGCGTCAGCTCCTCGAGCGCTCCGTCCACTCGCGCGCCTTCGCACTGGCCCGGTGGCCGATGCTGCGCGTCCCCGGCACCGACCCGAGGGCCGACTCGATCGAGCACCACCTGGCGGGCTGCTTCGGCACCGAGGTCCGGGTCGGCGTCCTGCTGGGCACCAGGCGCGTCAACCAGAAACCGGTGCTGCAGATCTTCGACCTCGACGGAAGACTGAGGGGTTACGCGAAGGTAGGACACAACGAGCTGACCGCCGGGCTGGTGCGGCGCGAGGCGGCCTCGCTGGCCGCGATGGGCGGGCACGACCTGCGCTCGTTCCGCGTCCCGCGGCTGCTCCACCACGCCCAGTGGGCGGGCCTCGAGGTCCTCGTGATCTCAGCGCTGACGACCGACCCGCGACAGCGCGTGACCAGAGCCGTGCGGCACACCGCGATGCGCGAGGTGGCGCACCTCCGCGACACCACCAGCGTGCCGCTGGCCGGGAGTGGTTTCTGGGCACGGCAGCGCCACACCGTCGAGCTGCTCGCCGGTGAGCCGGCCGGCAGACGCCTCCGGGCCGCTGCTGACGCGATCGGGCTGCGCCACGGAGACGATGTCGTGAGCCTGGGCGGCTGGCACGGTGACTGGGGCCGCTGGAACATGGCCATGGGTGACGGCACCCTGCAGCTCTGGGACTGGGAGCGCTACGACCCCGAGGTCCCGATCGGCTTCGACGGTCTCCACTTCGCCGCCCAGAGCGTCCGCCCCGGCGAGCCCGAGGAGCACCGCCAGGAGGAGCTGTTCCTCCGCTCGGTCCCCGAGACGCTCGGCGAGCTGGGCGTCCACTCGGACCAGCACGACCTCATCCTGCGCCTCTACCTGCTCGAGATCGCCGGCCGGTACGTCGAGGCGCTGACGCACGGTGAGACACCCACGCTGCGGCGGCGCACCTCCTGGGTGCTGTCGGTGCTGGAGCGATCGCACCGGCTCCCGGTTCCTTCGAGAGTCCGACCATGACCGTCCGCGCAGCTGTGCCCCACCCCGTCAAGACCATGGGGCGAGCCGTGTCGGTCCGCATGGGCACCGCCACCGCCGGTCGACGACAGCTCCCGTCGTTCATCCTCGTGGGCGCGCAGCGGGCGGGCACCACGTCACTGTTCCGGGCTCTGATGTCGCACCCGCTGATCCACTCCGCGAACTACCACAAGGGCGTGAACTACTTCGACGTCAACTACGCGCGAGACTTCACGTGGTACCAGGGTCACTTCCCGACGACGGCGCACCTGCGGAAGCGCACTCGGGAGATGGCCGGCGAGCCGATCACCTTCGAGGCCAGCGGCTACTACATGTTCCATCCACGCGCCGCGGAGCGGATGGCCCGTCACCTTCCGGACGTCCGCATCCTGGCGATGCTGCGCGACCCCGTCGAGCGTGCCTACTCCGCGTGGAAGCACGAGCTGGCGCGGGGCTACGAGACCGAGCCGTTCGAGCGTGCCCTCGAGCTGGAGGACGACAGACTGGCCGGTCAGGTGGACCGGATGATCGCCGACGGCGACTACCAGAGCTTCAGCCACCGCCACCACGCCTACCTGCGCCGCGGTCAGTACGCCGAGCAGCTGGTCCGGTTGCACCAGTTCTTCGCGCCGGACCGGGTCCACGCGATCGACAGTGAGTCGTTCTTCGAGCGACCAGAGACCACCTACGGCGGGGTCCTCGACTTCCTGGCGCTGCCCCCGGTCCTTCCCGACCGCTTCGACCGGTGGAACGGCCGGCCGAGCGCCCCGATGCCGGAGGCGACGCGCCTCCGGCTGCGCGAGCACTTCAGCAGCCATGACCGGTCCCTGGCCGCGCTGCTCGGACGGGATCCCGCATGGCTGTCCTGACCGAGCCCCCAGGGCTGCCCCTGTGGTCCGACTACCCCCGGTTCGTGCTTCGGCACCTGGCCCCCATCGCCGCGTTCATCGGCCTGGGGCTGGTGGCCGGCTTCGCCTGGTCCTTGCAGCAACCGCCCACCTTCTCGGCAACTGCGTCGGTGGCGCTCGTGCCGGTCCCCGTCTACGTCTCGACCTCGACCACCGAGGTCGTCCCGCCCGAGGTCAGCATCGACACCGATGCCCAGCTGCTGCACAGTCCGCGGGTGTTGAACGCCGTCGGGAACGTCCTCGGCACGGACGCGGACACCGCCAGCGAGCACCTGTCGGTGACCGCCTCGCCGAGCAGCCACGTCCTCCACGTGACCGCCACCGCTGCCTCCGCGAAGCTGTCCGCCGAGGCCGCCGACGCGGCGGTCACGGCGTTCGTCGACGTCCGCCGCAGGGCGCTCGGGGCGCTCAGGAGCAGCCAGCTGCGCCAGCTGCGGCTGCTCGTCACCAGCCAGGAGCAGCTGCTGGCCCAGGAGCAGGCCCACCGGGTGGTCATCCCCGCGATCGACGGCCTGTTCGCGCAGATCCTCGAGCTCCGCGACGCCCTCGACGAGCTCGAGGAGGCCCACAGCGAACCCGCCGAGGTGGTTCGTTCCGCCGTACCACCTGGCGCCGCGGACTACGCCAACACCGAGGTCCCGATGACGTCGGGGGCGATGCTCGGGCTTCTCTGCGGCTGCCTGCTGGGCTCCGCTCGGGACCGCGCCGGACGGCTGGGTCACCGGCCGTTGAAACCACGAACTCCTGCACACCCGTCCGGCGACCAGCCGGACGGCGTCAGCCATCACGAGGACTACCGCCATGCAGCCTGAGCCCGCTCCGACCCCCCCACGCATCTCGACCTTCCAGGCGGTCCGGCACCACCTGGCCGTGGTCATCGTCTGTCTCGCACTCGGTGCCCTCGTCGGGTGGCTGTACGCCGCCTCCGTGCCGCCGAGCTACACCAGCACCAGCAAGGTCCTGGTGAACCCCTCGGTGGGGAACCCGTATGCGCCTACCCCGGCGTCGGTGCGCCAGGACCAGCTGACCAGCCTGGAGACCGAGGCCCAGGTCGCTCGTTCGGCCAAGGTGCTGGGCCCGGTCGCCAAGGCCTCGACGCTGACGACCAGCGCCATCGAGCGCGGGCTCCAGATCACGGTGCCACCCAATACCCAGATCCTCGAGATCTCCTTCACGGCGCACCACGCGGTGGTGGCACAGCAGATCGCGGCTGCGGTGGCGACTTCCTATCTCGACAACCGCGTGGGGCGCTTCACCAAGGTGAACACGGCGCGGATTCAGCGGGTGGAGACGCAGACCATCAGGGTGGTGAACGAGCTCCGTGCCGCCACCGCCGCCGCCCAGGTGGGCACCCCCGCCGAGCGGCTCTTCCAGGCAGAGCTGGCCTCCGCCCTGCGCAACGAGCTGGTCAGCCTGCGCGCGCAGCGGACGGCCCTCGAGAACCTCGACTCTCCTGCCGGCACGGTGGTCGCGCCTGCGTCCTCGCCCGCGACCGCCGGAGGCCTCACCACCATGATGCTGCCGGTGGGAGCCGTGCTCGCCGGACTCGCGCTCGGGTGCCTGCTCGCCGTCATGCTGGAGCGGTTCCGCGGAGCGGTCCGGTCCGCGTCCGAGGTGGAGACGATCGGGCTGCCCGTCGTCGCCGCCGTGCCGCCGCCCGGCTGGCGCGCCAGGCGGCTCGGCAGTGGCGGCACCGAAGCCTTCGACACCACTATCCGGCGGCTGCGCGCCACGATCCTGGACCTGGACCCGAGGCCGAACATCATCGCCGTCGCCCCCGCTGGGGCCGGGCAGTCCGATGCCCACGTCTCCGAGGCCGTGACCGAGTCGTTCGCCAAGGCCGGCCACCGCGTGGTGCTCGTCCGGACCGAGGGGCACCCGACCACGGGCGGCCTGGGCATCGAGGAGCAGGGCCTGGCCCAGGCGCTGCTCTACGAGCGGCTGAACGTGCTGGGGCTCCTGCAGCCCAGCGTGGAGCCGCTGGTCTGCCTGCTCCCCGACGGTGGCTTCACCGCCCAGAGCCGTGAGCTCATCGTCGCCGACCGCCTACGCGCCGTGCTCTCCCCGCTGGTCGAGGCGGGTCACCTCGTCGTCATCCAGTCGCCGGGCCTCGACAGCGCCGAGGGCGAGGCCTTCGTGGCAGCCGCGGACCTGGGCCTCGTCGTCGTGACCATCGGACGGACCCGCCCGCAGGAGGTCGAGCAGGTCACGAAGCAGATGCGTGCGAGGGGAGCAAGGCTCGCGGGGCTGGTCGTCGGTCCGTGGGGGCATGCACATCGGGCACGACGGGCAACCCGGTCCAGCATGCTTCCGGGCGTCGCCGGCACTGCCGCGTCCGGACGCGAGGACGCCGACGTCGACTCGAGGCAGGAGGGGGCGGTCCAGCGAGACCCGCTGAGACGAGCGCCCCGATGACGTCGGTGTCGCCGCCCGCCACCGAACCGGACCACCGAGGCAACCTCGAGAAGTTCGCCAGACGGGGCACGGCGAGCGTCGTGGGCGCGGGGTTCAGCGCGGTCTTCGGCGTCGTTCTCGTCGCCATCGTCACCAACGGCTTCTCGCCGGCCCTGGCGGGCACGCTGTTCGCGGCCACCTCGACGTTCCTCATCCTCGAGGCCGTCGCGCTCCTGGGCACGGACACGGGGCTGGTCCGGTGCGTGCCCACGCTGCTCGCCTCCGGCCGCGCGGCCGATCTCCGCCGGACCCTGGTGGTCGCGGCCATCCCGGTCCTCGGGTTGTCCCTCGGTCTCGCCGCGTGCCTGTACGCCGGGGCCTCGTCGCTGGCGCCGTACCTGGTCGGCGCGGATGCCGCACCCACGATGTCCGTCATGCTGCGCGCGCTGGCCCTGGTCCTGCCGGTGGCCACGCTCCACGACGTCGTGCTGGCCGGGACCCGAGGCACCGGATCCATGCGTCCGACGGTCGTGGTCGAGAACATCGGCCGTTTCGGGTTGCAGGCCGCAGCCGTGCTGGCGGTCCACCTGGCCGGAGGTGGAGCCCTGGCGCTCGCGCTGGCCTGGTCGTTGCCCTACCTGGTGGGGCTCACCCTGGGCGGCAGCTGGCTGCACGTCCTGGTCGCGCGCCGGGCGACGGCATCGGGCACGCCCACAGCCTGGGCCACTGTGGCCCGGGAGTTCTGGGCCTACACCGCGCCGCGAGCGATCGCCCGGATCATCCAGGCCGGGCTCAAGCGGTCCGACATCGTGCTCGTGGCGGCGTTGGCCTCTCCGGCCGATGCGGCGCTGTACACCGCGGCCACCCGGTTCGTCGTGCTGGGGCAGCTGTTCATCCAGTCCGTGCAGCAGGCACTCTCCCCCCACGTCAGCTCCCTGTTCGCACGGGGCGAGCGGAGCGCCGCGAACTCGGTCTTCCAGGCCGCCACGCTCTGGAGCATGATCGCGGCCTGGCCGCTCTACCTCGCGACGGCCGGCTTCGCGCCGACACTGTTGGGCGTGTTCGGCGACGGATACGCCGCTGCCTCCGACGTGGTCGTGATCCTCTCGCTGACCATGCTCCTGGCCACGGCGTGCGGGCCCGTCGACGCCGTCCTGCTCATGGCCGGCCGCAGCTGGCTGAGCCTCCGCAACAATGCCGTGGCCCTTGCCCTCAACGTCGGCCTCAGCGTGGCGCTGATCCCCGGGGCCGGGCTCCGCGGCGCCGCGATCGCCCACTCCGTCGCGATCGTGGTGCGCAACCTGCTGCCGCTCGTCCAGGTCCGCCGGCAGCTGGGGATGTGGCCGGTGACCCGCGCGACCGTCCGGGTAGGTCTCGCATCGAGCGTCTGCTTCGGCGGCGTGGCCATCGTCGCCGTCGCCGCCGGCTTCCCCGTAGCCGTCGATGTGGCACTGCTCGGCGCGAGCCTGCTGGTCTACGTGTACGGCGTCTGGTCGTGGCGCGCGCCGCTCGGCCTCGGCGCGTTCCGCTCGGCGCTTCGACGCCGCCCGGCACCCCAGACCCCTGGGCTCGCGGTGGAGGGATGACGCGGGCTTCGTCCGCGTGCCCCTTCCCTCATTTCGAGGATGTAGGCAAGGCCCGCACGACCTAACGTCAAAGGCCTCGGGGTGACCGACCCGCGTTGGACATTCCGCTCCTGGTCAGCCGCGCAGCGACCGCAACCCCCACACGACGGACTGGATGGACATGAGCTCACACCGATCGAAGCTCGCCGGACTGCTGGCGACCACGCTCACCCTCAGCGCCGCGGTCGCCCTGAGCACCGCACCACCAGCCGCCGCCGCATCCACCGACGTCATCATCAACGAGATGATGTACCACGCCCTCTCCGACCTCGACGGCGACGACTTCCTCGAGCTCACCAACATCGGCACCTCGGCCGTCGACCTCTCCGGCTGGACGTTCAGCGGGATCACCCTGACCCTGCCCGCCGGCACCACCATCGCTCCCGGCGGCTACCTCGTGGTCGCCAAGGACGCCGCCCAGTTCCAGACCACCTACGGCTTCACCCCTGCCGCCGTCTACGGCGGCAACCTGTCCAACTCCGGCGAGACCGTCGCCGTCAAGGATGCGGGCGGCGTCACGAAAGACACCGTCAGCTTCCTCGACGTCGACCCCTGGCCCGTCAAGGCCGACGGCACCGGCCCCTCCCTCGAGCTCATCGACGCCACCCTGAACAACAACGACTTCCTCAACTGGGCCGCGGCCACCAACACCAGCGGCCGCACCCCCGGCGCCGCGAACTCCGTACGCCGCACCGGCCTCGGCCCCCGCATCACCACGGTCACCGCCACCCCCACCACCCCGGCAGCCAACCAACCCGTCACCGTCACCGCCACCATCTCCATCGACCAGACCAGCGCCACCCTGCGCTACCGCATCGACTTCAACACCGAGCAGACCCTCACCATGACCAGCAACGGCGACGGCACCTACAGCGCCATCATCCCCGGCGCCGCCGCCGGCCACCTCATCCGCTACCGCATCCAGGCCACCAACGCCAACACCACCACCTCGTCCCCACGCACCGACGACACCATCGTCTACCGCGGCACCGTCGTGCCGCACGGGATCAGCAGTCCGATCCCCGTCCTCGAGTGGTTCATCGCCGATGCCGACTACAACGCGATGGTGAACCAGCCCACCGTCGACATCACCCGGATCGCGGCGATCGCCTACGCCGGCCAGGTCATCGACAACGTCGAGGTCAACATCAAGGGACACGCCTCCCAGAACGACCCCAAGGTCAGCTGGAAGTTCCACACCCCGCAGGGCCACGACCTCACCATGGCAGGGCTGCTGGTCGAGCCGGTCGACGAGTTCGACATGCAGGCGGACTGGAGCGACAAGTCGCACGGCCGGAGCATCCTGTCGTGGGAGGCCTACCAACGCGCCGGGGTCGTCAACCACCAGATGTTCCCCATCCGCACCCAGCGCAACGGCGCCTTCCAGGCCCTCTACAACCTCCAGGACACCTTCGACGGCACCTGGCGCAAGCGGGAGGGCTACGACGACGAGCAGTTCTTCTCGGCCGAGACCAGCGCGTTCACTGCATCGCGACCGGTCAACGTGCGCTTCACGAAGGAGAACCCCGACGACAACGACTACACGCCCCTGTCGACGTTCCTGAGCTTCGTTCCTCTGACGGGGAATGCCCAGCGTGACAACCTGTTGGGCAGCGCCGACGTCCCGGAGATGATCAACTACGCGGCCGTCACCGCGATCATCGAGCACGTCGACTCGTCCTCGAAGAACTTCTACCTCTCGCAGGACCCGGCGACGACACGCTGGAGCATCATCCCGTGGGACCTCGACCACTCCATCGGCAACGGGTGCTGCAACGTCAACAGCAACTTCGTGACCCCGGCCGAGCCGGGGGACAACACCAGCGCACTGATGCGGGCCCTGCTCGCCGTCCCGCAGTGGCGGGACATGTACTTCCGTCGATTGCGCACCCTGGTCAACGACATCCTCGCGACCGGCCGCATGGAGGCGCTGTACGACGCCCGCGTCGGTCCCGCCCAGCCGGTTGCCACCCTCGACATCGCGGCCTGGCCCTACCCGTCGGGCTCCACCTACTCGACCTTCCGGACCCGGTTGTTCAACGACATCCAGGGCCGTCGGACGGTGTTCGCTTCTGATGCGCGGGTGCCGGGCAACCAGCCCGCATCCCCGGACATCATGATCGACGAGATCCAGCACTCACCCACCACCGGCGACACCGCCGAGTTCGTCGAGCTCTACAACCCCAACGGTTCGGCCATCGACCTGTCCGGGTGGACCCTCACCGGCGGCGTCACCATGACCATCCAGCCCGGCACCGTCATCCTGCCCCACTCGACGATGACGTTCGTCAGCAACGACCCCGCGTTCCGCGCCGCCTACAACCCGACCGTGTTCGTCGGCGACCGCTACACCGGCAACCTCGCCACCACCGCCACCCTGACCCTGACCCGACCCGACGCCACCACCGCTGACATCGTCACCTACGGCGGTTCCGGCTGGCCGGTGCCCACCAGCGGCCAGTCCCTCGAGCTCACCGACCCCGCCGCCGACAACAACAACGGGGCCAGCTGGACCCTGTCCACCGGGTCCGGCACCCCCGGCACCAGCGCCTTCAGCCCGCCCGTCACCGCCCCCAGCGCCCCCACCGTCGGCACTGCGTCTCCCGGCAACACCACCGCCACCGTCCGCTGGACCGCACCGGCCGACGACGGCGGCTCGGGTATCACCGGCTACTCAGTCAAGGTCCTCAACAACACCGAGACCCAGGTCGGAGCACTCCGCACCGCCCCCGCCGGTGCCACCAGCCTGGTCGTCACCGGCCTTGCCAACGGCACCGCGTACCACTTCCAGGTCGCCGCCACCAACAGCGTCGGGACCGGGGCCTACTCCGCCTCGTCCAACACCGTCACCCCCGCCGCCACCACCGCCCCGGGCGCACCCAACATCGGGGCCCCGACCCAGGGAGCCGCCGGCGGAGCACTGACCGCCATCGCCCACTGGACCCCACCCGCCAGCACTGGCGGCTCACCCATCACCGGCTACCGCGTCACCGCCCTGCGGATGAGCTCCAGCGCCAGCGACGCCACCGTGCTCTCCCGCACCGACTCACCCATCCTCGGCGCCTCGGTCCGCCAGCGCTCCTTCACCCTCGCCGCCGGCAACTACCGCTTCGAAGTCGTGGCCATCAACGCCGTCGGCACCAGCCCACCCTCAGCCAGATCCGCCAACGTCGTCCCCCGCTGACCGACCAACCACCAACGGCGCTCTACCGACCGCGCAAGCGGCCGGCAGCGCGCCGTGGTGTTGGTCGGCTGTCGGGGGGTGGTCTTGGTCAGCTGGTCTGCGCGCTGCGGGGGTCGGCGAGCGTCTGCTGGAAGGCGGCCAGCCGGTCGCCACTGAGCGTCACGCCCTTGCCGCCGGTGGAGTTCCAGACGCAGCCGAACCAAACGTTCGGGGTGCTCAGCAGCGCGTCGCCGGCACCTGCGATGGTCGCGGCGCTGTACCCGTTGTACTCGCCCACGGCGATCGGCAGGCTGCCGTGGCCGCGCGACTTCAGGAACGACACCAGGGCGGGGATGCGGTCCGAGGGCTTGTGGCTGCCGGGCGACTGCATGGTCCCGGACTCGTAGGTGTCGAGGCCCACCCAGTCCCAGATCCCGAACAGCTCGTCCGGGCAGTACGACGCGAACGTGGACAGCTGGCTGTCCAGCAACCACCCGTTCAGAAGCGGGCCGACCCGCAGCTCACCGCGCTTGAAGATCGGCAGCAGCTGCTTGCTCGCCGCGGCGTACTGCGCGCCGGACATGTCGCCGTACGGCTCGTGCCAGAACGTGACCGCGGTCGGCTTGCCGTACGACGCCAGTTTGGCCGCCGCCTGCTCGGCCACCGCGTTGTACTTGCCACTGGCGGCGCCCGCGACATCACCGCCCACCTTGTAGGAGATCACCGGCAACAACCCGGCCGCGTGGGCCTGCTCGACCAGCTTGATCTGACTGGTGGCACCGCTGGAGAGATCGGCGAAGATGCGGCGCGCCCCCAGACCCGCACCCACCTCGCGGACCCGCTGGGCCCACACGGCGACCGGAGAGCTCATCCCGATCAACGGGGTTCCAGCAGCCACGATCGAGCTCATGGAGGTGCCGACCGAGGTGGCCGCGGAACCGGAGGTATCTGCGGCGCGGCGGGCGAAGCTCGGAGCAACCAGACCTGGACCAGCGACCACGGACGCACCCGCGACACCCGCGGCACCGCCAAGGATTCGAAGGATATGACGACGAGACATTGATGACATGAGCGACGACCGTAGTCGAGAAGCGCTTATACCGCTAATTGGCGTCTCATGTCCGGAAAACTCGGTCACAAATTTGTAACTATATTTTACTTGGGGGCGGCGCTGCGGGGGTCCGCAAGGGTCTGCTTGAAGGCGGCCAGCCGGTTGCCCGTGAGGACGCGGCCGCGTCCTCCGGTGGAGTTCCACAGGCAGCCGAACCAGACGTCGCGCGTGCTGAGCAGCTGCTCGCCGGCAGCGGCGATGGTCCTGGCGCTGTAGCCGTTGTACTCGCCCACGCCGATGGGCATCTTGCCGTGGCCGCGCGACTTCAGGAACGCCCTCAGGGCAGGAATCCGAGCGCCGGGCTTCCGGCTCCCGGGGTTCTCCATGGTCCCGGACTCGTAGGTGTCGATGCCCATCCAGTCCCAGATCCCGAAGAGCTCGTCGGGGCAGTAGGACGCGAGCACCCCACGCTGGTTGTCCAGCAGCCATCCGTTCAGCAACGGACCGACCCGCAGCTTGCCGCGCTTGAAGATCGGCAGCAGCTGCTTGGTCGCGGCGGCGTACTGCGCCCCGGACATGTCGCCGTACGGCTCGTGCCAGAAGGTGACCGCGGTCGGCTTGCCGTACGACGCCAGCCTGGCCGCCGCCTTCTCGGCGACGGCGTTGTACTTGCCGCTGACCGCCCCCGCGACGTCGCCGCCCACCTTGTAGGAGATCACCGGCAGGATGCCGGCCTCGTGTGCCTGCTCGACCAGCCTGATCTGGCTCGAGGGACCACTGCCGAGATCAGCGAAGATGCGTCGCGCGGTCAGGCCGGGACCCACCTCCCTGACCCGTTGGTCCCAGACACCCCTCGGGGAGCTCATGCCGACGAGCGGGGTGCCGGCTGCCAGGATGGACTTGATGTTGGTGCGCAGGGGCTCGGGGCGAGCGCCGGCTGCCAGGCTAGGAGCCAGCAGGCCGGGTGCCGCTACCGCGGAGACACCCACGGCACCGGCACCCGCGGCACCCCCGAACAGACGCAGCACGTGACGTCGAGATATTGAATCCATGGGCGACGACCGTAGGGGACGAAATCACTCAGTACCGCCAGATGTACCTCAATTTGAGTAAAAACTGGGGTAAAAACCGCCAAAACTGGTATTGACAAGTGGAGTCCGGCGTGCCCGACGCCGGGGGAAGCTCGATCTTCTAGGTGACGGTGACGTGGCGCGTGGCGACGGTCGTCCGGCCCCAGTTGTCGGTCACAGTGAGCGTGATCGTGTTGGTCCCGGCCACCGCCTAGGTGTGCGCCGCAGGCGCGGCTCCGGTGCTCGGCACGGCGGCGTCACCCCAGTTCCAGGAGTACCTGATCGCGTCACCTTCGGCGTCGGCGGTTCCAGCGCTGTTCATCTGCCACGTCGTGTACGTCGGGCAGCTGGTCGTGAACTGCACGCTCGGCGCGGTGGTTCCGGGCGGCGGGAGGCGTTCAATTGCTGCGAAATGGCGACGGATCTGCGCCAACAGGCGCATTTCCCCAGCAATTGAACGGTCGGCTGCACCCAGTGGGGGTACCTCGGAAGCGCGACGCCAGCACACAGGAGGAGGGCTGCAGACGAGTCGCCCGCAGCCCCTCCCTCTTCCTGACCGCTAGGTGACCGTCACCTGGCGGGTGACCGTGGTCGCCCGGCCCCAGTTGTCCGTGACCGTCAACGTGATCGTGTAGGTCCCGGCGGCCGTGTAGGTGTGCGAGCTGCTGGCCGTCGTACCGAACGCGGTGCCGTCGCCCCAGTCGTAGGAGTAGCTCCGGATCCCGTCAGGATCGCTGGTCCCGGTGCTGTTCATCGCACAGGTGCGTGCGTTGCAGCTCGTGGTGAAGGTGGCGGTCGGCGGGGTGTTGCCGGCCGGCTCGGGTTGCGTGGTCATCGACCGGGTGACCGGTGCACTGGTGTGCCCCCACTTGTCGAGCACTCGGAGCGTGACGGTGTAGGTGCCTGCGAACTGGTAGACGTGGGACGTGTTGGCCGTCGTAGCCGTCGTGTCCGGTGTGCCGTCACCCCAGTTCCACACGTAGTTCCTGATCCCGTCGCCTGCGGCGCTGTCGGGGTCGCTGCTCCCCGTTCCACTCATCGCGCAGGTCGTGATCGCGCTGCAGGCGGACGTCGTGGCGATCACGGCGGTCGGCGCGTTGTTGCTGGCCGGTTCGGTGATCGTCACGTCGTGGGTCGCGGTGCCCGCCTTGCCCCACACGTCGGTCACCGTCAGGACGATCGTGTACGTGCCTGGCGTGGCGTAGGTGTGCGACGGGTTGGCGGTCGTGCTCGCCGTGGTCAGGTCTCCCCAGGTCCACGAGTACTTCAGGGCGTCGCCCTGGGCATCCGTGGTCCCGGCGCTGTTCCCCAAGCAGACCGTGAACGAGCTGCAGGACACCGTGAACGTGACCGACGGGGCCGTGTTGTTCGCCGGCTCGCTCAGCGTCACGCTCCGGGTGGTCGAGGCGGACTTGCCCCAGCCGTCGGTGGTCGTGAGCGTGATCGTGTAGGTGCCGGCGGCGGCGTAGACGTGCGCGGCGGGCGCGGCGCCCGTGCTAGGCGTTGTCCCGTCGCCCCAGTTCCACGAGTAGGCGATGGTGTCGCCGGTGTTCGGGTCCGTGGTGCCCTGACTGCTCACCGAGCAGGTCAGGCCCTGGCAGTTCTGGGCGAACGTCGGCACCGGGGCGGAGTTGCCGGAAGGTTCGACGATCGTCACGTTCTGCGGTGCCGAGGTGTTCGTGAGCGTCCACTCGTCCCGCACCGTCAGGGTCACCGGGAAGGTGCCGGGGGCGGTGAAGGTCTTCGTGGGCAGCGGTCCGGTCGCCGTCCCCTGCGTCCCGAAGGTCCACGAGTACGTCAAGGAGCTCGCGTTCTCGTCGGTGGAACCGCGGCCGTCGAACGTGCACACGTTCTGGTTGCACGAGTAGGTGAAGCTCGCCACCGGCGGGTTGTTCGGTGGCGTGGTGACCGTGACGCCGGTGGAGATGCGCTCCACACCGATCTGCTCGCGGACGTCGATCGGCCTCACCCTGACGGTGTAGGTCCCGGCCGGGATGACCGGCGTCGTGTACGAGTAGTTCGACCCTGCGCTGCCCGGGCTGTTGAGGAACGCCGTGCGGTAGCTGGCCGCGGTGCTGGTGAAGGTGCCCGTCGAGCTCATCCACTGCCCGGCCGAGTTCACGATCCCCACCTCGACCCGAGCGATGCTGGCGTTCGCGTCCGGCGCGTCCTCGGCGCGGCCGGTCACGACGATCTTGCCGTCGTTGAAGCTGGCGCCGCTCTGCGGCTGTCCCAGGGTGTCGCTCAGGGAGGGCGGGTCGTCGTTCGGGTAGAAGCGATAGGTCCCGGTCGCGCCGGTGGTCGAGGGGTCCTGTTGGCCGGTCGAGTCGTACGCGATGGCGGTGAAGGTCCAGTTCCCTGCCGTCGGCAGCGTGATTGCGAGCGACCAGGTGGTCGACGCCGCGCCCGGCGAGGCCAGCGTGGCGTCGCGGGTGGCGAAGGCGGCGTTCATGGTGCCGTTGGGCTGGAGGTAGCGCCCGGTGTCCCGGTCCTGCAGGGCCACCCGCACACTCGCGACACCCTTGTCGTCGGTGGCCGTGCCGGCGAAGCTCACGGAGAACGACTCGTCGGTCGGGGCGGTGAAGCTCATCGTGGTGTCGGGGGCCAGGTCGCCGGCGTACTGGGCGTTGACGGTCAGCCGGCCCTGGTTGGTCGACGACGTCGTCAGGTCGGTGTCGTCGGTTGCCCGCACGGTGAACGCGTAGCTCCCCGCGGACAGGTTGAACGGCGTGGTGTAGGTCCAGTTGTAGGTGGACCCAGCGATGTCGACCGGCGAGACCCGGTAGATGCCGGCCTGGCCGACACCCCACGTGCCGTCGTTGCGCAGCGCTTCCCCGGTGGAGGAGTTGCGCAGGGTGATCTCGACGTTCTTCAGGCCCTCGTCGTCGGCCGCGGTGCCGGAGAAGGTCAGCCTTCCGCCCGCCTCGACGGTGACCGCCGGGACGGTGAACGGCGGGGTCATGGGAGCAGGCTGCTCGATCGCGACCGTCGGCGAGACCGCGTTGGAGTCGACCGTCCAGTCTCGTGTCGCGCTCCTCAGGTCGGCCTGACCGATGGTGTCGGTCGCCGTCGCGCTGCCACGCCACACGCCCTCGTGCGGCAGGGTCACCTCGTAGGACCACGTCGCGCTGGTGGCACCGATGACGTCGGGCGTCCCGCGGAAAGTGTTGAAGATCGGGCTCACCGTGCCGTCCGCCTGCAGGTAGCGCTGCTGCTCGTCGCGGAACCAGTAGCTCAGCGAGTTCACGCCCTTGTCGTCGTTGGCGGTGCCGGTCATCGTGAACGTGGTGGAGGTCTGGATGCCATTCGGGCCCGTGATGCTCGTCGTCGGCGTCTGGTCCTCGGTGCTGAACGACTCGAACAGCTTGCTTGCGCGGGTCGAGTCGCCGGTCCCGCCGGTGGCGGCGGTGAACGCCTGTGCGTACACCCTCAGGTTCCGGTTCGTGGTGACGATGCGATTGTCCAGGTGCCAGTTCCGCGGCGTGGTCCCCGGTTCGAGCGTCGCGTTGACAGAGGTCGCGGTGCTGGTCCAGGTGTTGCCGGAGGTCAGGTACTGGCCGCTGTTGCGGTCCTGGATCTGCACCTGCACCCGGCCGACGCTGCCGGTGGCTACCCGCGCCGTACCGGTGATCGAGAACGGCGTGTTGTTCTCGACCACGCGGCCCTCGATGGGGGTCGTGATCGTGGTGTCCGGCAGCGCCGGTGGGAACGTCACCGTGTTGAAGTCGAAGAATCCGACGCGGCCGGTGCGCACACCGCCCTTGAACATGCCGTCGCCGCCGACGAACAAGCCGCGCGGCGTGGCCTCCATGGCCTTGTCACCCTCGAAGGAGTTGGACCCGTCAAGCGGGTACCACTCGAGCGACCTTCCGTCGGTGGGGTTCAGGGCCGCGATGTGGTCGCGGCGCACGACCTGGTCGCCGAGGCCGTAACCGGCCAAGCCCTGGCCGGTGCCGTAGCCGACGTTGTCCAGGCCCGGCCACGGGTCGTCGGAGCTCGGCGACTCGATGAACCCGAAGTGCCCACCCACGTAGACCGCGACCTCGGTGATGGCCACCGAGTAGATGCTGTCGAAGTGACGGGCGATCCACAGCGGTTGGACGTCGGAGTCCTGGAGCGACGCGGCGTTGAGCGGGTAGGCGACCGCGGTGTCGCTGATCGGCGGCGCGTCGCCACCCGACCCACTCGAGACCACGAAGTACGAGTCGTCAGGGGCGATGTCGCCGGCGGCGATCCGGGTGACGCCACCGACGCGCGCCAGGTTGTTGTCCCACAGCTGGCTCCGCCAGGGCAGCAGTTGCTTGGTGCTTGTGTCGATGATGCCCATGCCGTAGCGGTCCTGACCGTCGATCTGCCGGCCGGTGTGCACGACGAGCAGCTTGCTGCCGTCGTGGGTGAGCTTGAGCTGCGGCACCCCGAGCTGGCCGTCGACGCCGATGCCTCCGGACAGCTGGTTGTCGAAGCTCTGGTCGACGACGCCGGACGCGGCGTTGACCGCAGCGAGGCCGGTCATGAGCGCGCCATTGATCCGCGTGAACCTGCCACCGACGTAGACGGTGTCGTTGCTGGCGGCCAGTGCGGTCACGGAGTTGTTGGTGCTGTTGGTGAAGCCGAACGTGGACAGCGGCGCACCGGTGGAGAGGTTCAGGCTCGCCACCTTCTGCTTGGCGACTCCGTTGACCGTGTTGAAGGAACCACCCACGAAGAGCTTGGTGCCGTCAGGGCTGGCCTCGACTGCGCTCACACCGCCGTTGAACGTCGGGCGGAAGCTGGTGTCGATCAAGCCAGAGGTGAGGTTGTACGACGCCAGGTTCGCCTGGTTGATGGTCGTCGTGGGGGCGATGGTGTTCGCGAGCGACGTGAAGGTGCCGGCGATGAACACGCGGTTCAGCGATGGCACGACCTCGATGTCCCAGATCTCGCCGTTGCTGATGCGCGGCGTGTTGTTCCGTGGCTTGTCCGGCACGAGGCGCGTGTGCCCCGGGACACCCTGGCCCCCGCCGCCGCCGCCGCCCACCGTCGGGTTGGCCGTCCGCGTCGCCGGTGCGGACGCGAGGCCCTGGTTGTCGGTGACCACGAGCGTGATCGTCTTGGCGCCGCTGGTGGCGTAGGTGTGGGTCGTGGACACGCCGGTGCCGGTGCCGCCGTCACCGAAGTCCCACGCGTACGACGTGATGGTGCCGGGCGGGGTGTCGGAGGACCCCGACGCGTCGACCGTGCACGTCGCCTGTGGGCAGACGACGGTGAAGGACGCCACCGGCGCCACATTGGGGTTCGTCGTCTGGTCCGCCTGGAGCACGACGGTCCACATCGTCGCCTTGGCGGTCGACACCGCACTGGTGGCGGTGCGAGCGGTGGTCGGCCCGGTGCCCGACGGAGCGTTTGCGTCGGAGGCGATCGAGTTGATCCGCCCGGCCCCTGTTCCGGCCACGAAGGAGCGCTGGGTCTGCCCGGCCGGCAGGGCCCACCCGGTGGTCGTGCTCGAGGACTTGTCCGCCCAGTAGGAAACGACGTAGGAGCCTGCTGTCGCCACGGTGTCGACCGGGGTGGTGTGCGTGGCCCGGTTGACCGTCTCGGCGGCCGACGCGAACACGGCGACGGGGTCCGCCGCCGTACCGTCGTACGCCAGCAGGGTCAGCGTCGACTTGGTCGTGGCGGAGAAGGCGACGGCCGCGTTGGTCCCGGCGTCATTCGCCGCCGCGACCTTGCTGTAGAGGATGGTCTCGGTGTCGGTGCTCGACAACCGCGTGCCCTCGAGCGTCCAGCCCGCAGGTGCTGTTGTGACCGAAGCCAGGGCCTTGTTGCTGGTGACGAACAGCAGCATGCCGTCCGTCTCTCGGACGGACGCCGGGATGGTCACTCGGGCCGTGGGCTGGTTGAAGAACGCCTCGGCCGACGCGCGGAAGACGATGGTGTCGGCCGCGGCGGCGGGCGTTGCCGTCATGCCGACCACAGCGAACAGGGCAGCCACCATGGCGGCCACCGCCGCCACTGCCACCCTGCCGCACATCGAACGCGCGCCTGGCCCTGAAAGCATCATCCTTGAACTCCCTCACAACGGCGCCCATGGCGACCAGATGGGCCCTCTCAAGAGGGGCCTCAGATGCCGAACCTAGGCAGGTCCGGAGTGGGTCGAGATGGGTCGAGGACGCTTTCCCCGATATCGGTGAAGATGGGCCCGCAGGGGGCCACCGACGCTGCTGCTGCCGGTCAGTAGACCCACCCGGTCACTTCCGCAGCTCCGCAAATCGAAGGCAGTCATGGGCCACCTCTTGACCACCACGTTCCCAGCCGTCCTGGCGGCGGGCTTCCTCGTCGGTGTCGTCGTCGGCCTCACCGGAATGGGCGGCGGCGCCCTGATGACGCCGGCTCTGATCTTCCTCGGCGTGGGCGACGCCGCGACCGTCGTGACCGCCGACCTGACCGCGGCCGCCGTCTACAAGACCGGCGGCGCCCTCGTCCACAGGCGCGAGGGGTCACCCAACATGGCGATGGCCAAGTGGTTGGTGATCGGCTCGGTCCCGATGGCGCTGCTCGGGCCGTACCTGATCAACTCGCTCGCTCCGCCCGGCGACCTCGACCGGACGCTCAAGCTCTGCATCGGCTTCGCACTGCTCTTTGCGGCGGTCACCTACGCGCTTCGCCTCTACGTCAACCTGCTGCGGATGCGCAGCGGGAACCACACGGACGATGACACCCCGACCGTCCGGCCTCTCCCCACGCTGCTCGTCGGCGCCGTCGGCGGGCTGCTGGTCGGCATCACCAGCGTCGGCTCCGGCTCCGTCATCATGATCGCCCTGCTGATGCTCTACCCCGGGCTCTCGGCGGTGCGGCTGGTCGGCACCGACCTGGTCCAGGCCGTCCCGCTGGTGCTCGCGGCTGCGATCTCCAACATCGCGCTGCACGGGCTCGACTGGGCCGTCACCATCCCCCTGATCGCCGGCTCCCTCCCCGGCACGATTCTCGGCAGCCTGATCGCGCCCCGGGTGCCTCAGTCGATCATCCGACGCGGCATCGTGGTGGTGCTCACGATGTCGGGGGTAGCGCTCCTGGACAAGGCGGGCTGGGCGCCGCTGGGTGCGGGCGAGGACGACACCCACCCGCTCCTCATCGGCCTCGTGGGGGTGGCCATGCTGGCGCTGGTGCCCCTGGTCTGGGGGGTCGTGCGCCGCACCACCGGGCTGCCCATGTTCGGCTCGCCCACGGTCGCCCAGGTCGAGAATCCGTCGTACCGCCCCGGCGGGTGGCGAGTGGCCCCTGCCACGACGATCAAGCCCGGAACCGGGTAGTCGACTTCTGCGTCCCCAATTCTGGTCAGACCCGCTCGGGTATCTCCCACCGTCGTCGTCAGTGGTCTCAGATGAACTCGGAATCCCGACCTGACGCTCCGGGAACTGGCCCTGCTCCTTCACAGCCTGGAGACACCGTGCAGCTACGACAGATCCTCGCCACTGTCTCGGGCCTTGCACTGACCATCTCGATCCTTGTTCTCGGGACCACCTACGCCGACGCGGGAGCAGCCGCCGCAGTTGCGGCTGCTCCTGCGGCTGATGCCCCGGTGGTCCCGCCGGCCGCCGACCGGATGCCCGGCGATGTCCCCACCAAGAAGACACCGTGGGTGCTCGACGGCGAGGTCACCAAGGTCATCCAGGTCGGAAACGTGATGATCGCCGGCGGCCTGTTCACCCAGGTGGCCGACCCGATGAACGGCACACCGTACTCCCGGCAGAACCTCTTCGCGTTCGATGCGACCACCGGTCTGGTGAGCCAGACCTTCAACCCCACTGTCGACGGTCAGGTGCAGCAGCTGCTGCCCGGCCCAACGGCCGACACGGTGTACGTCGCGGGTGACTTCACCAAGATCAACGGCAAGGGCCCGAACCACCTCCAGCTGATCAACGTCAACACCGGTCAGGCCGTGACGTCGTTCAAGGCGCCGTCGACCGGCGGGGGCATCGAGACGATGGAGCTGCTGCCGAACAACCGGCTGTTCATCGGCGGGTTCTTCACCACGATCGGCGCAGGCCCCCACGGTCAGCTGGCCACGCTCAACGCCACGACCGGCGCCCTGGACCCCTTTATGGACCTCACGGTCGCACAGCATCACAACACGGGCTCGGGCGCGAAGGCGCCGATCGGGCCACGCGAGTCAGGGGTCACACCCGCGGGCGACCGCCTCATCGTGACCGGGAACTTCCGCACCGTCGGCGGCCTGGCCCGCGACCAGATCGTGATGATCGACCTGACCGGCGCAAACGCCACCGTGTCGACGACCTGGAACACCACGCTCTACACGCCGATCTGCTCTCCCACCGCCTTCGACAGCTACATGCGCGACGTCGAGATGTCCCCCGACGGGTCGTTCTTCGTGGTCGCCAGCACCGGCGGCCCGCACAGCGGCACGCTGTGTGACACCGCTGCGCGCTTCGAGACGTACGCCGCCGGCACCGCACTCACCCCGACCTGGACCGACACGTCCGGCGGCGACACCCTCTGGGGCGTCGAGGTCACCCAGTCGGCCGTCTACGTCGGCGGGCACCAGCGCTGGATGAACAACCCCAACGGCTCCGACCGTGCTGCCCAGGGTGCTGTCCCGCGGCCAGGACTGGTGGCGCTGGACCCGCAGAGCGGCATCCCGCTGAAGTGGAACGCCGGCCGCAACCCGCGGGGCGAGGCGGCGTATGAGATCTACGAGACCGACGCCGGCGTCTGGGTCGTCAGCGACACCGACTGGATCGGCGACCGCCGCTACCAGCGTCCCCGGATCGCGTTCTTCCCCTACAGCGAGGGCTCCAACACCGCGTCCAAGAACTCCGGCTCGCTTCCCGGCAACGTCTACATAGCGTCGCCCAACTCGAACGCCACCGTGCTCTACCGGGTCAACGCGGGTGGCGCGAGCATCGCCGCCACCGACGGCGGCCCGGACTGGGCGGTGGACACCAGCGCCGCGCCGAGTGCACTGCACAACACGGGTGGGGCGGTCGCGTCGTACAGCAGCAACGTCACCGGGACCGTCAACGTGCCGGCGTCGACACCGATCACGGTCTTCAACACCGAGCGCAACGACCCCACCGGCGGCAACGAGATGCAGTGGTCGCTCCCGGTCCCCGTGGGCCAGCAGGTCCAGGTGCGGCTCTACATGGCCAACCGGGGCACGTTCGTCATCCCGGCTCACAAGTTCAACGTCACCATCGACGGCGTCGCGAAGCTCTCGAACTACGACCTCGCAGCTGACGCCGGAGGCAACAACCGCGGCATCATGAAGGCCTTCGACATCACCAGCGACGGCACCGTCAACGTCGACTTCGCCCACCTCCCTAGTGGCAACAACCCGTTGGTGAACGCGATCGAGATCGTCAGGACCTCCAGCCTGCCGAACGCCACGGCGGCCAACGTGGTCAGGTATGACGGCACGACCGTCAACTCGCAGACCCTGACGGCGACCTCGAACTTCGACTGGACCAACGTCCGCGGCGCCGTGATGATCGGCCGGACGCTGTTCTACGGCCAGACCGACGCGTTCTTGTACCGCCGCTCGTTCGACGGCGTGAGCTTCGGTGCCGCGACCCAGGTGAACCCGTACATCGACCCGCTCTGGAACACCGTCGAGACCGGCAGCGGCCCGGCCGGCCAGACCTACGTCGGCGTGCTGCCGACCTGGTACAGCCAGCTGAGCACGATCACCGGGATGTTCTACTCCAACGGCCGGATCTACTACACCCGCACCGGCCTGAACTCCCTGTACTGGCGCTGGTTCTCCCCCGACAGCGGCATCGTCGGCGGCATCGAGAACACCGTGGCCGGCGGCAACGTCACGTGGAGCAGCACCAAGGGGATGTTCCTCAACGGGACAAACCTGTACGTCGTCAACTCGACCAACGGACAACTGCTCAGGATCGGCTTCGTCAACGGCGCGCCAGCCGGCACGTCGACCGTGGCCGACACCACGACGGACTGGCGCGGCAAGGCGTTGTTCCTCGCGTCGGTGCTGCCCAACGCCGCGCCTTCGGCCGCCTTCACCTGGGACTGCAGCGGCATCTCGTGCAACTTCGACGGGACCGGGTCGACGGACACCGACGGGACCATCCAGTCCTACGAGTGGACCTTCGGCGACGGCGACGAGGCAGGCAGCGCCATGCCGCAGAAGGACTACCTGGCGACCGGGACGTACGACGTCACGCTCTCCGTCACCGACGACGGTGGGCTCACCACGTCGGTCACCCATCAGGTGTCCGTCGTGAAGCCCAATGTGCCGCCGAACGCTGCCTTCACCACGACGTGCACCTTCCTCGCCTGCGACTTCGACGCCACCACGTCGACGGACAGCGACGGAACCGTCGACAGCTACGCGTGGGACTTCGGTGACGGCGCCACCGGCACCGGAAGCACAGCGAACCACGTCTACCAGGACCCGGGCACCTACACCATCTCGCTGGTCGTCACCGACAACCAGGCGGCAACCGACGATGCCTCCTCGACGCAGGTCGTGGTGGGCGCACCGGTGGCCAGCACCGTGTCCTACGTCGGCGGTGCGGTCAACCAGGGCAACGTCACGACCCCCAATGTGACGACGCCGCCCACGATCTCGGCCGGCGATCGAATGGTCATGGTGCTGACTCTGAACGCCAGCACCCGGGTGCTCTCCGACCCGACCGGGGTGACCGGCTGGACCGTGCTCGGCACCACCACGTCCGGCAGCATGCAGACGCGGGTCTACACCAAGACCGCCACCGCGGACGACGCGAACAAGAAGGTCATCGTGACCCTGGACGCGGCCGCCAAGTACACGATGACCGTGGCCGACTACTCGGGCGTGCGCGCCGGATCCATCGTCTACGCCGACTTCGCCGAGACGGTGACTCGAGCCGGCCACGCGACGCCGGTCGTCGACGCGCCCGCCGGCTCGTGGGTCGTGTCGTACTGGGCAGACAAGACCTCCACGACGACCGGCTTCGCGCTCCCCGGCTCGGTGACCGGCCGCCACGCCCTCTGCAGCACCGGCACGGGTCACGTCTGCAGCTCGCTGGCCGACTCCAACGGCGCGGTGCCGACGGGCCAGTACGGCGGCCTCGTGGCCACTGCGGACACCGCCACCAACAACGCGACGAGCTGGTCGATCATCCTGCGCACGATCGAGGCGAACCAGGCCCCGACGGCGGCGTTCACCTACACCTGCGACGGCACGGACTGCGACTTCGACGGCACCAGCTCGAGCGACCCCGACGGTTCCGTGGTCTCGTACGCGTGGGACTTCGGTGACGGCGGCACCGCCGTCGGCGCGACCGCTGGCCATGACTTCCTGACCTCCGGGTCCCGCGACGTCACGCTGACGGTGACCGACGACGAAGGGACTCCGGGATCGGTCGTCATCCCGGTCTCGGTGGTGCGCAACAACGCTTCGCCGACGGCGTCGTTCACGGCGAGCTGCACGTTCCTCAGCTGCAGCTTCGACGCGAACGCGTCCGGAGACAGCGACGGCAGCGTCACGTCGTACGCCTGGGACTTCGGCGACGGTGGGACCGACACCACGACAGGTGTGTCGCCGAACCACACCTACGCCGCCGGCGGCCCGTACGTCGTGACCCTCACGGTGACGGACAACGACAACGGCACGGGCAGCACGAGCCGCAACATCTCGCCGGTCGCGGTCCGCCCGATCGCGTTGGTGG